>JBFLVN010000020.1:0-23004 GCA_040758475.1 Bdellovibrionota bacterium
CCCTTTCGGGGCCGCCCCCGTGGTGCGGGGGAGAGGGAGACAAGACGCGCATCTGCGCCCCTGGTCAGGGCGTGACCACGTCAGAAAACACCGTTTCGTCCTCGCTGAAGGTGAAGGAGATGCCGTTCACCTCCACCGGTTCCGTATCGTCGGCGGTCTCTTCGAGAAGGCCCTCGACGAAGGAGTGGAAGTCCACCGAGTCTTCACCGCAAGCCGCAAGGCCGCCGCCCACCGCCGCGGCCAAGAGCGCCGCTATCCAGAACTTCTTCCAGTGCTTTTTCATAAAATCCTCCTGGTTGGGCCGGCCTTAGTTCGAGGGCGAACCGGGCAGCGGGGTGAGCAGGTACGGGAACGCCGTATCGAAATCGCCCGCGTCGAAGGACGCGCCGTCCGTGTAGGGGAGTTCGCCGTCGATGCTTGGATCGGGTTCCTGCAGGACGCCCATGGCCACGCGCAGTTCGATGTCCACCACGTCGTCGCCCGGGCGGCGGCCGTTGGGGAAACCGGCGCTGTCAGCACCCAAGACGCCCAGGTTGCTCTGGGAACCGGCCACCGTCACGGCGGTCGTCGTGTTGAGCCGGAGCATCTCGGAACCCACCACATCAGCCGGCTGGTTGAGCGTAGCAACGCCCGTCAAGAAGGCCGCGACGAGGTCGCTGCGGGGCGGGGCCGGGGGATCGACCATGAAGAGCAGGTTGAGGATCGCCGGGAAGGTGGGGTTCGTCACGTAGGTGAGGAACTGGCCGTCGTCCTTGGGCTCGCTCGCGTTGAAACGGTCCTTGTCGGGAAGGCCGATGACGATTTCGTTCACGAGCGGCATGCCGAGGCGCGAGACCTGGGTCCAGGCGCCGCCTTCGACGGAGGCGTCGAACGGCAGGGGCGAGGGATTCAAAACCCGCGCCTGCCGAAGGCTCGCCGTCGTCCAGCCGCCGATCACGTCTTCATCGCCGTTCGTAAGGCACGAAATCGGGATTTCGAGGGCGAGCGCCGTCACGTTGGCGTCGTCGAGCAGGTTCGCTTCACCCGTGGGGGAGCCCAAAGGATTGGTATTTACGAGGTCGAACACTTCGCCCAGGTTCACCGGGAAGGGGTCCCGCCGCTGGCCCACGAAGACTTTCCCCTGGGTGCCGCAGCCGGGGATGTCGATGTCGTAGATGAAATCGTCGGCGTAATCCTCGTAACCCGCCAAGTTGGTGAAGGTCTTGTCGCCGATGTAATCGACCGGCTTCGTAAAGACCTTCTCGCCGTCGTGGGTGACGTCCTGCACGGTGCCCGTGCGGCGGTCGCCCCGGACGATCTTGAGGGAGTACGTCTCGGTGCGGTGGAGATTGGACGTATCGCCCGAGCTCACCGTTCCGGTGTTGATGAGCGGCACGGCCACGTTCTTGCCGCCGATGCTCAGGTGCAGATTCTGGTAGGTTTCCTGGAAACGGAACTGGAAGGTGATGTCTTCTTCCGCGTTCCCGTCGTTGTCGACGTGGATCTCGTACAGGGCGTCGGGGTCCATCGTGAAATAATTGGGACCGCCGTAGGGAGCCTGGATCGGGATGTAATTGGCGATGAGCGTCACGTAGGCGCTCCGTCCCGTCTCGTAGCTCCGGAACATGTAGAAGTCCGTGGCGTCCACCTTGGGATGGCGCGTCACGAAGGGCGCCTCCCGGTGGCTGGAGGCGAGCGCGACTCCCCCGACGGCCACAACGGCGCTCAAAGCGATCAGAAAAACTTTCCATCTGGAATTCATGGGTTACTACCCCTCTCTGCGGAATTTGGGTTTTGGAGGAAACGGCGCCCGGAGAGGCCCCCAGCATCAACCGGCCGGGCGTTTCAACTTCCTCGATCCCTGGGTCCTTACGGGGTGGGAAGAAGATCGGATGAGAAATCCGGAAGAGGATTCTGTGACCCCGACGTCATCGTCACGGAATAAATTCGATTTGATCCATCCGTCATCCCCGTTTGCCCCGTAGAAGCCGGATCGCGCGGGGACGTGATCGGGCGGAGGATCACGTGAAAGAAACGGTTTCGCTCATACGGAAGATTTACGAACGGTTCCAGCAAAAAGACTTGCCGGGCATCCTGGCGGCGCTCTCCGAAGACGTGACATGGATCGTCCACGGCCCCCGGGGGATTCCCTACGCCGGGGTGCGGGCGGGGAAAACGGAGGTCGCCGGCTGGTTTGAGCTATTCGGGGCGAGCGTGGAAATGCGCCGGTTCGAGCCCCACGTCCTGACGGGTTCCCAGCGGCACGTCATCGTCACGGGACGGGCCGAAGGCCTGGCCCGCGCGACGGGAAGGCCCTTTGGCACCCAGTGGTGCCACTTGTGGACCATCCACGACGGCGAGGTGGTCCAGTTCGAGGATTATTTCGACACCGCCAGCGTGCGGGACGCTTTCACGAACTAACCGGAAATTTGGCGATCAGTCGGCCGTCCCCGTGACTTTGGCGTACTGGCCCAAGGCCATGAGCGGGAAGCAATCCCGGTAGAGGTGGTAGCGGATATAGAAGTGGCGGGGGAACCCGGTCCCCGTAAACTGGGGCTCGTCCCACCGGCCGTCCACCTTCTGATGGGCGAGGAGCCACTCGATCCCGCGGCGCGCGGGCTCCGAGCCCGCCTCTCCCGCGGCGATAAGGCCCATGACCGCCCAGGCGGTCTGGGAGGCGCAGGAATCGCACGGAACGAAATGACCCACGTCGTAGCTCGCGCAGCTCTCACCCCAACCGCCGTCGGGGTTCTGGACGCGCTTTAGGAATTCCACGCCCCGGCGCGCGGCCTCGTGGTCCATGGGGAAATTGATCTTGCGGAGGCCGCAGAGGACGGCCCACGTCCCGTAGACGTAGTTGACGCCCCACCTTCCGTACCAGGAGCCGTCGGCCTCCTGGGCGCCAAGGAGAAACTTCACCGCCCGCTCAACCACCGGGTCGTCCATGGTCCGGCCCGTGGTGCCGAGCATTTCGAGCACGCGGCCCGTCAAATCGGGCGTGTTGGGATCGAGCATGGCCTTCAAATCGGCGAAGGGGATTTTGTTCCAGAGTTCCTGGTCGTTGTCCACGTCGAAGGCGCCCCAGCCGCCCCCCTGGCACTGCATGGAGAGGACCCACTGCCGGGCCCGTTCGAGGGAGACTTCGAGGTACTCGTTGTCTTTCCCGAGCTCCACATCGCGCAAGGCGAGGATCGCCGCCGAGGAATCGTCGCAGTCGGGGTAGTAGCGGTTGAAAAACTCGAAAGACCAGCCGCCCGGGCGCCCTTCCCGGTTCTTGACGGCCCAGTCGCCAAAATGATGCATCTGCTTTGAAAGAAGCCAGCGCGCGGCCTTCTGGACCTTGGGGTGATCGCCCGGCACGCCCGCTTCCTGGAGGGACCACGCGGCCAGGGCCGTATCCCATACGGGGGAGATGCAGGACTGAAGGCGGAATTTTTCGCCCTGGTCCATGCCGAAGCGCTCGATGGCCGCCCACCCCTTGCGCATGGTGGGGTGTTCTTTCGCGTACCCCAACGCCTTGAGAGCGAGGAGCGAATAGGCCATGGCCGGAATGATGCCGCCCCAATCCCCTTCGTCGTCCTGCCGCTGGAGAATCCAGCGCTCGGCCCGTTCGAGGGATTGCTTGCGGAGTGGAACTAGCCCCGTCTTCTCAAAGAACCGCAGGACGTGATCGACGGCGATGAAGAAGTTGTCCCAGGAGAAGACCTGCTGCTTGTTCCAGGGCCAGTTGTAGGGAACAAGCCCCTTTTCTTCCACGTAGAGTTCGTCGATCGTGATTTCCCGCTTGGGTTTCCAGACGGGCTTTTCGTTGAGGAGAATCACGAGCGGAACGACGCAGGAGCGGGCCCAGGAGCTCATCTGGTAGATGCTCATGGAAAAGCGCTCGGGGAAGAACATGACCCACGGCGGAAGGGTGGGCGTGCCCTGGTAGTCGTAGAGACCCAGGATCGCGAGGTGGATCTTGGTGAAAACCCGGGCCTTGGAAAGTCCACCCTTCGAGTGGATGAATGCCCGGGCCTTTTTCATGGGCGCCGATTCGGGGTCCTCCCCGGTCATCTTGAGGGCCACGTAGGCCTCGATGGTGGCGGAAATTTCGCTCGGGCCCCCGTGGTAGATCCACCAGCCACCATCGGGGCGCTGCTCGGCGAGGAGTTCGTTGCGGCACTGGCGCTCCCGCTCCGGGTCCACCCGGTCGAGCATGTGCATGAGGTAGACGTATTCGGAGGTGAGCGTCGTGTTGGCTTCGAGTTCGGCCCACCAGAAGCCTTCCCGCTCGTCCTGGAGGTTGAAGAGATGATCGACGGCCCGGTCCACGGCCGTCCCGAGGCGGTCCTCCCGGGCAGGCGTTGGAACGGCGTGAATGGCGCTAGCTCGTGGCGTCATGCGGAAACCTTCCTAATATGGAGGAACTTCGGGGTCCCCACCCTTACTAACTGCCCAGTCAGGTACCGGGCGGAGCGCATCCTAAGCGCCCCTCCCCTTCCCTGTCAACGCATTGTTACAAATGGTTAAAGGTGGAATCCTGGCCCATCCCCGGTGCTAGACTCGGCCCGTTTTAAGAATCCTCCGTGAGGCTCCCATCATGACCTTTCGATCTTTCCGGCCCTTTTGGGCGTTTTCCCTCCTGCTCCTCGGCGCGGGGTGCCTCTGGCCGACCCTCGAAAACCGGCCGGCCCCGCCACCACCCGAAGCGGCCGCCACCGCGCGCCCCAAGGAATCCCTTCCCCCCGGCATCCACTTCTTCGAGCTGGCCAACGGCGTAAAGCTCATCGTCCACGAATCCCGGGCAAGCGGCCTCGTCACCATCGACACCTGGGTGGGGACGGGATCGGCCAACGAGACGGCCGGGAACAACGGGGTCTCCCACTTCCTCGAACATCTCCTCTTTAAGGGGAGCCAGCGCTTCGGCCCCCGGGAGATCGACCAGCGCCTCGAATCCCTGGGCGCCGAAATCAACGCGGCGACGAGCGACGATTTCACCCACTACCACGTCACCGTGGCGGCCCGTTATTTCGAGCAAGCCCTGGACGTGCACGCCGACATGGTTCTGCGTCCCACCATCCCGGAAGGGGAAGTGGACGCCGAGCGGAAAGTCGTGATCGAGGAGATCAACCGGGCCAACGACGAGCCCTACCGCAAGCTCTTCCTCGAAATGCAAAAACTCCTCTACAAGGTCCACCCCTACGGGCTCGACACCCTGGGCCCCGCGGAAGTGATCGCCTCCATCCCGCGCCAGAAGATCGTCGAGTACTACGAGCACTGGTACGTCCCCGGAAACCTCACCGTCGTCGTAGCGGGCGCGGTGGATGCCGAACGGGTCAAACAGCTCATCGAACGCCACTTCGGCGTCGCCCCGGCGGCGCCCCTTCCCAAGACCGAGCGGCCCGAAGAGCCGCCGATGGAAGAAGCCCGAAGCGCCACGATCGAAGACGACGTGGCCAAGGCTTACATCGCCCTCGCGTGGCACGCCCCCAAGGCCTCCGACCTGGACGACGGGGCGGCCCTGGACGTGGCCGCCTTCATCCTGGGCCAGGGCGAAAGTTCGCGCCTCTACCAGCGGCTCGTCGAACGGGAGCGCCTCGCCATCGACGTGCGCGCCTCCAACTACGGCCAGCGCGACAGCGGCCTCTTCTTCGTCTACGCCCTGTGCGAACCCCAGAACGCCGAGAAAGTCCGGGCGGCCATCCTCGAAGAGATCACCTACCTCTCCCGGACGCCCGCTCCCGACAGCGAGCTCTCCAAGGCGATCTTCTCCCTGGACCGGGACTTCGTTTACGACGCCGAGATGACCGACCGCCTCACGTCCCTCTACGGCTACTTCGCCACGCTCTCGGATTTCACGGACGTCTTCCACTACCGCGAGCGCCTAAAACGCATCGATTCCCTCCGCGTGATTGAAGCGGCGCGCCACTACTTGCGGCCCGACCGGCTGGCCATGGTGCGGCTCCTTCCCAAGGGGACGGACGTCTCCAAGATCGCCCCCGCGCCCGCCGCCACGGCGGCCGTGGCCCCGTCCGCTCCCACGGCCTCGGCGCCCCAAATCAGCCGTTCCGTCCTGGCCAATGGGACTGTCCTGATCGTCAAGCAAAATCCGGGGAGCGAGGTGCTCGCCTTCCAGGGCCTTCTCGCGGGCGGCGCCCGCGTGGCCCCCAAGGCGGGGCTCACCGACCTTCTCGCGCGCACGGTCCTCAAGGGGACGAAACTGCGGACGGCCGAAGCCATCGCCCGGGAAATCGAGAGCGCGGGCGCCGAGCTTTCGGTGGACGCCGAAGAGGATTACCTCTCCTTCAAGGGAAAGGGCCTCAAGGGCGATCTCTCCCATCTCTTCGTCCTCTTGCGCGATGTTTTCTACAACGCGACATTCCCCGAAGAAGAACTCGCCAAGGAGCGCGAACAGCTCCTCGCCGAAATCCGCCTCTCGCGGGACCGGCCGAGCGGCGTCGCCTTCGAAGAGGCACGCCTCGCCCTCTTTCCAAACCATCCATACGGAAACGTGGGGAAAAGGATCGAGAAAGATCTGCCCGGGATTTCCCGCCAGGATGTCGTCGATTTCTACCAGGCCCTCGTGCGGCCCAAGCGCCTTACCCTCACCGTCGTGGGGGACGTGAACGTAGAAGAAGTCTCCGCTCTCGTTTCCGAACTCTTCCCCTCGCGCGGCGAAAAAGTGCCCGACGTCCTTCGCACGCCGAAGCCCGAACAAGCCCCCGCCTCGCCCGTCACGGTACGAGTCCCCATGGACACGGCCCAGACCTGGGTGGTGCAGAGCTATTTGGCTCCGGGCATCCAGGACACCGACTTCCCGGTCTTAAAACTTCTCGCCGCGCTCCTGGGCCAGGGGCTTTCGAGCCGCCTCTTCGTCGACCTGCGCGATCTTCGGGGCCTTGCCTACGCAACGAGTGCTACCTACCAGGGGTCCATCGATCCCCTCGCCTTCAGCCTCTACATCGGCACCGATCCCAAGAACACGCGGGCCGTCCAGGAGGGGTTCGACCTCGAAATCCAGCGCCTTCAGAACGAACCCGTGCCGGAGAAAGAACTCTCCGACGCCAAGCAGAAACTCATCGGCGCTTTTGAACTCGCCCACGAGACGAGCGCCGCCCAGGCGTTCTTCCTCGGCTTCTACGAAATGAGCGGGAGGGGGTTCGCCTTCGATACGACCTATCCCCAGCTCATCGAAAGCGTCACGAGCGCCGACCTCCAGCGCGTGGCGAAGAAATACTTCTCCGCCCCCTACGTCCGGACGGTCGTCGGGCCCAAGGACAAGATCGCCGAAAACGCCCCCCTGCCGGGCCTCTCGGATATTCCCGTGATCCCGGAAGGCGAGCGCGCCCGCGTGACGATCCCCCACGAAAACGGGCGATGAAGAACAAGACCCTCGAAAAGTCCTAAAATTTCAGCGGCTTTAAATTACTTTTTTGCGATAGCAGATTTCTCGTGCTTAGAGCATTCCGAAGTATATCCACGCACTGATCAGCCAGTTCTACTAAATCGTACTTGTTGTCAGCAGCTATTAAGACAAGCTTGTATTCAGGAGAGGAAAGGGCCTCGTCTAATTTTGAAATTGGAGGCGGCGCATATTCTCGCACTGTCATAAAATTAGCATCAACGCTTGGCCTCGTAATCTCAAGATGCTTAGTCCCATTACAAATATCCCGACACAAGCGAAGCTCAAAAGCCGAAAATATCTCACTCAAGGATTCTCCCGGTATCACCTCACTATTTTCGAGCCAATCTCGCATAGCAAAGCAATTTTGAAAAAGAGCATACAGATGATCCATGAATTCATCTGGGGAAGCATGACTCCGCCCGTGGACGCGGCCCTGCCAACGCAAAACCCGTTCCCACTGCTCAAGAAATGCAGCGGTTTGCTGGTTACGCGCAAAACTCATAATTACTTCTTCTCCGTCTTCCGCCCTTCCTGATAGAGCGCTTCCATCTCTTCGAGCGAAACGTCCGTGATTTTCTTCCCTTGGCGGGCGAGGGCCTGTTCGATGTAGTGGAAGCGCCGCTCGAATTTGCGGTTGGTTTTGCGGAGGGCTTCCTCCGGATTCACCCCCCAGCGCCGGGCGATGTTGGCGACGACGAAGAGGACGTCCCCGAGTTCTTCTTCGATGCGGGCAAGCCGGGCGGGATCGCGGACCGGTTCGTCGGGGAGGATTTTCCCCTCCGCCGAGGCGGGGACGTCGGGGATTTTGCCTCCGGGAAAGAGTTCGTCGGCCAGTTCGCCCACTTCTTCCTTCAATTTGTCAAAAAGCATCTCCCGGCGGGGCCAGTCGTACCCCACGCGCGCCGATTTCTCCGAAACGCGGCAGGCCCGCGCCAGGGCCGGAAGGGTGACGGGGACGCCCGAGAGGGCGGAGGGGCGCTCTTGCTTCTCGGCGCGCTTCAAAGCCTCCCAGTTGCTCACCACCTGGGCCGGCGTGTGGGCCTTTACGTCCCCGAAAACATGGGGGTGGCGCCGGACGAGTTTGTCGGCCAGGTGCTCGACGACCTGGATGAGATTGAAGCGCCCTTCGTCGGCGCCGATCTGGGCGTCCAGGATCACCTGAAGGAGAAGGTCCCCCAGTTCCTCGACGATGGCGGAATCGTCCCCCGAGTCGATGGCTTCGAGGAGTTCGTGGGTCTCTTCGAGGGTGAAGGGCTTGATGGTCGAGAGGTTCTGCTCCCGGTCCCAGGGGCAGCCGTCCGGTGCCCGAAGGCGCGCCACCACCCCCACGAGGCGCTCGAAGAGCGGGGAGAGGCGCCCGAAATCTGGCGGCGCGCCGGGGGCGGGAGCGGAGCGATCTGCCCGGGAACCTGGTTGATCGGTACTCATAATTCCCCTTTTATTCCAAGTACTTAGAAAGACGGTTTCTTGCGCGTCGCGCCCCCTCGTGGTAGGGTGCCGCCACTTGGTCGGGATAATGCAAGAAAACCCGGGGCGAATCCACGCGTGTTTCTCCGAAGGGTTGGCGGCCAGTAAGCGCCGCATTCCTTTCCTTTTCCTTCTCGCGCTTTTTTTCGCCCTTCCCGCCCACGCCCAAGAGCGCCGCTCGATCGACGACCTTCTAAACGAGCTACCCCCCGAAACCGCGGCTCCCGCCGAAGCTCCAGCAGCCACCACGCCCGGGGAAGAGGGCGCCGCCTCCAGCATCGACCAGCTTTTGGAACAGGCCCCGGAAGGAGCAGCCACCGGGGAATCTCTTGCGGCCATGGACGCGATCCAGAGCCCCGAGGAACTTGCCGCCATCTGGAGCCGCCTGCGCGCGGGCCTCGACCAGCGCCAGTACTCGGCCGTGACGGCGGAAATCACGAACCTCCAGCAAGCGCGCCTCGACCTCGGGGTCCGGAACCTTTCCTACGTCTCGAACGCCCTGCTCGAACTCGCCCGGCAGGCGGCGGCCAAGTCCGACAAGGAACTGGCCGCCCGCCTCGTGCAAGCGGCCGAGCAACTCTCCCCCGATCTCTCCGGCCCCTCTTTCGCGCGGGCCGAGATGGCCGGCGGAGACAAAGGGGCGTTCCTCTCCGATTGGTTTGGCGGCTACCGGCGGTCGCTGGATAGCCTCCCCGCCTACCTCGCCTGGAGCGGGTACCTGCGCCTTACGCTCGCCTTCGCGCTCCTGGGAGCGGCCCTCCTCCTGTGCCTCGCGCTCGCGTTCCGCTACCTCCATCTCTTGAGCCACGATCTTTCGCACCTTCTCAAAATCCACAAATCCAAATCCTTGGCCGCCAAGGGAGCGGTGATCCTGTTACTCCTCACGCCCCTGGCCCTCGGATGGGGGCCGCTCGCCATCGCCCCCGTCTGGATCGCGGCGTTCTTCCTCTATATGACGCCCGCCGAACGGGGTGCTTCGGCCGCCGTGCTCGCGGCCCTCCTCCTCGTCCCCTTCCTGGCGGCGGATGGGGAAAAGCGCGTTCTTGCGAGCCGCTCGCCCGTCCTCCTCGATACCACCGCCGCTTTCGAGGGCGTGTGGTCGGCGGACCTGCAAAAGCGGCTCGAAGCCCACACCGCGGCGAAACCGGCATCGGAAGCCTCCCAGTTCGCCCTCGCCCTCGTTCTCACCAAGGCTCGCCAGACGGAAGAAGCCCAAAAGCGCTGGAACGAAGTCCTCGCCCTCGCGCCAAGCCGGTGGCAGGCCCACAACAACCTCGCGATCGCTTATCTCCAGGAAGGAAAAACCGCCGAAGCGGCCGGCGCGTTCCAGAAAGCCGCTTCGCTCGCGCCGCAGGAAGCGGTTCCGAACTTGAACCTCTCCCTGGCCCTGGAAATCCAGGGCGATGCGGCGAGCGCCCAGGCGGCCCTTGGCCGCGCGCGGGCCGCCGATCCCCTCGCGCTCGCCCGGTGGGAGGCGCAAGGGAAAGGCCTTCCCCCCGCCCGCCGGATCGTTTTCGAGCCCCTCTCCCGCCAGGAGATGCTCGCCCTCTTCCCGGCGTTCCTCGATGAGACGCTGCAGGCGGGGCCCGCCCGGGCGGTGCTCGGGCCCGGGCTTCCCCAAAGCCCGGCGGTGTTCCTGGGGGTCGTGATCTTCGCCGTCCTGCTCCTCACTCTTCTGCACAAGCGCTTCCACCCGGCCACCGAATGCGAACGCTGCGGCGAACCCATCGGCGCCCGGGAGAGCGGGGCGCAGCAGAGCCGCACCACCTGTTCGCAATGCATCGCCGCGTTCTTCCGCAAGCAAGTCACGGATTCGGAAGCCCGCATCCGCAAGCTCGCCGAGATCGAGCGCTACCAGTCGCGCCGGCGCTGGCTGACTCGCTTCCTCTCGCTTCTCTTCCCGGGCTGCGGTTCCATGAGCCAGGGGGCCGTCTTCGTAGGTCTCGCCCTCGCCGTTCCGGCCCTCGTCATTCTGGTGGGGGCGTTCGTGTTCCTTCCCCTGGTTCCCGCGGCGGACCCCTCCCTGCTCGAACCGGCCGCCCCCTGGCCCTTCGCCGCGGCGGCCGTTCCGGCACTGGCCATCCTCTACGCGCTCGGCGCCCTCTTGGGATTCAAGGGGGACTGACCGGATGGCTCTCCAGGGAACGCTCCGCGACTTCGGCATCGCCGACATCTTCCAGCTGATCGCCCAGCAGCAGAAGAACGGCGTCCTCGAACTCCGCAAAACGGGCGGCGGGGGGCTGGACGTCTACTTCACGGGCGGCCTCATTTGCGCCACCGCTCTCCCGGGGGAGCCCCCCGGGGCCCGCGTCCTCGAATACCTCGCCCGCTCCGGAGCGATCACGCCGGAAGCGGCGGCCAAGGCGCCCGAAGGGGCCAAGGCGCAGCTCACGACCGTGCGGGACTACATCGTGGATTCGGGCCTGCTCGACAACGACACGGTGGCCCAGATCGAAAAACTCTACGCCCTCGAAGCCGTCTACGACCTCTTCGTCTGGCAGGACGGCCAGTTCCAGTTCGTGCAGAAGGAATTCGAGTACAACCAGGATTCCTTCCCGCCGATCAGTGCCGAGCACATCCTCATGGAAGGCTTCCGGATGGTGGACGAGTGGCCCTCCATCCGCCGCGTCGTGCCCGACGCCTCGGCCCGCATCCAGAAGCTCACTTCTCCACGCCCCGCCGCCGCCACCCCGTCCAAGTCGGCCCAGACGCCGATGGACGAATTCTTCGACCTCGCCGACGAAATGAAGGACGAGGATGAAGAAGGCGGCCTCACGAATGAAGAACAGCGGGTGCTCGCCCTCGCGGAAACCGGTAAAACGGTCCAGTGGGTCATCGACCGGACTCGCATGGGGGCTTTCGAGGCTTCCAAGGCCGTGGCGGGCCTCGTTACCAAGGGCTATCTCACGCTCGACACCTTGGGCCCCCAGATGGAGAGCGCCGCGGGATTCTTCGAGCAAGCCCCCGAACCGGCGGGCGCACTATCCCTCAGCATCGTGGTGATCTTCTCCCTCCTCGTGCTCGCCACGGGTTACAGCGGCGTCGGCCGCGCCCTCTTTGCCCCCCTGCGCCTTCGCTCGGAAGTCACCCAATTAAAGAAGGCCCAGGGACTTCCCCGTCTTCGGGAAGCCCTTGAGGTTTACCGCCTCATCCACTCCAAATATCCGGAATCATTGAATATTCTGTCTCAGAGCGGCATTCTTCCGCCCGATCTCGTTGTCAGCGGGGACCCGGCGCCCTACGTTTACCGGGTGGAAGGCCCTGCTGAAGGTGGAACGGCCTACGTCCTTGAACTCGCCAATCCAGGACCCTAAGCGCACCGGCCCGCACCCGTGGGTGGAATGATCCAACACCAACTCGACCTCGAAACGGCCCAAACTGCGCGACTCGTCTGCGGCGAAAGGGACAGCCACCTGCGGCGGATCGAAAAGGGCCTGGGGATCGAGGTCCTCGTGCGGGGGACGCACCTCACCCTCCGCGGCCCTTCCCGGCGCGTGGAGCGCGGCGTCGTCCTCTTCCAGGAACTCCAATCGCTCGCCAACCGGGGAAGCCCCGTGGGCGAAGGGGAAGTGGACGGGCTCCTCCGGCTCTGCGCCCAGGAGGACGGGGCCGCTCCGAAATTCGACGAGCCTTCCATCCCGCGCCTGCGGCGGCACGTCATGCCCCGCACGCCGCGCCAGCGGGAATACGTGGAAGCGATCCGCACGGCGCCGGTCGTCTTCGGCGTGGGCCCGGCGGGGACGGGAAAAACCTACCTGGCCATGGCCATGGCGGCCTCGGCGCTTTTGGGCGGGCAGGTGAACCGGATCGTGCTGACGCGGCCGGCCGTCGAAGCGGGGGAGAAACTCGGTTACTTGCCGGGAAGCATGATGGAAAAAGTGAACCCCTACCTGCGCCCCCTCTACGACGCCCTCCACGACATGATGGACGTGGAAAAGGCCGGCCGTTTGATTGAAACCGGCGTCATCGAAGTGGCGCCGCTCGCCTTCATGCGCGGACGGACTTTGAATGAGAGTTTCGTGATTCTGGATGAAGCGCAGAACACGACGCCCGCCCAAATGAAAATGTTCCTGACGCGCCTTGGAAACCGTTCCCAGACCGTCGTCATGGGGGACATCACCCAGATCGATTTGCCACCGGCCCAGCGCTCGGGCCTCATCGACGCCGTCCACGTTTTGGAAGGGGTGGAGGGCGTCCGCTTCATCCACTTCGACCGGAGCGACGTCGTACGCCACCCGCTCGTCGAAGCCATCGTGGCCGCCTACGAAAAAGCGGGCGGGGAGGAATCCCCGTGAGCCCGGCCGAAAAACCCGCGAAAACCCGCCGGACGAGGCGGGCTTCTTCCCCAAAGGAGGCCGATCCGGCGCCCGCCCTGCCGGTCCCTTCCGGCCGGCTCGCCCGGATTCTCCTCCTGGCGGTCCTCGCCCTTTTCTGCGCGGCTCTCCTCTCGCCCCCCGTCTTCCGCGCCGCCAGGGACTACCGGCCCGGCGACATCGCGGAAGCCAATTTGAAGGCCCCCCGCGACCTCTCGGTGGAAGACGTGGCCTCCACGGCCCAGCGCCAGCAGGAGGCGCGGGCGTCGATCGATACGGTTTACGATTACGACGAGGAAGCCGTTCAACTGGTCGGAACCCAGGTGGCCGCGCTCTTCGGAGCGCTCCGCCAGCATTACGGGCCCGTCTGGGAACTCGAATCCCAGGTGGCGGCCCTCTCGAAAGACCCCGCCCGCGCGCAGGCCGCTACCACCGCGCGCCAGCGCCTCAAGGAAGCCCGGGCCCAGGCTTCCTCCAAAGTTCCGCGTGCCGAGCAGTTCCTGGGGCGGGAAATCGAAGAGGCGATCCTCGCCCCCATGGCTCAGGTCCGCTTCAGCCCCCAACTCGAAGAATCCATCCAGCGCTCGGTCGAGCAACTCCTCCGGCCCGGGGTCATCGGCTCTCTCGACGACCTGCCCGTCGATCCGGATTCCAGCATCACGGTGCGCCGCATTCCCTCCGGCGCCGAAACGGAGGAGCAAGACCTCGGGCGTTTTATCGACCTCCAAACCGCCCGGGCCCAGGCGCCCACCGTCGTGCGGGAATGGATGGATTGGACCCGGAGCGCCAACCTTCAGGAGGCCACCGTCAAATTCGTACGGGCGATCCTGCGGCCAAACCTCGCCAAGAACATCCAAGAAACCGAGGCCCGGCGGGAAGCGGCCGCCAAACGGGTAAAGCCCGTCTACCTGAATCTGAAAGCCGGGGAAGTCTTCGTCCGCGAAGGGCAGAGGATCGACCCCGAGGACCTCATCATCCTGGCCAGCCTTTCGAGCGGCGAGAAACGCTTTTCGAGCTGGCTCGCCTTCGGCGGAACGGCCTGCGCCCTCGCGGTGGTTTTCCTGCTGATCTACCTTTTCGCCCGAAAGCAGCTTCAGTTTTTCCGGTCCGAAACCAACGATCTTCTTTTCTACGCCCTGCTGCTCGCCCTCGAGCTAACCCTGGTCCGCCTCGCCCCCCAGCCTTGGCGCTGGGGCGGATACGTGGCCTACGGGGCCATGCTCGTCCGGCTCCTCCTCCCGGCGGAAGTCGCCTTCTTTCATGCCACGGTGGCGAGCCTCCTTTCGGGATTCCTCGTGGGCGACGGCGCCCTTTACGCCTCCTACAACCTCTTCTCGAGCGCCACGGTCATTCTCCTCGTCTCGGGCTACCCCCACCGCCTCGTTTTGATTCGTGCCGGCGCGGTCCTGGGAATGATCAACGTGGCGGCCTGCTGGCTTTCCTTCTACACCCACACGGACGATCTCTGGGCCCTGCCGGGGCAGACGGCCCTCATCCTCCTGGGGATCGGCGTCGCCGGGCCGGTGGCTTTCGTCTACCTCCTCTCGCCGCTCGCCGAACGGTTCTTCCATTACACCTCGGCCCTGCGCCTCATGGAGCTCAACGACACGAACCACCCGCTCGTCAAGGACCTTTTCTTCAAGGCCCCGGGCACCTACCAGCACAGCCTCGTGATCGGCATGATGGCGGAGGCGGCCGCCCAGGCCATCGGCGGGGACGGCCTCCTTCTTCGCGTCGCTTCGCTCTACCACGACATCGGAAAAACGAAGATGCCCCAGTACTTCATCGAGAACATGCCCGACGGCGGGAAGGATTCCCCCCACAACAAGCTCTCCCCCCACATGAGCGCCATCATCATTTCTTCCCACGTGAAGGACGGCATCGCCATGGGGCGGGAAGCGGGCCTTCCCGAACACGTCATCGACATGATCCCCGAACACCACGGGACGAAGCTCATGAAGTATTTCTGGGCGCGGGCCAAGGAGATGCAGACGCCGGACATGGCCCCCCTCCAAGAAGCCGATTTCCGCTACCCGGGCCCCAAGCCCCAGAGCCGAGAAGGGGGCATCATGCTCCTGGCCGATTCGACGGAAGCGGCCGTACGGACCCTTCCCGAATTCAGCGAGGCCCGCATCCGGGGAGCCGTCCAGAAGATCGTCAACGATGCCTTCGCCGACGGCCAGCTCTCCGAGTGCGACCTGACGCTCAAGGATTTAAACAACATCGTGAAAGCCTTTACGCGGACCCTGGCCGCTTTCCACCACCACCGGATCGCCTATCCTGAGCCCGCGGAAAAGTACCGGAGGAAGCCGGCCGACGATGGAGATACTGCTGCGGCGGGAGCCGCCAAGCCTTCGGGTGCCGAAGGGGACGGTGGAAAATCTCGCGAAGAAAATCTTAGGCGTCTTGGCTCCTAGCGGGGCCGAACTCAGCGTCCTGCTCACGGGAAAAACCGGGATCGCCCGCCTCAACCAGAAACACCGGAAAAAATCCGGGCCGACGGACGTTCTTTCTTTCCCTTTGGAAGAAGAACTGGCCGGATCGCTCGCCCGGAATGCGAGCGTCCCCTACGCCCGCCATCAATCCCGGCTTCGCCAGGAGCTTCGGCGCAGGATGAAAGGAACGCCCCTTCCCTTGGGAGACGTAGCTATTTGCGTTCCCATCGCCAGGGAACAGGCGAAGGAACTGGGGGAAACCCTCGAAGAGGCCCTCGCCCGCCTGCTGGCCCACGGCATCGCCCATCTCCTCGGCTACGATCACGAACGGGGGAAAACCTGGGAACGCGCCCAGTGGCGCTTTGAAGAAGGACTCCTCCGGGCGGCGAGGCTCGCACCGAAGAAATGAACGCACCGGCCCGAAAATTTCCTTTTTCAAAGGAAGAAGTGGCGCTCTGCCTCCTGTGCGGCGTGCTCTCGACCCTGGCCTTTCCCAAGTGGGATTTAAAACCCCTCGTCTGGATTTCCCTCGTCCCGCTGTTCTTCGCCCTGCGAGAAAAAGACTCCAAGAAATCTCTTTTCATCGGATGGCTGGCCGGCGGGTTCGCGGGCTTCGGGCAGCTCTACTGGATCGTCGGAACCATTTCGGGCTATTCGGAAATCCCCTGGATCGTGGCGGTCTTTCTGCTTGCCCTCCTCTCGGCGGCGACCGGCGCCTTCTGGGGGGCGTGGGCGTTTTTTACCGAACGAGCCGCCAAGAAATGGTCCTTTCCCGTACTCCTGGCTGCGCCGGGCCTCTGGGTTCTGGTCGAATACGGCCGGGCGATCCTGACGGCGTTCCCCTGGAATTACCTCGGATACGCTCTCGTGGACGGTGGACCCTTCGTACAGGCGGCCGATGTGGGCGGGCTCTACGGCCTTTCGTTCCTCGTCGTGCTGGGAAATGCGGCGCTTTATGAAATCTCCCGCGTTTTCGCCACGCGCGAAGGAGAACCAAAAATCCTCCCCCAAATCCTTCCGGCGCTCCTCTCACTTCTCCTTCCCCTGGCGGCTTTTGTTTATGGAGCCGCCCGGAAACCGCAAATCGAAGGACAAATCAACGCCGCACCGGAAAAATTCCGCGTGGCCCTCGTGCAGCCGAACGTCCCGCAAGTCCTCAAGTGGGACGACGAGCACGAAAACGCCATGCTCCTCCGGCACGAGCAGATGTCACGGGAGTTGCTTGGAAAAGGCCGCGTGGACCTGCTCGTCTGGCCCGAAGCCGCCTTCACCTTCTTCCCCACGGACCCGGAGGCCCCCCTGTGGGTCGTTCGGCGCCTCTCCGAGGAGACGCGGACACCCATCCTCTTTGGCGCCCCGAACGAAGAACAGAGGGGAGAGGAAATCCGTTATTCCAACAGCGTCCTTCTCATGGAACCGGGCGTTGAATCCCTCCAGCGCTACGACAAAATAAAGCTCGTCCCCTTCGGGGAGTACGTCCCCTTCTCGAACGTCTTTTTCTTCCTCAAGAAGCTCGTAGAAGTGGGCGCGGGGGATTTCACGCCGGGGGATTCCCCCGTGCTCCTTTCCACCGGAAAAATCCGGGCGGCCCCGCTCGTCTGCTACGAGGCCATTTTCCCGGGCCTCGTCCGGAAATTCACGGGCGAGGGATCGAACCTCCTCGTCAACATCACGAACGATGCCTGGTTCGGAAAGACGAGCGCCCCCTACCAGCACCTCTCCATGGCGCGCCTTCGGACCATCGAAACGAGGAGTTGGATGGTGCGGGCGGCCAACACGGGCATCACGGCCGCCATCACGCCGACCGGGGCCCTTGTAGACGCGACCGAACTCGAGACCCAGACCTACCGGATCGTCGAAGTGGGGGAAGATTTGGGAGAGACGGCCTACGAATATTTCGGGGACTGGATCGTGCTGGCCTGCGCGCTCTTCTTCGCCTTTACCGGCCTGAAGATGAAATTCACGCCGAAACGGCCAGCCGCTTAGTATCTTCTCGCTCCGCCCATTCGGGCGGCATCGCGCGGTCCCGCAGAACGTGCCGCAGCAGCGCGGGGAGTTCCGTGGGAAGCCTCGCGCAATACCGCATGGTCCCATACAGGGTCCGGAAAGTGCGCTTCGCCCGCTGGTACTCGGGGCTTTGGAGTTTTTCCGTCTCGCCGCGGGTCCAGGAAAGCCCGCTCGAATCCTTCCGGTATCCCTGGATGAACGAGAGAAGCCGCTCGTAGTAGTCCACGTCCTCGGTCGTGGCCCGCAAGGTGGCCGCCCGGGGATGGGTTCCTGCGATCACCTCCCGGGTTTCCCGCTCCAAGTCCTCGATCCCGTCCAGGCAAAGCTCCAGCATCTGGAAATCGTAGACCGGGTCGTTGTGCACGACCTGGAGGAGATGGCCGATGATGGTTTCCTTTTTGGAAAGAAAACCCGACGGATCGATCATGCTGGAAGGGTCTTCGAGCCAGCGAAGGAGCTGATGAAAAGCGAAGTTGATGTTGCGCTGCGGGTAGAAATCTTCGACGCCGGGGACGATGAAATACCGCACGTTGTCGTAGGCGCCCGCGAGGAGCTGGAGCCGCGTGGGGATTTTTTCAATGAGCTTCCGAGATTTGAGGAGTTCGAGGCGACGGCGGACTTCCTTCCCCCGGAGGGCGTCCCAGAGGGTTCCAAAAAACCGCGCGGATTTCTCGGCGACGGCCCGGCGGTCCCCGATGGCCGTTCTTAGAAGCTCCCACGGCGAAGCCGTGAGCCGGTAAGCTCTCTCTTCGAATTCCATCGCCCGCCCTCCCGCGCGCGATTGTAGAAGCCTACGCCCCCAGCGGGATGCGGCTGATCCACTGGCCGCCGTCGATGATGAGGATCTGGCCCGTCGTGTATTTCGAAGCATCGCTGATGAGGAAGAGGGCCGCGTCCGCGATCTCCTGGATTTTCCCAAAGCGCCCGAGCGGAATGGCCTTGGCGGCGCGTTTTTCACCATCAGGCCCCGGAGCGAGGCGCTTCATCCCTTCCGTACCCCCGATGGGACCCGGAGCGATGCCGTTTACCCGGACACCGAGGGAACCCCATTCGTTAGCGAGCGTGCGCGTGAGCGCATCGATGCCGGCCTTGGCGGAAGAGACGTGGGCCTGGAAGGGAACGCCCGTGTACTGAAGGGTGGCCGTGATGTTGATGATGTTGGCGTTCCCGTGTTTCTTCCCCGCCGCCGTGAGGTGAGGGAAACAGGCCTTGCTCACGTTAAACGTACCTTCCAGATCGATCGCCACCACGGTGTGAAATCCGTTGTAGGAAAGCTGGGCGACCGGAACAGGGAAATTCCCGGCGGCGCCGTTGATCACGACATCGATGCCGCCAAGCGTCTCGGCGGCTTTCTTGACGACTCCTTCGATTTCCTCGGGCTTGCGGACGTCGGCGGCAAGGGGAAGGACTTTCGCCCCGGTGGCGGCCGTTATTTCCTTGGCGGCCTTGTCGAGGTTCTCCTGCTTTCGGCTCGTGATGCAAAGGCTCGCCCCGTGGCGGGCGAAGGTCTCGGCGATCCCCTTGCAGATGCCCGTGCCGCCGCCCGTGATGAGGGCCGTTTTGCCCTTGAGAATGTCTTCCTTGAAAACGCTCATGGTGATTCCCCCTTCGCGGAGAAAACGCGCGGTCGCGAGGTTACTTCTGGGCGGTGGATGGCGCAACGGAACCGGAGGCTTCCCCCGTCCCATCCGCCGCCTTCCGGAGGCGCTCCAGGGACTTGATCAGGGGATAGCTCACGAAACCGCTCGCGGCGCCAAAACCCAGGTGAACGAGGGCCAGGGGCGCCACCATGGCGTAAAACGCGCCCGGCGCCCCCATGAGGAGGGTGATCGTGACCACGGTCGCAAAACGGCCGACGGCCGCGAGCATGCCGAGGAGGCAGGTGCGAAGGAGCCCTGGGAGCCGCCCGCCCTTCAGGCGAATCAAGGGATGGAAGAGGTCAAGGAAGAACCCCGGGGCGATGTGCTTCAAGATTTCAAAAATGCCGTAACGCCCATCGCCCATCAAGAATCCGATCACGCCGACGCAAATTCCAAGGAGGGAAGCCGCCCACCGGCCGCGCGTAAGTTCGACGGCCAGGAGGTAGAGCGGAAGGAGGAGAACCGTCTTGTGGCCGGGGGCGAACGGAATACCCGGCAGTATTTTGAGGAGCTTTAAACTCGCCGCCACAAAGGCAAGGCCGCTAATGACACCCAAATCCCGGATTTCATCGGCGGCGAGGTCCCCATAGCGCTCCTTGGCGTAGCGCTGGCCCTTTTCGAGGCCCTGCTCGATCCGGCGGACGAAAAAGCGGACATCCCCTCGAAGCACGTCCCGGAGGACCACCTGGCCCTTCTTGTTCTTCCCCTCCCCGTCACCCGAACCCTCTTCGTTCATCCGTCCGTCGAGTTGTTCGGGTTCGAGGAGGTGAAGGGTCGTATCGAGGGTGTAGGCGACGCGGCGCGGGAGAAAGAGGCCGCGAAGCCCCTCGACGAACTCGGCCGACGAAGCGCTCCGGCGGACGAGGAGAGAGGTGAGAATCACCGTGAAGACCCGCACGCACATGAGGACGCCTTCGGAAATGCCCTCCAGGGAAATCCGGAAACTCCAGGCGGCGAGGGTGACTTCGTGCCAGCGGGGTTCGGCGCCTTCCTCGGGAAAGAACGCGAAGGAAAGAAGGACGAAGAAGAAAAACCAGAAGAGCTTGGTGGCGAGGCGAATCACCTGGCCGGCGGGGTACCGGAGCACCGCCCAGAGAACGAGCTGGAACGCCAAGATCCCCGCGACGCCCCGAATGCTCGGAACGAAAAAAACGCCGACGGCGATGGCGATGAGGTAGAGGACTCTCAGGCGGGCCATGATTTCCTGCTGACGGATGGCATTAATAAATTTCCCATTTGGCGGAGGAGAAATCGATCCAGACATCGCCGCCGGGAACCAGCTCGCGCGCCAAGGAAGGCTCCGGAAGCGGAATTTCCAGCCGCGGAGCGGCGGGATCAGAAGAAAGAGCGGCCACCGCGAAAGCTCCTCCCGATTCGGGCCGCTCGATGCCCCGCAGGGTGGCACGAAGGCACCCGTTGCGTTCCGAAATCAAAAGGCCAAGGCCGCTCACCCGGGCGCGAACCTTCCCGGCGGCGCGCACGGGGGCCGGCAGGAGCGTCCCGCCGTTCACCCGGATACCGCCCGCCCCCGGGTCGGCCTCCCCGATCACGAAATTGGAGATCGTGAGGAATCTCGCCACTTCGGCCGTCGCGGGATGGGCGAAAACCTCTTCAGGCGCCCCGATCTGCTGGAGGCGGCCGTCCAGGAGAATCCCCACGCGGGTCGCCAGCGAACGCGCCTCCCCAAGGTGATGGGTCACGTGAACGACCGTCAGGCCCAGTTGCCGGTGGAGGGAAGCCAGTTCGTGCCGGAGGTCCCGCCGCAGGTCGGGATCGAGCCCTTCGAGGGGTTCGTCCAGGAGAAGGACGCTCCGTCCCGCCGCAATCGCCCGTCCCAGGGCGACGCGGCGCTGCTCGCCCCCGGAAATTTTCTTAGAAAGGGAATCGAGCCGGTGGGATATTCGCAAAAGCCCCGCGAGTTCGCGGACGCGCGCCTGGGTCTTTCCAGGCTCCCACCCTTCCATTTGGGGACCGAACGCCAGATTCTCCCGGACCGTGAGGTGCGGGAAGAGGGCCGAGTCCTGGTAGACGATCGCCACGCCCCGCTCCCCCGGAGGGACACGGGTGAGCGCGCGGTTTTCCATGAAGACTTCGCCCGCCTTCGCCCGGACGAACCCGGCGATCCATTCGAGGAGCGTCGTTTTCCCCGCGCCGGAGGGCCCGAGGAGCACGAAGTAATCCCCCCGCCCCACTTCGAACGAAAGGGGTCCCAGGCGGAAGGAGGGCCGCTCGATCTCGAGGCCTTCGATCCTAAGCACCGCGCTTGCGCCTCTCTTCGGCCAGCGTCCAGAGAAGGAAGAGGACGAGCGTTACGAGGAGAAGGAACGCCGTCGCCGGCACGGCCCCTCGGAGGCCAAAGGAGTTGAAACGGTCCCAGATGAGGACGGGCGCCGTCCGGGGAAAGTAGGCGAGGATCGCGATCGAGCCGAACTCCGAAACCGAGCGGGCGAAGGCGGAAATGGCCCCCGACAAGATGGCGGGCCGCGCGAGCGGAAGGGAGACGCGGCGGAATGCGCGCCAGGGAGTGGCGCCAAGGCTCATAGCCGCGTGCTCGAGGCGCTCGTCCACGGAGCGGAACCCCTCCTGGGCGCTCCGAACGATCAGGGGAACGGAGACGAAGAACATGGCCATGATGACGCCGGGGGCGGCGCCCACGATCTCGATCCCCAGGCGCCCTTCGATCAGGGCTCCAAGAAGCCGGTGCCGCGCGAAGACCAAAAGGAGCGCGATGCCCACGACCGGGTGAGGGATGACGAGGGGAAGGCTCAGGACGGCAAGCACGAGGCGCTTTCCCCGGAACGAGCGGCGTTCGAGGAGGTAGGCCAGCGGCGTCGCGAAAAGGACGCCAAAGAGCGTCGCCACGAGCGAACACCCCAGGCTCACCCCCACGGCCGCGAGGAGTTCGGAATCGCCCCAGGAGGAGAGAAACGCCGTCTTCGGATCGGCGAGCAAAACGGCCAGGAGCGGCCCCACAAGAAAGGCCAACAGAAACGCGCTCAAGGCCGCGCAAGCGAGTTCGAAGGAACCCGTCCGCCACATCATTCGCCGCACCCGATCGCTCATTTCCGCGAAAAGCCTTTCAACGGATAGAAGTCCGTCAAAAAGAAAAAGCCCGGAAAAACCAGGGCGGCCCCATCATAAGCACGGGGAGCAAGATGCGTAAAACGGCAAAAAGGCTAGGCCTCGCCCAGAATCCGCCGCCCGAAGTGGAGGTTGGCCGTAAGCCACCCCTTGGGGTTTCCGGTATCGAAACGCCGGCACTGGGTCGGAAGGACGAAGAAACGCCCCTGGCGCGCCAGGGCGTCCAGAGCGGTGGTGAGGTGCAATTCCCGGCCGCCCGAAGGACGGCTTGCCGCCAGGAGGCCAAAGACGTCCGGCGGAAGAACGTAGCGGCCGACGAGGGCCAGGGTGGAAGGGGCCTTGGCGGGTTCGGGCTTTTCGACGGCCCGGCGGACCTTGTAGACCTCGCCCTGCCGCTTCGCATCGACGATGCCGTAACGCCGGGTCTCGGCGCGGGGCACGCGGACGACCGCCGCCAGGGCGGCCCCTGGATTGGAAGCCGCTACTTCGAGGAGTTCCTCCGTCGGCGAGGCCTCTCCGTCGAAAATCTCGTCGGGAAGGAGGACCGCGAAGGGCTCTCCACCGACGGCCTTCCGGGCGCACAGGATGGCGTGCCCGAGCCCTTTGGGCTCCCGCTGGACGACGGCGCGGATTCGGACACGCCGCTGAAGGGATACGAGGGGATAGAGAAGGTCCGCCTGTTTCGTGCCATCGAG
>JBFLVN010000021.1:0-22738 GCA_040758475.1 Bdellovibrionota bacterium
TCCGCATACGTGTTCATGGGAGTGGAGGCGGCGGACGACGCACAGAGAGAGAAATTGAAGAAAATCTACAAACAGGAAGAGGCTGAAAACGCCTTCCGGTTATTCCGGGAGGCTGATATCGCCACGCAGGGGAGCTGGATCATCGGGTTTCCCTGGGACACGCTGGAATCCATCGAATCGGCGTTCCAGTGGATTTCGACATTGCCGATGGACTTCCTTTCCGTGTTGTTCGCCGCTCCCTTCGGCAGCACACCCCTCCGGGAGTACGTGGAGCAGAACGGACTCCTGTTAACGGACGACTCCAATTATTTTAACGTTAACGAGCCCACCATTCGTACTCCGGACATTCCCATCGAGATTCTAAAGACTCTTCCGGGGCATTATCTCAAGCGTTATCATTTCACTCCCCGGTACTTCGCTCACGTAGCGGCGCGGATTTTGCGGCGCCCTTCCCGCCTTTTTGTTGTCGCCGATCTTCTGTTCCGCTCGTTCCTCAAGTACCGGACCCGTCAAACGCTTCCGGAAGGGCGGCGGAGGGCCCAGGAATTTGCCGTTCCAGCGGAGTTCTGGACCCCGCTAGACTCCATTCCCGAGCGCGTGGAATTTCCACCCTCGCCCCCGTGCATGCCCCTTCCCGCTGCTTCGTGACTGAAAAGAGCCTTATCGGATGAAAGACCGGCGTTTCGCCCCTTTCCTGGCGCCGCTGGCGCTCACCCGCCCCCGCCAGTGGGTTCCTTACCTAGGGCTTCCGGTTCTGGGGGTCCTTTCCGCGTGTGATTTTTCCATCCGTTCCTTGGGGCCAGTTCTTCTCTGGTGTGTTTTCTATTTGTCCGGTGGTTATGCCTTCAATGGCGCTTGCGACGCTGGCGGTGACTTTCCAGAAAAGAACGTGGTGGCGAGGGGGGAATGGAGCCGCCGGGCCGCTTTTGTTTTTTCCCTCTCGCTCTTTTTCGCCGCAGCCTTGCTGGCTTTTGCGCTACCGGAGCGAACGCGGTTCCTCGCCCTGGCAATGATCGCTTTGGGCATTTTCTATTCGCTCCCCCACGTGGGGCTAAAGCGTCTGCCGTTCGTTGGAACCCTCTCGAATGTGGGGCTTTTCGTGCCTCTCTACTGGATCGGCCGGGGTGCGCTTCCGGAAGCGGCCGCGGGTGATTTCTGGGCGGCGGCCTTCCTGGCACTCCCTTCGCTTCAGAGCCAGCTCATCCATGAAGCCCAGGATCAGGAAGAGGACGGCCGGGCGGGTACCCGCACGACGGCCCGTGCCCTCGGGCTTCAGAGAATTCCCCTCGCCGTTCAAGGGATCAGTGTTTTCATCCTGTTAGGGGCTTCCTTGGCGGTCTGGCAGGAAGCCTTTCCGCATTATGCCGCCTTTGCTTTCGGGATCGCTTCTTTCACGGGATTAATCGGGGAAGGTGCCCGGGAATTCCCCCTTTGGCGGCGAAGGACCCGCCGGGCTTATATGGCCGCTTGCCTCGTCTGGGTGGCGCAGCTGGCGTTTGAATGCCGGGTTTCGTAAGCCGGCGGCTGTGCTAGGGTCTGCGGGCCATCCGGCAGGGGGATGGGGGCTTTTCGATGTCCCGCGTCATCGCCGTCGCCAATCAAAAAGGGGGGGTGGGAAAGACTACCACCGCCATCAGCCTCGCCGCATCTCTCGCTGTGGCGGAGAAGCGTACGCTTCTCGTGGACTGCGATCCCCAGAGCAATGCGACATCGGGCCTTGGAATCCAGCCGGATTCCGAACGGACGAGTTATCAGGCCCTTCTGGGAGAGTGCGCGGCCAAGGACGCTGTGGTGGGGACCGAGCTTTCCTACCTCTGGCTCCTTCCCGCCCAGCGGGATCTCTCGGGCGCCGAGATCGAACTCGTTCCCCAGCTTTCGCGTGAAACCAAACTGCGCGATGCGCTCAAATCCATCCGGAACGATTACGACTACGTCCTGATCGATTGCCCGCCGTCCCTTGGCCTTTTGACCGTGAACGCGCTCACCGCCGCCGATTCGGTGCTCATTCCCCTTCAATGCGAGTACTACGCCCTGGAGGGTCTCTCCCAACTCCTCTCGACGGTCGATCTCGTCCGCCAGCATTTGAATCCCTCCCTGGAAGTCGAGGGAATCCTGCTCACCATGAACGACCAGCGGAGCAATCTCTGCAAGCAGGTGGTGGACGACGCCCGGGCTCATTTCGGCGGCCAGGTTTTCGATACGGTCGTTCCCCGGAACATCCGCCTTTCGGAAGCCCCGTCCCATGGGAAACCCATCCTTCTTTATGATATTTCCTCCCGGGGAGCGGAAGCCTATCTCGCCCTGGCCAGGGAACTCCTCGGCCGGCGAGAAGGGAAGAGCGCCCGGGCGGCATCCGCCTCTTGATCGCGTGGGATAAAAATGGCCCAGGAAAAGAAAAAAGCATTGGGGCGCGGCCTTGGCGCCCTCATTCCCCAGCGCCCCGCCGCTACGCCCGTTTCCATCGCTTCGGGGGACGGCGGGGCCCTGCGCGTGCCGATCGCCGAAGTCCACGCCAATCCGGGTCAACCCCGGCAGAAGTTCGATTCGGCCACGATTGAAGAGCTTTCCGTCTCGATCCGGGAGCAGGGGCTCCTCCAGCCCCTCCTTGTCCGCAAGCGCCCGGCGGGCGGTTACGAAGTCATCGCCGGGGAGCGGCGCCTGCGGGCAGCCAAGCTCGCTGGCCTCACCGAGGTCCCCGTGCTCGTGCGCAACGCGGGCGAACGGGAGACTTTGGAGCTCGCTCTCGTTGAGAACCTCCAGCGGGAGGATTTGAATCCCATTGAGCTTGCCCAGGGCTACGAAGCCCTTCTTCAAGACCACGGGTATACGCAAGAGCAACTCGCCAAGCGCCTCGGCCGCGACCGGGCTACGGTGGCCAATACACTCCGGCTTCTTCAGCTTCCGCCCGAAATCCGGGAGGATTTGATTGCCGGGCGCCTTTCGGCGGGCCATGCCAAGGCTCTCCTCTCTATCGACGGCGCCAAAGAGCGGCTTGCCCTGCGGGATGCGATTCTAAAGGAAGGCCTCTCCGTGCGCGGGGCCGAAGACCGGGCGCGGGACGCAAGCGCCCGCGGCGATGAAGAAGGACCCTCAAAAAAGAAGAAGAAACACCTCGACCCGGACGTGGCCCATCTCGTCCAGCGGCTGGAAAAAAAGATTGGCCTCAAGGTCGAGATCAGCCACTCCAAGTCGGGAAGCGGACGCCTCTCGATCCGTTATTCGAGCCTCGACGCCCTTCAGCCCGTTCTCGACAAGCTCGAATCCTGATCAGCCCAGTTGCTTGATCCGCGACCGGCCGGTGCTTCTGGATTTTTTCATCGCTCGATCCAATAGATCGATGGCTTTGGAGACAGCCTCGGGAAGCGGAGGATTGCCGCTGGCGAGAATCGCCGCGATGGCGCTGGAGAGAAAGCAGCCGGTTCCGTGGAAAGTTCCCGGTCGCCGGGGATGGGCGAAGTAATAAACGCTTCCATCCTTGAGAAGCAGGAGGTCGGTTATCTGGCGGTTCTTTTGAGCCACGTGTCCTCCTTTGAGGAGAACCGCCTGGGGCCCCCGATCGAGAACCTCCTTGGCCAGAACGATTCGTTCCACATCGTTCTTGGGCGGCGCCTTTCTACCCGCCAGCCAAAGGGCCTCGGAAATGTTGGGCGTGAGGAGGAACGTTTCGCCCAGGAGCCGTTCCATCGCTTGATGGATTTCCCGTTTGGAGCCGGAAAGCAGCGCCGCTTTGCCCCTGGAGGGCTTTCGGACCGGATCGAGCACCAGCTTTACCGGCTCGCCCTTTTTGCGGCGGTGGGCCGCCCAGCGGCTCAGGACGCGCGCGTTGGCAGCGCTTCCGAGGGCCCCGATCTTGGCCACTCCGAATTCGAAATCTTCTTCCAGGCATTCGATCTGGCGCTGGATGGTTTTCGGGGAGAGGGCTTCCGCCCCTTCGAGGCGGGAAGCGTTTTGGACGGTAATGGCCGTGGCGGCTCCGGCGGCTTTTACCCCAAGGGACTTGGCCACGGCCAAATCCAGGTACATGCCGGCCCCCCCGGAAGGGTCGATGGCCGAAACGATGAGCAGGGCGGGGGAGGGGTGGGGCATGACGATCATCCTATCTTTTCGGCTCCTTTTATGGCCAAACTTCACTGGGTCTTTGAGGTAAGGCTTGCTCCGTACAGATAACTAATTGGAATTACTAGGAAAAATCTAAAAGCCCTTGCTTGACGGGGGTGATTGGGAAGGCGTAGGCTAGAAACAGAAAATGAAAATCGTTTTCAAAATGACAAAACTCTCTAGCAAAAACGCAAAAACTCAAGCGAGCCTGAAAAGGGCGCTCCCCCTCACGGTGGCCGTTTCCCTCTTTGCGTTCGTGCCGCTTTCCGCCATCGCTCAAGGAGGGGCGGTCCCGGGGGATCGGCCACCGGCCGCTGCGGGCCCCGAATCGGCGGCCCGGAACCTCGTCCACGTTCTCGATTACCTTGCTCGTGATTACGGAGCCGCCGTCCAGAACGGGCAGGTAGCAAACGAATTCGAATACGCCGAGCAAAAGGAATTCGCCGCAGAAGCGATTCGTCTGGTGGGTGAAATCCCTGCCTTGAGCGAAGAGGCGGAATTAAAGGAAAAAACCACGCGCTTGGCGGCATTGGTGGAAGCCAAAGCGTCCGGGGATGAAGTTTCTTCATTGGCGCGGGATATTGCTTCGGGCGTTCTTGCCCGTTCGGGGCTTGCGACCTATCCGCTTCGCTGGCCCTCTCTTTCGAGAGGGTGGGAACTTTACGAAGCCCGCTGCGTTTCCTGCCACGGCGCGGCGGGGAAGGGGAATGGCCCCTCGGCGGCGGGACTCGATCCGCCACCGGCGGACCTGACCGATCCGGGCCGCGTGCTTCCCCTTTCGCCTTTTTCCGTTTTCAACACGATTCGTCTTGGAGTCGCTGGAACCGCCATGGCGGATCACGGCGATTTGCCGGACGAAGAAACCTGGGACCTTGCGTTCTACACGCTTTCGATCCGCCACGGAGGGCCTCCCTCCGGCTCGCCGGACAGCAGCGGGGAATTTGGCAAAAAAATCCCTTCTGATCTTTTCGCGCTGCAAGCCAGGGCTTCGCTCTCGGGTGAGGCGGTTCTTTCCAAGGCGGGGGAGGCGGGCCTTCCTCCTGAAGAAACTCTCTCTTATCTGAGGACGCAGCTCTCTCCCGAATCGGATGCTGGTTTCCGGATCGCCTTCGAGCGCCTCTCCGAAACCCGGTCCCTGGTCGCTTCGGGCGACTACGAGGCGGCCGCTGGGGCGGCCCTTTCGGCCTACCTGGACGGCATTGAACCCTTCGAGGCGAACCTTGTGGCCCGCGATGCGGATCTCGTTCTGAAAATCGAACAAGCGATGACCGAACTTCGGACTTCGATTCGCAACCATGGGTCTGCCGCCGAAGTGAACAAAACGATCGCCCGTATCGAAACCCTCTTCGCGCGAGGGCAGAGCGAATTGGAAGGGGAAGATTTATCACCCTCCCTGGCCGCCACGAGCGCCGCCGCGGTCCTTCTTCGGGAAGGGCTGGAGGCCATTTTGGTACTGGCTGCGTTGTTGGCCGCAGCCCGGGCTTCTGGAGCGCCCCGGCTCGCTCGTCAGATCCACTTGGGCTGGATCGTGGCGCTTCTGGGCGGTGTTCTGACATGGATGCTGTCGGGAAGCGTGATCGAGTTGAGCGGAGCGGTGAGGGAGGAACTCGAAGGCATTACCGGCGCTTTAGCGGTCTTCGTGCTCCTTTATGTAGGCTTTTGGCTCCATCGCCAGGCCCGCGCGGAGGAGACCCAGCGTCTCGTGGATCAGGCGGCGCAGGCGGCCGGGCGCAAGGGATGGGGGCTTTTCGCCTTGTCGTTCCTCGCCGTTTACCGGGAAGCCTTCGAAACGGTCCTCTTCCTCCGGAGCCTGTGGCTCGAATCGGGGGATGGCGCGGCATGGGCCGTTCCGGCGGGCGCCGCGGCGGGATTCGTCCTCATGCTGGTTCTGGGAGTCGCTCTCTTCCGGTTCGAAGTGCGCCTTCCCGTGAAACAGGTTTTTCTCCTCTCGGCCTGGCTCTTGGGGCTCCTGACTTTTGTACTGGCGGGGAAGGCGGCCCATGCTTTCCAGGAGAGCGGGAGGCTTCCCGTCCACTTCCTCTCCTGGGCGCCCCGCATCGATCTCCTCGGGCTCTATCCCTTTCTGGAGACCCTGCTGACGCAGGCCGCCGTTCTTTTCGCGATCCTGACCCTGTGGTGGGCCGGTTCCCGCATGGCCCCGAAAGACGAGAGCGGGCCGGTCAGCGAGCCCGTAGGCGCCGGGCGATAGGGTTCCTGTACAAAATCCTTTTTCCACGCTAATCTTCGCTGGAGGGCAAGATCGGCCGCCCAACCATGCCTTCCGTCCTCCCCGCGCTTTCTCGTTTCAATGAATTGGAACGCATTTGCGGAGAGGATTCCTTCAAAGACCAACTGCGCTCGTTCCGGCAATTCGGGAAGAAAACGGCTTGCCTCGAAATCGCTGTTTTGCCGCCGGACGGCCAGAAAATAGAGGTTTCGACGTTCATCAACGAATTCTGGACCTCCCTCCAGCGGCAGGCCCATTCGCTGCACGAGATTTCCTACCGCGCTTGCTTCAAGCCTCAGCTACCGCGTTTTTTCATCGAACGCCTGACGGCGCCCGGGGAGGCCGTTTACGATCCTTTCATGGGGCGGGGAACCACCCTGGTCGAAGCGGCCCTGCTGGGGCGCATTCCGATGGGCTGCGACGTCAACCCCCTGAGCCGCCTTTTGGTAGCCCCGCGGTTGGGGCCCCCTTCCTTGGAGGAAATCACCGCACGGCTTGAAGTCATCGATTGGGATAGGCCAGGGGAAGAGCCGCGCGAACTTTTGGCTTTCTATCACCGCAAGACGCTCCGGCGTATTTCCTCACTCCGGCGGTATTTGCTCGAAAGGGAATCCAAAAGAAGACTGGACGGGATAGACGAATGGATCCGGATGGTGGCGACGAACCGTCTTACGGGCCACTCCGAAGGATTTTTTTCCGTCTACACCTTGCCGCCCAATCAAGCCGTTTCGGTGGAGTCCCAGCGCCGGATCAACCGGGATCGGAGGCAAAAGCCCCCTGTGCGCGACGTGGCGGCCATCATCCTGAAAAAAAGCCGGTTCCTGCTCAAGCACTTGGGGCCGGAGGAAAGGACCGCGCTCGCCAGCTCATCCGCCAAGGGATTGCTTCTCACTGGCCCTTCGGCTCGTACGCCCCGGATTCCGGACGAATCCGTATCCCTGGTTGTTACGTCTCCGCCGTTTCTCGACGTCGTCGATTACAAGGCCGACAACTGGCTTCGCTGCTGGTTCTGCGGGATCGACCCCGAAGGTGTCGAAATCACCATGAGCCGCAGGCTGGAGGATTGGAAGAAAGCCATGACCGGAGTTTTGAAGGAACTCCACCGCGTTCTAAGGCCCGGCGGATACGTGGCTTTCGAAGTGGGAGAGGTGCGCGGAGGAAGAATCCGCCTGGAAGAGGCCGTCGTGCCGTGCGGCATGGAAGCCGGTCTCTCTCCCGTCCTGATCCTCATCAACGATCAGAAGTTTACGAAGACGGCCAATTGCTGGGGGGTTTCGAACAACGCGAAGGGGACGAATACGAACCGGATTGTCGTTTTCCGAAAGGAATGATGCCGTACGAGCGGGAAGCGTCGCTATTTTTTCTCCAGCTCTTTGAGTTTCTTTAAACCGTTCTTGGCTCTTGGGTTCTTGGGGTCCAGTTTCTGGGCCCAATCGAACCGGATCTTGGCTTCCGCAGCGAGCCCTTGCTCCAGTGCGACTTCCCCTAGCCCCGCCTGGGCGTCGGCGGCGGCTTTGGGCGGTTTGAGGTTCTTCGAGAGCGCGTACTCCCACATCTCCTGGGCGGGTTTCCCCTGGTGGAGGCCGTCCCAATAAACCCGGCCGGCCCAGTAATGGATACCGGGGTGTTCCGGATGGCGCTGCGAGAGATCGATATAAACGGAAAGGGCTTCTTCGTATCGTTGGGCTCCGAAGAGTCCCTGGCCGTGGGTTCCGCCGGCGAAGAGGGAACCCGGATAGCGCTTGCGAAAACTGCTTGCGAGTTTGTCCACGTCATCCCACCGGCGTTCCCACTTGGCGACGTAGATCAGGAAGAGTTCGCAAAGGGGCCCCATCAAGGGAGCATCTTTGACGCATCTTTCCAGCGCGGCGCGGCCTTTGGCCCGGGTGTCGGAGAAAAAAGGAAGATAGCGGGGCTTGTATTTGCCAATCGCATAATACGCGAGCCCCATTGCGCCTTTGGCGTCAGGGTCTCCGTCAGGCGCATCAACTGCGTCTTCCACATGATCTATTGCGGATATCGCACGAGAATACCCACGTAATTGCCGGTCCGTCTTGATTAACCACAATGCTTCAATGCCTTCAGATGCCCCCAAGAGAAATTTAGCGAATAGATTGCGAGGGTTTTTCTCGAACCAAGTTTCCGCAGATTCATGTGCGCGCTCTAACACGGCATCAATTCGGTTTGATTGGGTATAATCAGCGACTTCCACTTGTTCGATGATTTCTACGAGGGCTGATCCAAAAGGCCCAGCGGCGTCTTCGGAATGGTTCTTTGTGTAATCTTCAAAAAAACGGCGGGCTTCTTCATACTCGTGGTCGAGCAGAAGATCGCGCCCGCGCGTGAGCGCCTGAAGGTAAGGTGGCGCCGCCAGGGAAGGGGGTGGTTTGCTGTCGGAAGCTCCGGCCGTGCCGGTGAAGAAAAGAAACAGCGCCAGTCCGGTTGCAGACAAGGTGCTCTTGCCTCGGTTCATTTCGTCCTGCTCGTCCCGGCTGCCCCCGCAGAATGGCTTTGCCCTGCGGGGATTTCAAGCCGTTTCTTTAAAACGCCCCATTAAAGTCCATTCATGGGAAAGGCGGTATAAAAAAAACGCCATCCCCGAAGGGGATGGCGTTTGCAAGCAGGTTTCGAAGGTCAAGGATAAGTCGGAAGCTTCCCATCGGCTTCGAGCTTTTGCATTTCGTCGATGGGCTTGGCCGAGGGGAGGGGGTCGATCTTCTCGGAAGTCGAGGGGTAGTTGGCGCACTCTTTCGCGTTGATGTCGGTGAAGTGTTTCCACTTCTCGGGCACGTCGTCCGCGGAGTAGATGGCGTGGACCGGGCAGGCCGGGACGCAGGCGTCGCAGTCGATGCAGGTATCCGGGTTGATGTAGACCATCCGGGGGCCGATGTGGAACGCCTCCACGGGGCAGACTTCCACGCAGTCCGTATAACGGCAGTCCACGCAGTAGTGGGTGACGACGTAAGCCATGGGTTTGGTTTCTCCCCGCCTCCCCGCTCGGGGGGGAGGCCGCGGCAGCTACTTAGCCCTTCTAGGCGGCTCCCGCAAGTTTTTTGAGCTCTCCCCGGTCGTGCAATTCCATGAGGATATCGCTGCCGCCGATGAATTTCCCGTCGATGTAAATCTGGGGGATCGTGGGCCAGTTCGAGTACTCCTTGATCGCGCTCCGGAGTTCCTCATCCTCCAGGATGTTGGCGTGCCCGTAGGGGATGCCGAGGGTATTGAGGATCGAGCAGGCCCTGGCCGAAAAGCCGCAGGCCGGGAACTGGGGATTCCCTTTCATGTAAATGAATATCTTATTGGTCGTGACGTCTTTCTTGATGCGATCGAGGACTTCTTGCCTTGCCATGCTCGTAACTCCTTGGTTTTTTAGCGCATCGGGGATGCGATCCCCGTCCGGCGTTTCCATTCTTCGGGCGTAAACGTTTTGAAGGTAAAGGCATGCAATTCGTTCGAAGCGATCTCTTCCTGGAACAACCCCATGACGAGACGGTGGGCCTCGACCAGGGAGAGCTTTTCGAACCGTGGAGAAACGATAAAGGCTTGAACGTGGTCGGTCGTGCCTTCAAGGCCTTCGACCTTCGCGCTCGTTCCGTCCCCCAGGTTCTTCTCGATCCGTTCCTTGATCTCGGTGATCGTCATTGCCGGGCCTTATCCTTAATCCGAATTGGTTTCGTAGGCGAAGAGGCTGCCCTGCGGGTTCATCAGGCTTTTTCGAAGCATTCCCTGTAGAGGGCTTCGATGGCCGGCTTGAGGGGCCGCTTCGCCCGGAACCCGGTTTCCCGTTCTAATTTGGAAGCGTCTCCGACGACGCGAAGGGGATCGATCTTTCGGAGCAGCGCCGGATCGGTTTCGACTTTTATTTCCGATCCCGAAAGGGCTAAAAGCTGATTTAGCACTTCCCGGATCGGCGTGCCCGTACCGGTGCTAAGATTATAGATTTCACCGGACTTGCCCCGGTCCAGTGCCGCCAGGATTCCGTCCAGGGCGTCTTCGACCGTGATGAAATCGCGTACCGAGTCCACGTTCCCGGTACGGAGGGGGCCCGGTTCCTTTTTCTTCGCGATGGCGCAGACGCGGTTAGCGAGGGCGGAGCAGACGGAAGAGAGCGGCTGGCCGGGGCCGAGCAGGTTGAAGAGCCGCACGGCGATGGTTTCGAGGCCGAAAGCCCGCGAGTAAAGAAGAGCCGCTTCTTCCGCGGCCAGTTTGGAGGCGGCGTAGGGGCTCGCGGGGCGGCAACGGCTCTTTTCCGTGAGCAGTCCCGTTTCATCTTCGGGCGGCCCGTAGACGTGGGCCGTGCTGAGAAAAAGGAACCGGCAGGGATTTCCCGTCTCCCGGATCGCTTCGAGCAGATGGAGCGTGCCCGTCACGTTTACCCGGTAAGTCTCCAGGGGTTGGGAGTAGGACCGTTGAACATCGACGTAAGCCGCCAGATGCAGGACTTGATCCGGCCGGACTTGTTGAATGGCGTTTTGAACGGATTCCGCGTTCGTCACATCCATTTCGACGGCCAGCGGGGCCTTGGCGCTGGCGGGTAGGCGGTGGACGCTCAGCCAGATTTGATCGTTCGTGCGAGCGCCCAGGCGGGCGGAGAGCCGCCGCCCCAGATTTCCTTCCGATCCGGTGACGAGGATTTTCACGCGCGGCGCAGGCGTTCCAGATCAGCGTCCACCATTTCCTGCACGAGTTCCTTGAAATGGACGCGAGGCGACCATCCGAGTTTCTTTTTGGCTTTCGAAGCATCGCCGATGAGGATGTCGACTTCCGCCGGACGGAAGAGGGCGGGGTCCACCACGACGTGTTTTTCCCAATCCAGTCCCACGTGGCTGAAGGCGATCTGGGCCATATCCCGGACCGTGTGGGTTTCGCCGGTGGCGATGACGAAATCCTCGGGTTCGGAGGCCTGGAGCATCTTGTGCATGGCTTGGACGTAGTCTTTGGCATGGCCCCAGTCGCGCTTGGCGTCCAGGTTTCCGAGCCGAAGTTCTTTGGCTTTTCCCAGTTTGATCCGGGCGACGCCGTCCGTGATTTTGCGGCTCACGAACCGAAGGCCCCGCCGGGGGGATTCGTGATTGAAGAGGATTCCCGAACAAGCGAAGAGGCCGTAACTCTCCCGGTAATTCACGGTGATCCAATGGGCGTAGACCTTGGAAACGCCGTAGGGGCTCCGGGGATAGAAGGGCGTCGTCTCTTTCTGGGGGATTTCCTGGACCTTTCCGAACATTTCGGAGCTGGAGGCTTGGTAGAAACGGATTTTGGGGTTCACTTGCCGGATCGCTTCCAGAACGCGGGTCGTCCCAAGGGCCGTGAGTTCTCCCGTCGTGACGGGTTCCGCCCAACTTTGGGGGACGAAACTCATGGCCCCCAGGTGATAAATCTCCTCCGGCTGGGCTTTTTCGATGGCCCGGAACAAGGACATCTGGTCCACGAGGTCGGCCGTGTGGATCGTTAAGCGATCGGCAAGGTGAGTGATGTTTTGCAGATTGGGGTTGCTCTGGTGCCGCATGAGGCCGTGGACTTCGTAGCCCAATTCCAGGAGGAGGTCGGCCAGATACGAGCCGTCCTGTCCCGTGACCCCGGTGATGAGAGCTTTTTTCTTGGCCATGAATCTTTCCTTGCAAATTCCCTGCGGTAAGCCGTCCGCGGAATTAATGATCTACTGCTTCCGTAGTCTTCTTAGTTCAAAGACACTTCGCAAGGCCTCGAAGATTTCGCGCCGGGAGAGGTTCGACACCCCCCGGATGCGGTTGACGAAGTTCGTGGGAACTTCCGTCACAGAAAAACCCTTGAGGTAAAGTTGAAGAAGGATGGCCGACAGGGTGATGAAACCCTTGGGCTGGATCGATTTCCGGTCCAACGCCTCGATGGCCTTGCGGCTGTAGACGCGAAAGCCATTCGTGTAATCCCGCACGGGAACCCCCAACATGAAACGGGCGAAGCGGTTGGCCAGGTAACTGAATATCCGCCGCCGCAGTGGCCAGTTTGAAATCGAACTGCCGGGGATGTAGCGGGAGCCGATCACGAGATCGTATTTCCCCGTTTGCTCGAAAAGGCGGGATATCTCGGTGGGGTTGTGGGAGAAATCCGAATCCATTTCGACGAAATGGGTAAAAGAGGCGTTCTGGAGGCCACTTGCGAATCCATCCAGCACGGCGCCGCCCCGGCCATCCTTTTTGCTTCGGACGATAATGTCCAAAGGGAGGGCGCGCGCGGCTTCCCGCACTTTGTCCGCCGTTCCGTCGGGGGAGGAATCATCCACCACGAGGACGCGGCCGACCCCTGGGACTTCGCTTACGGCCTTGCAGAGTGAGGCGATGTTCTCCGCCTCGTTGTAGGTGGGGATCACCACGAGGGCGTTGATCGGGGAGCTCATGCGCCGGGACTCCCGTGGCGCGAGAGGAATTCTTCGAGGGTCTTGGCGACGCGCTCGCAATCTTCGGGAGAGAGAATTCCGTGATTCCCGAAGAAGAGGCCGCGTTCCATGATCGCTTGGGAATTGGGGAGATCGCCAGCGACCCGGTGCTGGACGTGCTTGAAGGCGGGCTGGCGCGCCAGATTCCCCGCCACGACGGGCCGCGTTTCGATTCCTTTCGATTCCAGGAATTCGGAGAGCTGCTTGCGCGTAAACGGTGCCTTCGGCTCGACAAGGAGGGGGAAGGCGAACCACGTGTGCCTCGTGCCCCGCTCGGGCCGGGTCGTCCGGAGCCACTTCTTCCAGGGGGCGAGGCGCGAGAGCCACACCTCGGCGTTGCGGCGGCGCACGTCGTTGAAGGGATCGAGCCGCGGAAGCTGATGAAGCCCGAAGGCCCCCTGGATGTCCGTGGGCCGCAGGTTGAATCCCAGGTTCACGAACAGGAAGCGCGGGTCGATTTCCGGGTTCTTTCCGGCAAGGTCTTTCTTCCCCTTGGCGTCCCGTATCCAGCCGTGGGCCCGCAGGATGCGGACAAGTTCCGCCTTGGCGGGGTCGCTCGTAACGACCATTCCCCCTTCGATGGTGGTGATGTGGTGGGAGAAATAGAAGCTATACGTTCCGAAATCCCCGAACGTCCCGACGACTTTCCCGTCCTGTTCAGTCCCGAGGGCCTCGCAGGTATCTTCGATCACGAAGAGCCCCTTTTTCTTGGCGATCTCCTTGACCGCTTGCATGTCGCAGGCGTTTCCAAGGAGATGGACGGGCATAACGGCCTTCGTCTTGGGGGAGAGGGCCTTTTCGATGGAAGCGGCGTCCAGGCAGAGGGTTTCGAGGGATACATCCGCCAGGACCGGGACCGCGCCCACTTGCACGATGGGCCAGACGGACGTGGACCAGGTAACGGCGGGGACGATCACTTCGTCGCCGGGTTTTAGGGGCCCTTCAAAGGCCGGGTTCGCAAGGGCCGCCAGAGCGAGGAGATTGGCCGAGGAGCCCGAATTGACCATCACCGCTTCGGCGGCGCCCACTCTCTTGGCAAAGCGCCTTTCGAATTCGAAAACCTTCTCCCCCATCGTGACAAAAGTACTAAGGAGGGAATCGATGGACTCGTTGACCTCTTCCGGGCCGTAAGCCGGAGCGACGAGAGGGAGGCGCCCCGCCGGAGGAGCGGAAAGGCCCAGGGAAAAATATTCGGCCACGAGCCGGTGGATTTCTTTTCGGATCTCTTCAGGCGATCGGGGCATTTGGAGACCGCTTTCCACCGTTACCCAATATGGAAAACGGCCCTTTGGGCCGTTCCTGGATGCAAGTTGGGGCGAGCGACGGGGATCGAACCCGCGACATCCAGAGCCACAGTCTGGCGCTCTACCGGCTGAGCTACGCTCGCCACTGGAGACGACGTTCTATCTGGCGGCCTATCCCACTGGAACCACGAAGGGGGGCCTGCTGGGGAAAACCCGAACCACGTGTGGCTTAAGATGCCGGTTCGATCTCCCGCCAAGGGCTGCCCGGCCGCGCGGGCTGGTTCATAGCGTGAAAGGGCCCGTTTCTTCAACCCCTCTTCCTTTTGCCCTCCAGGCCGGTCTGGACGGGTATTTGGGAGGATTCGCCCTTCCGCCAGCAGCGGAGAGCGATCCTTGCCCAGGCACTCGCGTGAAAGGGGGTGTGTGTACCGGAAGGTGTGAGGCCGTTTCAACACCGGCAAAATTCCGAAGATTGACGATTCAATGGATCAAATTTCTGATGATCTGTAAATGCGAAAATGAAGAAGTGCTCAAAAACGTGATGGCGTTCTCACGCTGAGAACGAGCGGTGTCTTAAAAAATACCGGTATTTATTGTGAACCCGGGGATTTCATGCTAATCGTGTGGGCCGTTTAAAAATTTGCGGGGACATCTTGGAGAATACATCATGGGTTCCCCCCCGCACGGTGGCGCACGAGCGCCCTCCGCCGATCTCTTTCTATTCCCTGAATCAAACTACCCCGGACACAGAGCATCCCCGGCTCGTTTGCGCCACGGCGGCTGCAAACGGGCAACTCCATTGCTGGCGGTTCTCTTGTCCCTCGCCTTCGCGGCGGCAGGATGCAGCGGCCAACCGGAGCCCGCCAAGTCTGCGGTAGCCGCCAACCATTCGACCTACATCGCGGGCGGGCTTGCCGTTCCGGCGGATTCGGCGTTTGAACCGATCACTTGCGCCGGTGGGAACGCTTTCGACAACTGGCGCGATGCCGCGAGCGGCAACGACTACCGGGACATCGTGGGGGATTCGGGCCGCCCGGCCATGTATTACGCGATCGATTCGACTTATTTCTACATGCGCATCCGGCTGGATGTGAACCCGCTCAAGACCGCGCCGAACGATCTCGAACAATTCGGTTGGGGATTCGAGTTCGAGGACAGCAATCCGGCGAACTTCGGTGCCTACGAGTACCTGGTGAACTTGAACGGCAAAACCGATGATTTGAAATTCTGGTACAACACGGATTTGAGCGCGGCGGGAGACCCTTCCGATACGGCGGAAACGGAGATCACTTACTACAATTCTTCGACCCCCGGAGTTTCGACGGCTTTCTGGAATATCGCCCAGGTTGATGGCGATCCGAGCCCTTTTGGGGGGAACACGGACTATTTTTTGACGTTCGTTCTTTACCTCTCAGACCTCACCACCAATCCCTCGGGTCCCCAGTATTCCCTCTCGGACGCGGTTTACTTGTGGGCGGGCACGAGCAGCAACGGTTCGGCGCTGGCCTCGGACCTCGCTTGCCACACCGGCAGCGCGGCCGCTGGCGTCCTTAGCTTGGCGCGCACCGATCCCGTCGTCCTCGATCCGAACAAGAAGGCCCAGACCATCGCCGTTTCGAGTGGCAACAACCAATCCGGGGCGGGGAGCGCGGCCCTGGCCAGTCCCATCGTCGTCCTGGTGAGGGACCGCAACGGCGATCCGCGACCCAATCACTCGGTCCGGTTCGTGGCCAACAACGGCGGCAGCGTGAGCGCCACGACCGTATTGACGGACGCCAGCGGCCTCGCATCCGTCACGTGGACGTTGGGCCCCACGGAAGGAACGCAAACCGTCACCGTTACGTCTACCAATGTGGTTGATAATCCGACTCTGGGAACTCCCCTTACGGGTTCTCCGCTTACTTTCTCCGCGACGGCCGACAGCACACCACCTAACACAGTGATCGATACCAACCCTTCGAACCCCTCCAACGATCCGACGGGCGATTTCACTTTCTCCTCTCCCGATGCGACGGCCACGTTCGAGTGCAAAGTGGACAGCGGCAGTTTTGCCGCGTGCACGAGTCCCTTCGCGACGGCGAGCCTTTCGGATGGCAGCCACACCTTCCAGGTCCGGGCAAAAGACCCGGCCGGAAACGTGGATGCTTCTCCGGCCAGTTACACCTGGACCATCGATACGGCGGCACCGGATACGGCCATCGATTCGAGCCCGGCCGATCCCTCGAATGATTCGACAGGGGATTTTACGTTCTCTTCGCCGGATGGGACTGCCACCTTCGAGTGCAAGGTAGATAGTGGCAGCTTCGCGGCCTGTACGAGCCCCTTTGCTACGGCGAGCCTTTCGGATGGTTCCCACACGTTCCAGGTCCGGGCCAAGGACCCAGCGGGGAACGTGGATGCTTCCCCCGCTTCGTACACCTGGACGGTGGATACGGCGGCGCCAAATACCGCTATCGATACGAATCCTTCCGACCCGTCGAACGACCCAACGGGGGATTTTACATTCTCTTCGCCGGATGGGACTGCGACCTTCGAGTGCAAGGTAGATAGCGGCAGCTTCGCGGCCTGCACGAGCGCGTTTGCTACGGCGAGCCTTTCGGACGGCAGCCATACCTTCCAGGTAAGGGCCAAGGATGCGGCTGGAAATACGGACCTGACGCCGGCCTCTTACACCTGGACCATTGATACGGCGGCACCGGACACGGCGATTGATTCAAACCCATTGAATCCCTCCAACGACCCAACCGGGGATTTTACGTTTTCTTCTCCCGATGGGACGGCCACTTTTGAATGCCAAGTGGATGGGGGTGGGTTCACCGTTTGCACGAGCCCGTTTGCCACGGCAAGCCTTCCGGATGGCAGCCACACCTTTGACGTCCAGGCCGTGGATACCGCCGGAAACGCCGATCCCACGCCGGCTTCCTACACTTGGGAGGTCGATACGGCGGCTCCGGATACGGCAATCGATTCGAGCCCCAGCGACCCCTCGAACGACCCGACGGGGGATTTTACCTTCTCTTCTCCGGAAGTGGGCGCCACCTTCGAATGTCAGGTAGACGGCGGCGGATTTGCTGCTTGCACGTCGCCCTTTGCGACTTCCTCGCTGGTGGATGGTTCCCACACGTTCGATGTGCAAGCCAAGGACTCCCTGGGGAACACCGATCCCACTCCCGCTTCCTACACTTGGGAAATTGATACGACCGGTCCCGATACCTCGATCGATACGAACCCCGCCGACCCTTCGAGCGATCCGACGGGGGATTTCACTTTTTCCTCTCCGGAAGGGGGCGCAACGTTTGAATGCCAGGTGGACGGCGGGGGTTTTTCGGCCTGCACGAGCCCCTTCGCGACGGGAAGCCTGGCGGATGGCAGCCATACTTTCGAAGTAAGGGCCGTGGATTCCCTCGGAAATCCGGATGGGACTCCTGCGTCCTATACCTGGACCATCGACACGGGTCCGCCGGATACGGCCATTGATTCGAACCCGGCCGATCCTTCGAATGATCCCACGGGGGACTTCACTTTTTCTTCGCCGGACGACGGCAGCGCCACGTTCGAATGCAAGGTGGACAGCGGCTCGTTCGCGGCGTGCACGAGCCCCTTCGCGACGGGAGCCCTGCTCGATGGATCGCACACTTTCGAAGTGCGGGCCGTGGATGACGCCGGGAACGAAGATGCGACCCCCGCCAGCTACACGTGGGAAATCGACACGGCTTCTCCGGATACGGCCATTGATACGAATCCTTCCGATCCCTCGAATGACCCGACGGGCGATTTCACTTTCTCCTCGCCCGATGCTTCGGCGGTCTTTGAATGCCAGGTAGACGGCGGTGGTTTCTCTCCTTGCACGAATCCCTTCGCGACAGCGAGTCTTGGGGATGGGGCCCATACTTTCGAGGTCCGGGCGGTGGATGACGCCGGGAACGAAGATGCGACTCCGGCCAGCTACACGTGGGAAATCGACACGGCTCCCCCCGACACGGCCATCGATTCCCAACCCAGTGACCCCTCCGCCGATCCGACCGGCGATTTCACCTTCTCTTCGCCCGACGCTACGGCCACGTTCGAGTGCAAGGTGGACAGCGGCAGCTTCGCCGCCTGCACGAGCCCCTTTGCGACGGCGAGCCTTTTGGATGGGTCCCACACTTTCCAGGTGCGGGCCGTCGATGCGGCCGGAAACGAAGATGCTTCCCCCGCTTCCTACACGTGGGAAGTGGACACGGCGTCCCCCGATACGAGCATCGATTCCCAGCCCTCCGATCCCACCAGTGACTCAACGGGGGACTTTACGTTCTCTTCGCCCGACGGGACGGCGACCTTCGAATGCAAGGTGGACAGCGGCAGCTTCGCCGCCTGCACGACCCCCTTTGCGACGGCGAGCCTTTTGGATGGCTCCCACACCTTCCAGGTGCGGGCCAAAGACCCGGCCGGAAATACAGACACAACGCCCGCTTCTTATACATGGACCATCGACACAGACCCGCCGGATACGGTGATCGATTCGAACCCGAGCGATCCTTCCAATGATCCGACGGGCGATTTCACTTTTTCTTCACCCGATGCAACGGCGACTTTCGAATGCCAGGTGGACAGCGGTGGTTTTTCTTCTTGCACGAGCCCGTTCGCCATGGCGAGCCTTTCGGCCGGGACTCATACTTTCGAGGTTGCCGCCCGAGACCCCGCGGGCAACGTGGACCCGACCCCCGCTTCCTACACGTGGGAAGTGAGCGCCATTTCCCCTGATACGACGATCGATACCAATCCCGCCGATCCCTCGAACGATCTCACGGGGGATTTCACGTTTTCTTCCGACGACCTGGGGGCCACGTTCGAATGCCAGGTGGATGGCGGCGGGTTTTCGGCCTGCACGACTCCCCACGCCACGGCGAGTCTTTCGGATGGCAGTCACACTTTTGAAGTCCGCGCCAAAAACGGGGTTGGAAACGCGGACCCGACGCCCGCTTCTTATACCTGGACCGTCGATACGGGCGCTCCCGACACGGCCATTGATGCGAATCCCAGCGATCCATCGAACGATCCAACGGGTGACTTCACGTTCTCGTCGCCCGACGGGACGGCCACCTTTGAATGCAAAGTGGATAGCGGCAGCTTCGCCGCCTGCACGAGCCCCTTCGCGACGGCGAGCTTGTCGGATGGAACCCACACCTTCCAAGTAAGGGCCAAGGATTCGGCGGGGAACACCGATCCGACGCCTGCCTCCTACACGTGGGACATTGATACCACGCCGCCCGACACTTCCCTTGACTCGAACCCGGCCGATCCTTCCAACGATCCGACCGGTGATTTCACCTTTTCGAGCGAGGTTGGCGCGAGCTTCGAATGCCAGGTCGATAGCGGAGGGTTTTCTCTTTGCAGTAGTCCCTTTGCGACCCCAAGCCTTTCGGATGGGCCCCACACTTTCCAGGTCCGGGCGATTGATGAGGCGGGGAATGCCGACCCCACAGCGGCTAGTTACACGTGGGAAGTGGATCTGACGGCCCCGAACACGGCCATCGATATGAAACCGGACGATCCTTCGAATGACCCGACGGGAGATTTCACCTTCTCCTCGCCCGATGGGACGGCGACTTTCGAGTGCAAGGTGGATTTGGGAAGTTTCGCCGCCTGCACGAGCCCCTTTCTTACGGCAAGTCTCTCGGATGGCTCTCACACCTTCCAGGTACGGGCCAAGGACCCAGCTGGAAACCTGGACGCCACGCCTGCCAGTTACATCTGGACTGTCGATACGGCGGCGCCCGATACCCAGATCGATACGAACCCTTCCAATCCCTCGAACGACGCGACGGGCGATTTCACGTTCTCTTCGCCCGATGCGGCGGCGGCTTTCGAGTGCCAAGTGGATTCGGGAAGTTTTGCGGCCTGTGCGAGTCCATTTGCGACCGCGAGTCTTTCGGATGGCAGCCACACGTTCTCTGTCCGGGCTGTCGATCCAGCCGGGAATATGGACGCGACGCCCGCCAGTTACACCTGGATCGTCGATGCCACGGCTCCGGATACGAGCATCACAGGAAATTCGGGCGATCCCACCAGCGACCCGACGGGAGATTTCACCTTCTCCTCGCCCGATGGGACGGCGGTGTTCGAATGCCGCATCGATAGCGGCAGCTTCGCCCCCTGTACGAGTCCCTTCGCGACGGGGAGCCTTGGGGATGGTTCCCACACCTTCTACGTTCGGGCGCGGGACCCGGCGGGCAACGTCGATGGAACGCCCGCCAGCTACACCTGGACGGTGGATACGACGGCGCCGGATACGGCGATCGATACGAATCCTTCCGATCCGTCGAACGATCCGACCGGAGATTTCATGTTCTCTTCGCCCGACGGGACGGCGATTTTCGAGTGCAAAGTGGACAGCGGCAGCTTTGCCGCCTGCACGAGCCCGTTTGTGACTTCTTCGCTCGCGGACGGTTCTCACACTTTCCAGGTACGGGCGAAAGACCCCGTTGGCAACGTGGATGCGACGCCCGCCAGCTACACCTGGACGGTGGATACGACGGCGCCTGAGACCACCATTGTCACGGGCCCGAGCGATCCTTCGCCTTCCGGCACGGCGGATTTCACTTTCTCCGCCGACGAAGGGGGAGTGACCTTTGAATGCCAGGTGGACGGCGGCGGATTTGCCGCCTGCACTTCGCCCTTCACCACGGCGGCGCTCGCCGATGGCAGCCACACGTTTGAAGTCCGGGCCGTGGATGCTCTTGGAAACGCCGACGCCACGCCCGCGTCCTTCACCTGGGAGGTCGCCAAGGATACGGACGGCGACGGCCTTACCGATGTCTTGGAAGGCGTTCTTGGGACCGATCCGGAAGACCCCGATAGCGACGGCGATGGCATCGGCGACTTCGTGGAAACCGATGGCGGCCTGCCGACCAACACCGATGGGGATGGCACGATCGACGCCCTTGATCTCGACAGCGACGACGACGGCGTGGCCGATGAAGACGAGACCATTGTGGACACGGACTGGGATTTCGTGCCCGATTACCGCGACCTGGACGACGATGGCGACGGCATCCTGACGGAGATCGAATACGCCGACGGGCTGGACCTGACCGACGACGATCTGGATGACGACGGCCGCACCAACTGGCTGGATTCGGATTCGGACGGGGACGGGACCGTGGACGGCATCGAAGGAACGGACGATCCCGACGGCAACGATGTTCCCGGCTACCTGGATTCGGGAGAAGGTAACGCTTCTTCGACGCAGAGCGATTCGGACGGCGACGGCCTCACGGACGAGGAGGAAGAAGACCTGGGGACTAACCCCCTCAACCGGGATTCGGACGGCGATGGGATCAACGACTTCGTGGAGACGGACGGTGGCGATGTCGTCAACACGGACTCGGATGGCCTCGTGGACGCCCTCGATCCCGACAGCGACGAAGACGGCCTTCTCGATTACCTGGAAGGCGCGGCCGACCGGGATGACGACGGGACGCCTGATTTTCGGGACACGGACGACGACGACGACGGCATTTCGACCGCCGAGGAATACGCCGACGGCCTTGCGAGCAGCCACGACCCCGACGGGGATACCCGGCCCAACTGGCTCGACTGGGATTCGGACGGCGATGGGACGAGCGACGGCGCCGACGGGACGGGAGACGGCGATAGTGACTTGATCGCCTCCTACCTCGACCCGAGCGAAGGGGCCGTGAGCGGCACGGCGGGGGATTCGGACGGGGACGGCCTCACGGACGCCCTGGAAGCCTTGCTCGGGACGGACCCGGATCTCTTCGATTCGGATGGCGATGGGATCGGAGATTTCGCCGAAACGAGCGGCGGCACGGACGTGGATACGGACGGCGACGATACGCCGGATGCATTGGATGATGATTCCGACGGCGACGGCCTTCCCGACGCCCTCGAAGGCCTCGTCGACACGGACGGGGACGGGACGGCCGATTACCGCGACGAGAACGACGATGGCGACGGCATCTCGACCCTGGACGAGCTCCTGGCCAGCGAAGTCTTCGGGCAGGACATCGACCTGGACGGCATCGTCAACTGGCTGGATACGGATTCGGACGGGCAGGGGAACCCGGACGGCGCCGACAGCCTGGGGGATTCGGACCGCGACGGCATCCCGGATTTCCTCGACCAGCAGCAACTACCCGGCTTCCGGGCCGTGGGCTCGGGCGGCTGCGACCTTCGAAGCGGCTCCGGAGACGCGGGATTTGCCCTGCTGCTCCTCGGCTTGATCGCGGGTTTCCTGGCGCGCCTTTACCGGCGGAATTCGGCCATTTGAAAGAGACCACTCACATGAACCGGCACCTTTGGCGTTTGGCGGCATTCTTTTCTTTTTTCTTCGGCGTGGCTTTCGGCGGAACTTCGTCCGCCAGGGCCCAGTCCTTCGACCGCGGGTTCCTCATCCAGCAATTTAGGCCCTCGCCCGGGGCGTGGGACGTGCTGGCCGTCGAATCCCCCCGCGTCCTTCCGCACCTCGAATGGAACGCGGGTTTCCTGATGAATTACGCGAACGACCCCCTCCGCCTGGAGGACTCGGGCAGCGGCGGAACGATCGTCAATGTCGTCAGCGGCCAGACGACTTTCGACTTTCTCTTTTCCCTGGGCCTTGGCGAGCGGTACGAAGTGGGGCTCGTTCTTCCCCTCGTCGTGCACCAGAGCTCGGGCGCGGCCGGGTCTCTTCCGCCCCAGGCGTTTCCGGATAACCCCTGGGGAATTTCCGACATCCGCCTGAATGCCAAGGCCCGTCTTCTGGAGATGGGTTTC
>JBFLVN010000022.1:0-22644 GCA_040758475.1 Bdellovibrionota bacterium
CGGCGACGATCTTGAGCGGGTTGTCGTCGATGTTGAAGAGCTGCTGCTCCTGGCCCGGTTCGAAATCGTAGGCCACGTAGACCTGGAACCCCACGCGGTAAGTGCCCGAGGGGAACTTCCGGACGTCCATCGTGTAACCGATCAGGTGCTGACCCTTCTCGTCTTCGGGATCATCTTCTTTCTCATCGTCGTCGTCCAGGTGGAGATCCAGCACGGCGCCGCTCTGGACGAGCCGCTCGTCGTAGATCATCCGGGACATGAGGGCCGCCTTGTTGGGAAGGAAGCCGGCAATCCAAGTCTGGTTGTCGACCTTGAGGTTTTTCTCCTCCGGCGACATCTTCCCGTCGATCACGATGCCCTTGTTGTCCTTGGTGAAGATCTTCGCCCCCCGCGCGTTGTTGCGAAGATCGAGGCCCGCCGTAAAACGGCTCCCCGGGCAGACCATGTATTTGGCCGCGATGGGATTTGAGAATTCGGCGTCGGTCGCCAGGCCGTTCTCGTAGAACTTGAAGTACATGATGATCTTGGGGGCGAACGGGAGGCGGATACCCGCGATCACCACCCAGAACATGTTCCGGCGGAGGACGCGGACGGGCCCGTCCTTGTATCCAAGCGTCACACCCTTGGCGTTCTGTTCGTCGAAGAAAAGCGGCGCGCAGAAAAGGCCGTAGGGTTGCACGCGGATGCGGAGCTTGAAGCGGTCCAGGATGTTCGGAATGCGCGTCCCGTTGGGCATGATCCCGACGATGCTTTTGACGATCATGGGGCGCTCGTCGTCGAAATCCACTTCCCCCATGGAAGCGATGATCTGGTCTTCCTTGGGTTTGTAAACGACGTAATCCGTCGTGCTAAGGGCCGGGGGATTTTCGGGGAAATAAAAGAGATAGGCCCACGACCTCGAATGATCGACGGGATCGGTGATTTCGAGTTCGGCCCCTTCTGGCGCTTTCCAGAGGGCCCGGGGCACCCGGTCCCCCGTGTCCTTGGCCATGAAGACGATCTCGTCGTTGTAGTCGATCTCCCCTTCCCGCTCGCTCCAGTAGGCCTTCTGCCGGCGGTCCTCGAGGTCGGAAGCCTTCATCCGGCCTTCCTTCACGTCCTCTTCGTAATCGTCCCGCTTCTTCTCGAATTTCTTGATGCGCTTTTCGCGCTTCTTGGCTTCGGGAATGGATTCGAAACCCGTTTCCTTGGAGACCTGGGGATCGACCGTGCTTTCGGCGATCAGGAATTCGCCGTCGGGATTCTTCTTGTCGATCTGGAACGGCACGACCTCCCAGTTGCCGCTACGATTCGCGAAAACCCGGAGGTTGTCGATCTTCTTTCCCCACAGGGGCTTGGCCGCTTCGCCCGTCACGACGATGGCGTCCAACGTCCGCTCCAGGGTCTTGGCTTCCTGCGCCCGAGAGAGGGCCGGTAAGGCGAGTAGAACGAAAGAACTCACGGTACAAAAAAAGAGCGCGCGCAAGGTCGTCACGGGAGCCTCCTCAAGATTCGGCAAAAAACAACGAGGGGCGGAGCATAGCGCCCGCCCCTCGCCGGAGGAAAGCCCTGGGGTAAGCGGCGCTTACCGGGGCCCCACCTCGCCGGAAGAGAGCTTCTTGTAGAGGGCCGCGTCGATGGGGACGTATTTCTCGCCGTCAAGATAATAGAGAGGGTCCTTCACCTTGGCCGGATCGTAGGCCTCGTCTCGGTAATCGACCTTCTGGTGCTTGAAGGTCCCCGTGATGCGCATGTCCTTCTGGACGCGGATGAAATAGGGGCGTTGGTAGTTGGCGAGCTTGGAGGTCACGTATTTGGCAAATTCGTGGACGTCGAACTCGTCGCTGGCGTTGATGCTGGCCATGCCGGCCCGCCCCTCGGCCCCTTCCACCTTGACGCCGTAGACGTTGCTTTCAAGGACGCCCCGGGCGCCGTTGATGATCTCCGCCACCTCGTTCGTCGAGACGTTCTCCCCCTTCCAGCGGAAGGTGTCTCCCACGCGGTCCACGAAGGAGACCCAGCCGTCCTCGTGGAGCTGGAGGATGTCACCCGTGTTGAAGTACTTGTCGCCCTTTTTGAGAACATCGCGGAGGATCTTCTTCTGGGTCGCGGCTTTGTCGAGATACCCGTCGAAGCTCATGACGGCGTTGATCTGGCCGAGCATGAGGCCCTTGCCGCCGGGGCCGAGTTTCGTCGCAAGGCCATCTCCGTTCCGGATGAGCTCGCCCGTCGCAAGGTCGCACTTGGCGATGAGCTGTCCCGGCCGAAGGCGCCCCACCATGCCGGGCCGCCCTTCCACGTTCACGAGCGGGGCGTTTCCCTCCGTCGCGCCGTAGAATTCGCGGATGAGGGGGACGCCGAAGCGGTCCTGGAATTTCTCCCAGATGTCCGGGCGCAGGCCGTTTCCGACGCCGAGCTTTAGTTGATGGTCCCGCTCGCCGGGTTGGACGGGCTGATTCATGAGATAGCGGCAGAGTTCACCGATATAGACGAAGCGGGTCGCGTGGAACTCCCGCACGTCTTTCCAGAAATTCGTGGCCGAGAACTTGCGGCGGAGCGCTACGGCCGCCCCCGTCGTGATGGCCGGGCCCCACCCGGCGAACTGGGCGCTCGAATGGTAGAGCGGAAGCGAAACGTAGATGATGTCCTGGGGCGTCGATTCGTGCATGGCCTGGCCAAAGAGCGTCGCCGCCACGAGCCACCGCTGGTTCGTGATCACCGCCGCCTTGGGAAGCCCCGTGGTGCCGGAGGTGTAGATGTAACACATGCCTTCGCCCGTCTTGGGCTTGTGCTGGATGGCCGGGCCGCGGCACGAGGCGCTGGCCACCTCGGCGTTGACCGTCGTGACGCCATCGACGCTCTTCTTGCCTTCTTCGTCCTGGAGCCAGAGGGCGCTTTCGCGAGAGAGGCCTTCCAAATCGTCCCACACTTCCGAGAGGGCCTTCCAGTGTTCGGACCCTGCCAGGACGGCCTTGGGCTTGGCCACGTTGATCGCGTGGGCGAGGGCCTTGCCGGTCAAATTCGTGTTGATGAAAGCCCCCACGGCCCGGATGCGGTTAAGCCCCGTCTGAACGAAAAGGAAATCGGGCCGGTTGTCCATGAGGAGGGCGACCTTGTCACCCTTGCCGATCCCGTGCTGGGTGAAGAAGTCGGCGTACTGGTTGGAGCGTTCCTGGACGTCGCGCCAGGTGTGGCGCTCGTCCAGGTAGGCGATGGCCAGGTTGTTGGGAATCCTCTCGGCGTGCCCTTCCACGTAGCGGGCGCTGTTCCACGCCGCCATGGGCAGGAGCTTGGGGACGTTGCGGGCCACCTTGGCGGTGGCCGATATTTCGATCCACTGGGAACGTACGCGGTCGATGAATCCCATTCTGAAAAGCCCTCGCTTGCGTTGTGGAATGGAGCCCCCCGTCCCGCAAGCTTCTCTACGAACGAAAGCGGGAAGCGGAGGCGCCAAACCCTAGCCGTTTGACGCGCTGCGTTCCAAGGCCCGGCGGGAGAAGAGATAGCCGGCGCCGTTGACAAGGGAGCACCCCAAAAGTCCCAGGGCGAAAGCCCCCGCGAGCCCCCAGGAAGGGAGCAAGGCGGCTACGAGGGCACAGAAAACCGAAAAGCCGAAGAGCCCTCCGAGGAGCGCCCGCAAAAGGGCGATGGCCCCTCCCCGCCCCAGGCCCACGTGGGAAAACACGGCCAGGACCGACGTGGCCACCGGGAAGGGAGTTAAAAGGCCGCTCCAGGTGGGCCCGAGCCACGCGGCCGCGCCCGTGAGGGCCAGCACGAGCACCGCGGCCGATCCCATGCGGAGGGGGAGGTCCCAACGGGTAGGAGTGTTCTTCGCGACGGGCGCATCCGCCGCTGGAAGGAACCGGAGGATGAGGCCGATCCCGGCGAAAACCCCCGGCAGGGCGAGCCAGAGGGGCCAGGAAAGGGGCCGGAAGGCCACTGTCGCTCCCAGGAAAGACGCCCACCCAGCCAGGAGGCACCAGGGCCAGGAGAATTTTTCCGAAAGCCACGCATAGACGAGGCAGAAAGCCCCCAGCGAAAGAAGGCCCGTGAGCGTCGAGAGGGCCGCCCCGGCCGCGAAGCCGGGGCCCTGTTCGAGGGCATAGATATAGAGAATGGGCCCCGCCACCACGGGAAGGCCGGCCAGCCACCCCGCCACGAGGGGCCCCCACCTCCGGCCCGCCAGGCTGATCCCGGCCACGAACGTGGGAGCCAAAGTGAGTTTGAGGAGAAGGGTCATGGGGTCGTCACAAACCGGCCAAACGCGCCTCTAGAGGCCGGGCGCCCTGTTTAACCGGGTTTGCCTTTCCGTGCCAGCTCCCGGCTTTTGCTTACGCTGGCGAAAACGCCTAGCCTCTTACGCTTGGGGATAATGGGGACTTCGTCCAATCCTTGATGAAAGACTGTCTACCGCCATTTCCACGGCGGCTTCCGTAGAGCGCCCCACGCCCGCGGCATGGGACGTTTTAAAAGAGCGCGCATCTCGTGAGCAACGCAATCCGTTTCTCGAGCCCGGCTGACGACAAATTCACTCAAACCCTGAAACAACGGGTAAACGCCTATTTTTCCAACCGGGGGCTCTCCGAACACGGCAACGCCCTCATGTGGGCGAAAGTGATCTTTTACCTGGGGTGGTACCTGGGGAGCTGCGCCCTGATCCTTTCGGGCCGATTCACTGGCGTTACCCTGATCCTCCTCTACGTCTCCGCCGGTTTCGCCACGGCCGGCATCGGATTCAACATCGCCCACGACGCCTGCCACAGCGCCCTCTCCTCCCGCGAATGGGTGAACCGCCTCTTCGGCCATACCTTCACCCTGATCGGCGCCCACGCCTATAACTGGAAGATCACCCACAACGTAATCCACCACTCCTTCACGAATATTCCTTACGCCGACGGCGATTTGCACCCCGGCCCCTGGCTGCGTTTCTGCCAGCTCCAGGAAGGAAACCGCTGGTACCACCGCTTCCAGCACCTCTACGCCATTCCGCTCTATTGCCTCACGACGGTTTCGTGGGTGTTCCTCAAAGACTATCTCCACATGACGCGGAAAGTACACACGGGGTACAACAAACCCAACCCGCCGGCCGTCGAATACTTCTTCCTCATCGCCGCCAAACTCCTGCATTACGCCGCGTTCCTGGCGATCCCCATTGGCGTTCTCCACCTGCCTCTCTGGCAGGTCATCACGGGCTTTTTCCTCCTTCACGCCGCCGCGGGAAGTTCGCTCGCCATCGTGTTCGCCGTGGGCCACGTGGTCGAACAAGCGGAATTTCCCAAACTCGGGGAAGACCGGGTGATCAAGAATTCCTGGTTCGCCCATCAGGTCCGGACGACCTGCAACTTCGCGACGAAAAATCCCTTCTTCTTCTGGACGGTGGGCGGCCTCAATTTCCAGATCGAGCACCACCTCTTCCCGCGCGTCTGCCACATCCATTACCCGGCCATCCAGCCCATTGTGCGGGAAACGGTGCGGGAGTTCGGCCTCCCCTACAACGAATTCGAGACCCTGAGCGGCGCCCTACGAGAACACCTTCATTACCTGCGCGATCAAGGTGCCCTGGCCGCCCAACCGGCCTGAGCGAATCACAAAAACAATCTGACAGGGGTTTTTAGAGCCCGAGCGCCGGAACGAGCGAGGCGAGGCGCACCTTGGGCCCCAAGCTCATCTTGAAATCGGTCTTCCCGTTCGGGGGGTAATAGAGTTCCCCTTCGAGGGCGTATCCTTCGCTTCCTTCGACGGAGAGTTCCGGCACCACGGTCGTAATCACGCCGGGCTCGGGCCAGCGGGGCCCCTTGCTCCCCTTCCGCCCGTGAAGGGCCAGGTGGAGGACGCTTTGCCGGATGTTTTCGGAGAAAAGCACGAAGACGTGAAACCCCGTTCCCGTGGCGTCGGCCTCGGGGAAAGGTTCCAAATCCAGAAGCAGCCGATCGAGCGTGCTCGTCAGGAGCGTCATGTGGCCGGTCACGATTCCGTTTTGCCGGTCCCACCGCACCCGCGCCTGCGAAGGAGCGAGCACGCCGCGGCTCCTGTCCTTCGAGAAAAATCCTTCCACCGCCGTTCCCCACACGGCCTTGAGGGCCGCGATGTCGTCGGCCCCGTTTTCGTAATAGGCCTTCCCCACGCGGAAGAAGAGGCCGTCCGTGTAGGCGAAACCGTACTGGGGTTTTCCCGCGGAAGGATCGTCGATCCGCAGGAGATTTCGCTCGCGAACCCGGAGCCACTCGGGACGGAATTCCCCGCTCGCCAGAAGCTGCCGCTGGCGCAGGTATTTGAGGAAACTGAAAATCCCGAAGTAGGTCCCGGTATCGCGGCAGACGTAATTCTGGCTTCCCCCCGGCAAGGGAAGGACCGGCGGCGGGGGCGTTCCTTCTCCCAAAACGTTGAACCAGGTTTCGTAGAAATGGCGGAACGTCCCGTCACCGCCGCACATGACGAGGAGGTCGAGTTCGCGGCGGGCGATTTCCTTCACCTCCCGCTGGAGGGCGGGAAGGTCCTGCGTGACGATGAGCGGGGTTTCCTTGCCGTACCGCTCGGCCGCATAGCGCGGAAGATCGCGGACTTTCTTCATCCGCCGGGCGTTGGGGTTTAAAAGAACGGCGACGTTGCGCATGCGCGTTCCCGCATAGCACACGGAGCGTTCTTCTATCCACGGCGGCGCTTGACTCCCCGCCCGCCGCCCGCCTCCATTGGTGGCAAGGACATGCGGCGGCTACTCCCCATCACCCTGCTACTAGCGGCTCTCTTCGCGCCCCGCGCGGCGGGAGCGGAAGAGCCTCCGGCCAAAACCCTTGGCCGACAGCTCGATCCCGTCGTCGTCGTGGGAAATCCCCTGCGTGCCCTCTGGGGCCGGAAGATCACCCAGCTCCGGCTCTTCGCTCTCCGGAACGGCCGCTTCGAGCCCATCCCCTATCAGATCGACAAGAAAAATCCGGAAGGGGAATTCCTCCTCGAAACGGGCGAAGTGCCCGAATACGTCCGCAAGGAAGTGGGCCTCCAGGGTTTTTCGGAATCCCGCAAGCGGGCCCTCCGAATCCAGGAGTTCGAGAAAAAGCAGCAGAAGAAAAAGCTAAATCCGCAAGCGGCCGCCTCCGAGCGGGAGTGGGCCTATTTCAACGAACAAATGGAAGAACTCGACTACAACGACCAGCTCGTCTTTATGGCGCGGGACGCCGGGGGGCGGACGCCTTACACCCGCTGGCCCACGACCGACGGCGTGGAACTGGAAATTACCGACCCCACGAACGGGGCGAAGGCGTGGGTTTACCTTCTTCATTTTCTAAAAGACCCGCCCCCGCCGAGCCCCGAAGATTACATCCGTTACGACTCCAAGGCCGACCGGATTGACGCACGCCTGGGCGTTCTCGATTTCGCCGACGGAAAACCGATGATCCTCGAAACCGTAAGCGGAAGACTTCCCGACGGAACGAGCACGCCCAATTTTTTAGACCGCTTCAAGCTGCGGGTGCGGGTACTTCCCATCCCGCTCGCCTGCGTTCCGCTCTTTTTCGACGAGAACAACGCCAGGGCTTTTACGATTGGATATAAGGATGGCCCCGTGCGGGTCATCCGGCGGACGGTCTTCTGGCTGGTGATCGGGGGATTAAAACTCCCCTTCGTCCCCCGGATCACCATGAATTTCCTTTTTTACGAAAACGGCCTCGCCACCGACGCCCGCTTCAAGAGCCCCGTCGATGCATCGTACGTCATCTGCCCCGGCAGTTATTTCCGGGCGGGGCTCGACCTGCGAAAGAGCGCCCTTGGGGCCAAGGTTTTCACCAAGGACAACCAAGAACTTCTGTTCGATGGAAAGATGCCGGAAAAAGAAAAGAAGTTCATCGGCTCCGGCCAGCACTGGATCGCCGGAGTGCTTCCCGATGGAACGGCGCTTCTCTCCCGGATGCGCTACGACCCGCAGCTCATCCGCAAGGGAGTGATCCCGGATTTCTATTTTCTCGATGATTCCTCAAAAAACGACACGCCCGAAGCCGAACCGGGCCAGCACTTCATCGGCTACGAAATGGACGTGCGGAAATTCCCTAAAGGAACCTACCAAATCGGCTTCCAGGTCTACGTCACCCAGAGCTTTCGGCCCGGGCAGGAGCAGGAACTCCTGCGGATCGACGATGCGCCGCTCAAAGTGACCCGACCCCTTCCCTAGGGCCGGTTTTGGGATAACCCTTTCAATCCGCCAGGAGGCCCCCATGCCCGGCACCTACCGCATCTTCGGTTCGGAACTCTCGCCCTATTCCGTCAAAGTCCGTTCTTATTTCCGCTACAAGAAGATTCCCCATGAGTGGGTCCTCCGCAGCATGGACAAGATGCCCGAGTTCCAGAAGTACGCGAAGCTGCCCCTCGTCCCGATGGTCGTGACGCCCGAAGGCCAGGGGATTCAGGATTCCTCCCCCATCATCGAGCAAATGGAAGCGAAATTCTCCGAACCTTCCATCCATCCGAAAGACCCGGCGCTTTATTTTCTCTCCTGCCTCATCGAGGAATACGCCGACGAGTGGGGCAACAAGCCCATGTTCCACTACCGCTGGACCTACGAAGCAGACCAGCTATCGGCCGCCGAGCGCATCGCGAAGGATCAGATGCCCCCCGGCTCGGCCGATCCGGCCGTCAAGGCCACGTCCCAGATGGTCCGCCAGCGCATGGTCCCGCGCCTCAAGTTCGTGGGTTCTTCCGATCAGACGAAGGAAATCATCGAAGGTTCCTTCAAACGCCAGATCGCCATTCTCGAAAAGCACCTGGCGAAACGAAAGTATCTCTTCGGCAACCGCCCCGCCTACGCGGACTTCGCTCTCTACGCCCAGCTCTACCAGTGCTCGACCGATCCCACGCCCGGCGCCTACATGATGCAAAAAGCCCCGAACACCCTCGCCTGGATCTTGCGGATGCTCGATCTCAAAAGCGAAGGGGATTTTGAATCCTGGCAGGATTTGAAGCCGACGCTCTTCCCGTTGATCCGGGACGAGATCGGGAAAATTTTCTTCCCCTGGACGGCGGAAAACGCCAAAGCCGTCGCGGCGGGGGCAAAAGAGTTTCAGATGGAACTGGATGGCCGGCCCTATTCCCAGGAGCCGCAGAAATACCACGCCAAGTCGCTCGGCGTCCTCAAGCAGAAATACGCCGCCATCGCCGACAAATCCGCCCTCGATCCGATCCTGGAAGAAGCGGGATGTAAAAAGTGGCTGGCGTGAACGGCCTTATGCCGCAAGACCGGGAGAAGGCCCAGCGTCGGAAGCGCCCGTAACGCCCGCCAGCGCCCCTTGTTCGGAGGCGGAGAAAATCCGCCCGGCGTCGAGCACCGTCACGAGGTGGCCGTTTAGTTCGCAAACTCCTTGAAGAAAATCGGCCTGGAACCCCGCCACGAGGGGCGGCGGGGCTTCGATGGCTCCTTCTTCCACTTTCACCACCTCGAAAACCTGATCGACGGAAATACCGACATAGAAGCTCTCCATCTCAAAAACCACGATGCGGGACTCGGCCGTCTTCTCGCCGCCCGGCAGGTCGAAGCGCTTGCGGAGGTCCACGACCGGCACGATGTCGCCGCGCAGGGAAATGATCCCCTCGATGAAGGGCGGCGTCTTGGGAAGCGGGAAAATCCGCTCGGCCCGGATGATCTCCTTCACCGCGGAGACGGGCACGGCATAGCGCTCGCGGCCCAGGCCGAAGAGCACGAACTTCTGGAATTTCTTTTGCTGAACCGGCTGGTTGCGAGTGGCGAGGGAGAGCATCGGGTTGGTCCTTTCTTGATCCGTTATTGGCGCCAGGCAATTTGGCCGTAGACGCCGCGCTGGACTTCGGCGTTCAGGTAGCTGTATCCGCCCGTGTATTCCTGGCGGTGGTCGTAGGCCAGGTTCTGGCCCCACACGCTGATTTCCAGTTCCTTCGTGGGCCGCCACGTGGCGCCCACGTCCACCCGCGCATTGACCGGAATGTCGATGGTGGTGGTATAATTCGTGGCCGAATCCCCGAGGCCCTTGATCTTGCCGTTGAAATAAAAGGCCGCGTTCAGCTCCAAATCCTTGGTTACGTCCAAGTAAGAGCGGACGTTAAAGATGTGGCGAGGGGTTCTATCGCCCAGGAACGTAACGACATCGAGTTTCTTGAAATTGATGTACGAATATCCTCCAGCCAGGCTCCAAGTCGGCAAAATGTTCCACCGGGCGCTGGCTTCCGCTCCGAACACATCGCTGCTGGCCTTGCTGTTGGCCGTGCTGAGGTAATAGGGCTGGAAGGTCGTTCCGTCGTACACCACCGGCGGCCCGCTCGTATAGCTGCTTCCGAGCACGATGCTATCGTCGTAATGATTCCAGAAAGCCGTCACGTCGAGCGTCGCGTTCGAAACAGGCTGGGCCCGGTAGCCGATCTCATAGGCGATCAGATTTTTCGCTTCCAGGTCCGGATTGCCCTGCATGATGAAGGCACAGGGGTTGGAGTTGGGCGGATCGGGGCAGGGATAACCCGGCGGCGGAGCGGCCAGATTCGGAGCCGTGAATTGCAGGGCCGAGAGCCCCGATTCGACGCGCGTGGGCGTACGAACCGCCCGCGAAACGGCGCCCCAAAGGGTGTGGCCTTCGGCCACGGTCCAGGACGCCCGCGCGTTGGGTTGGTACTCAAAGCCGGTGTAGTCGTTGCGTTCCAGCTTGGTCCCGGCGATCAGCAGCAAATCCTCTCCAAGGGGTTTCCACGTGAATTGGGCGAAACCCGTGTAGAGATCGTCCGTCGCGGAATTGGGGATGAACGCGTTGGTGGGGTCCATGTTGAATTCGTCGTGAGTCACGCGCACGCTGGCGCCGTACGTCAAATCCAGGGAATCCAGCAGGGAAAAATTGTGATCCACGTCCAGGTTGACCGTCTGGCGTTCGACAAAATCGATCGAGGTTTCCCGGTTCATTCCGGCGTACCAAAGCTGGGCGTTCAGGATGGATTTGGATGAAAATTCGTGTTCCCAACGGAGGTTGATGTTGAATTGATGGTCGGGGCCGGTCGCTCTCCAGGCCGTCGGGGGGGAGCCGGGCGGCGTCGCCGTAACGAACATGTTTTCCGTGCTCAGCCGGCCGTAGTAGAAATCGCCGCTCACCGTAGCGCTGTCCGAACCAGCGGGTTCCCAATCCATCCGGAATCCAGTGCGGAGGGCCTGCCAGTCGTCCTGGTTGTCTCCGCCCCCCAGGCGGCGCAGGCTGTCCGTGTCCTGGTACATCGTGTAGACGCGGTAATAGAGGTCGCTGCCGATCACTCCGCCGTACCGCAGTCCCCCAAAACGCCGCTCCTCCGTCCCGTTGCCGATGGAAAGAGAGACGCCCTGGGTCTCCTTGGCGCTCTTCGTATTGATGCTGATGATGCCGTTTACGGCGTTGGCTCCCCAGAGGGCCCCGCCGGGGCCGCGAATGACTTCGATGCGGCCCAAGTCCTCCAGCGGATAATCGATCGAATCCCAATACTCCCCGCCGAAAGTGGGTTCGTAGAGGCTGCGGCCGTCCATCAAAACGAGCATCCGGCTGTTGAACCGGTCGTTAAAGCCCCGGGCGCTCACGCCCCAAGCCGAGGAGCCGACCCGCGCCACGTGGAGCCCGGGAGCCAATCGAAGGACTTCGGGAAGGTGCTTGTGGCCGGTCCGGCGGATGTCCGTGTCGGTGATCACGAAAAGCGCCGCGGGAACGTCGGCCAAATGCTCGCTTCGCCGGGTCGCTGAAGTCACCTGGATTTGAAGACTCGTGAGTTCCTCCAAGGACAATTCCGCATAGTCGCTCACGTCGTTCGACCCCGAAACCGAGAAAGCCGACCCGTCGAAGGACCGGGCAGACGGAGGGACCGCCAGCCACAGGGCGCTCCAAAAAAGCGCGGCTGCTACGATTTCTACCGTTCCAAATTTGCGCATGGCATCCATTCCTTCGAAGCTGGCCCTTTAAGCCGGTCCAGGCCTCATCGGCTGTGGAGTTGAGCAAGCGCCATGCCACTGCCCATCGCTCTTTTTTTGCGCGCCGTTCCCGGGAGAAAACTCCGGGCTGGCACAGAAGGTGCAATTCCTCGCCAGTAATAAGAACGCCCGCTTCAGGGCCGCTAAGACGAGCGAGCGGCCCAAGCGGTTAAAGAGGCCGAAGAACTTGAAAGCAGCAGAGCAAAACCACGGCGGCGAAGCGCTCCAAACCGGAGCGGCGCTGCTTCATCCTGGCGCTGCAAAAATGAATGCTCCTGAGCTGCCTTCAAAACAGCTCAAGAGTTTGAGCGCTCGCCATCTGATGAGCGTCATAGTGGCCCTGCTGATCGCGGGAATGGCGCTCCCCACCGTTGGCAGGGCTCAAGAAGGCGTGCAAGGCGTGCCCGTAACTATCCAGGTGGCGATCCTCTTTAAGGTCCTCTCGCTCGACAAGAACGTGGCCCGCAAGGGAGCGGAAGAACTCAAGGTCTGCGTCGTCTTCGATTCCCGAAACGCCGAATCCAAGAAGAGCCGGGAGGAATTCGAGGCGGCGGTAGGGGCGGGCAAGAAAGTGGCCGGCCTCACCATCCTCCTGCATTCCTTCGACCTGGCTTCCGGCAAACCCCTGGCAAGCTATCTGCGGGAAACCAACACGGGCGCCCTCTACGCGACGAGCGGCTTGGGTGCTCAGGCGGAAAAAATCGCCGAAGCCGCCCGCGAGGCCCAGGCGACCGCCACCGCGGGGGAAGCCGCTCTCGTCGAGCAAGGGCTCGCCACCGGCGTCGAAGCCCAGGACAACAAGCCGCGCATCGTCATCAACCTGAGCGCTTCCAAGGCCCAGGGGGCCGATTTTTCCTCGGAAGTCCTCAAGCTGGCGCGGATCACCGGCAAATAAGAATTGAAGGTACAAAGCCATGCAGGAACGAAGAATCACCAAACGGCGCACGATCAAATTCAAGCTCATGGGCGCGATCCTGGCCCTCACCGGCCTCATGGTCGCCCTGCTCGCCGGCGCCCTCTACGCCTTCGCCGGACGGCAGGCCCGAGCAGCCCTCGGAGAGCGGGCTGAAATGGTGGCGGGGATGCTCGCCTTCGCCGTGAACGCGGGGCTCGAATTCAGCGACGCCGACGCCGCGAAGAAAGCCCTCGGCGCGACCGAGACCAATCCGGAAGTCATCTTCGTGCAAGTGACGGACGCCCAGGGGCAGACCGTGGCGTCGTACCTGGATGAAAAACTCGCCGCCAAAAACTACGATACGGCGGGCCTGCAAACGGATTCGTCCGTCCTCGTCGCGGAAAAATCGGTCGTCTCCACCATCGGGTCCGGCGAACTCGGCAAAGTGCAGGTGGCCCTCAGCACGGACTCCATCCGGCGGTCCCTGGCCCGGAGCCTGGGGCTCTCTCTTGGCGTCGCCGCGCTCGTCGGGATCGTCGGACTGGCGATCGCCCTTCTTCTTTCCCGTTCGATCACGGCGCCGCTCGGAGAAGTGGGCAACGCCCTGCGGCGGCTCGCCGCCGGCGATTTCACGGCCCGGGTGGATATCCGGAGCAACGACGAACTGGCCGAACTCGGAGGAAACCTCAACCGGATGGTGGAGCAGGTCCGGCCCCTAATCGTCCGGATCACGGAAGTATCGACCCAGCTTTTCTCGGAAGGAAAGGAGCTCTCCTCCGCCGCCTCGCACCTCGCCCAGAGCGCCGACTCCCAGAACCGCATGTCGGCCGAATCGGCTTCGACCGTTGAGCAACTCTCCCAGTCGGCCGAGTCCGTCTTCGGCGCGTCCAAAGGAACGAGCGAGCGGTGCGAAGGGGCCCGGGAGGCCGCCCACCGGGGGGCCACCGCGCTGCGCCCCGCCCTGGCGGGCATCGAGGAAATGGCCGCCGCCCTGGGCGACGCGAGCCGCGTCATCGCCCAGCTCGAACAGAAGTCCAACGATATTAAAAAAATCACGTCCCTCATCCAGGAGATTTCATCGCAAACGAATCTCCTCGCCCTCAACGCCGCCATCGAAGCAGCCCGGGCGGGCGAAGCGGGACGGGGTTTCGAGGTCGTGGCCTCGGAAGTCCGCAAGCTCGCCGAATCCTCGGCGTCCTCTTCCACCCAGATCTACCAGATTCTCGAATCGATCCGGAGCGACGTGGGCCATGCCGCCCATTCCATGCAGGACTTGCGCGAGCGGACAGACAAGAGCGCGGCCTCGCTCCAGGAAGCGGACCGCTCTTTCCAGGAGATCGCGAACGCCGTCGATTCGGCGGCCGCCCTCTCGGCCGACATGCTTCACGTGGCGCAGGAACAGGCCGCTTCCACGGACCAGACCTCCACGCACCTCGAAACGATCCTCTCGGAATCCCGCTCCGTCGCTTCCCAGGCGCAAGAGCTGGCCCACACCGTCGAATCACTCAACGGCATCTCGGGCCACCTTCAGGAAGTGGTCTCGACATTTCAGCTATAAAAGCAGCAAACCCCACCCCCAACCCCCTCCCCGCATCGGCGGAGAGGGGGATTTTCAATTACCCCTCTCCGTCGATACGGAGAGGGGTCGGCCGAAGGCCGGGGGTGAGGTGAGTGCGCTGCGAGACGGGCGGGAAAACTTTCTTACGCCTTCTCGACCACGATCCGGTAGAACTCGTTCATGTCGCCTTGCTCGAGGATCTTGTGGCCTTCCTGCTCGCAGGAACGGGGGACGTTCCGGGCGGGCTCGCCCTGGTCCACCCACACTTCGAGGCGCTCGCCCGCATCCATTTGTTCGAGGCGAAGTTTCGTCTTCACGAAGTTCATGGGGCATGCAACACCGCGAAGGTCGTAGGGCTTGGCCGAATTTTCGGGCCGCGTCTCTCCCCCGCCCGCCTTGGGCGCCGTTCCCAGGCTCGTGACGGCCCCGCCCGAGGCGCTGGCCCGTTCCTGGATCTTGTGGCACTGCTCGACGAATTCCATCGCCTGCTGGAAGTGGGGTTCGGCCCCACTCCTGGCGGCAAGGGGCTGCTCTTCGTCCACAAGGCGCTGGAGAAGGTGCTGGTACTTGTCTTCCATCACGGCCTTGTCGATCACGTTGTAGATGAACTTGTGGCCCACCTCGAAGCGGCGCTTGTCGTCGATGCCCACGGTGTAGAGAAGGGCCCGGGCCGCGTGGTAGACGGCGTCGTCGGCCGCCTGGGAGACGGTCGGCCAGTCCTGGACGAGGGCCGCTTGCTTGCCCTTGAAGACGAAGTGGTCGGCCTCGTTGAAGATTTCCGTCACCATGTCGAAGATGGCGCCCGCGCATTCGCCGATGCCCCGGTCGTTCAAGCTAAAGGGATCGGTCGATTCGTAGTCGATGTACTTCTCCCGGTCCCCGGCGAAGGTGCCGATTTCGGTGAAAGGGGTGAGTTTCTCGCGCCACCAGCCTTTGTCCTTCGCCCCGGCCCAGGAGGGGAAATCCTGTCCCTTCTTCCGCTCGGCGTGGTACGTGCGGACGATCCACTCGACGGCTTCGGGGACGCGCTTTGTGGGAAGCTTGATGACGCTCTTCCCCAGATTGGCCGTCCCCTGGCTCCACCCGCCGCCCACGAGCACGTCCACGTGGGGAACGAGCCGGCCGTTTACTTTCTTGCCGTTCCCGTAGAAACCGAGCGAGCCGATGTGGTGCTGGCCGCAGGAGTTGGGGCAGCCCGAAATCTTGATCGACATGCCGTCGATGTTGGCCAGATCACCCATCTGGTCGAGCTTCTCACCGATGGCGTGAGCGAGGCCCCGGGAGGAAGTAAGCCCCAGGTTGCACGTATCCGTGCCGGGGCAGGCGAGGATGTTGCGAAGGCGAAGGGCCCCCGTGGCCGCCAGGCCCATCTGGCCGAGGCCCTGGTAGACGTCTTTTAAGTCCTTCGTCCGGACGCCCCGCAGGAGAAGGTTCTGGTCCTGGGTGATCCGGATCGAATCGTGCATGTACTTGCGGCAGAGACCGGCGAGCTGGCGCGCCTGGGCGGAGGTGAAATCCCCCCGTTCCAGCCGCACGTTGACGAGGGAATAGCCCTCTTGCTTCTGGGGAAGAATGCTCGTCTGGAGCCATTCGTGGAACTTGGCGTCCCCGTTGGGCTTCCACTCGAAGGGCTTTTCGGCGGGGAGATTCACCACGCCCACGGGGGCGGGCTCCCATTTCTCGCCGTGTTCCTTCATCCATAGGGCTTTTCGCTCTTCGTAGAGTTCCTGCCAGCGGGCGCGGAACTTTTCGAGGCCCCAGTCCTTCAAGACGAACTTCATCCGGGCCTGCATCCGGTTCTTGCGGTTCGAATGGTGGTGATGAATGAGAACGAGCCCTTCGCAGGCGGGCATGATCAAGGAGGCCGGGATGAAATCCGCCACCTTCTCCGCGAGAACGGGCGTAGCGCCGAGGCCCCCGCCGCCGTAGAGGGCGAAACCCTTCTTTCCGTCCTTCATCACCGCGATGGCGCCGATGTCGTGGATGGCCACGATGCCGCCGTCGTCCTCGTAGCTTCCCGAGAAAGCCACCTTGAACTTGCGGGGAAGGTGCTGGGTGAGCTCGTGGCGCATGAGGTGGTGCGCCACGGCGTGGGCGTAGGGAGTGACGTCGAAGGCTTCCTTGGGATGGACCCCCGCGAAGGGGGTTGCCGTCACGTTGCGCACGCTGTTGCCGCACGCTTCGCGCGTTCCCAGGCCGACTTTCGCGAGGCCCTTCATGATGTCCACAACGTCGTCGAGCTTCACCCAGTGGAGCTGGATGTCCTGGCGGGTCGTCGTGTGGAGGATGCCGTCGGTATAGGTCTCGCCGATTTCGGCGATGCGCTCCAACTGGTCGGGGTTCAAGGCGCCGTAGGGGATCTTGATCCGCACCATCTGGACGCCCGCCTGCCGCTGGCCGTAGATGCCGTGGTGGAGGCGAAAGCCCTTGAACTTCTCCTCGTCCACCTGCTTTTTCTTGAAGCGGTCGACTTCGGTGGCGAAGTAATCGATCTCGTCCCAGATCATCTTGGGGACTTCGACTTCCCGGACTGCCATTTAGAAATCCTCTCCGGGGCCCCCGGTGGGAGGCCCTTGCCCAAGCGGCGCTTGTGTTTAGACCCGCTGGCGCCCAGGTGAAAGGGGGGGCGCCCGAGGCACCTAATACTTATGTACCCTCGCGATAATTCCTAGCAATTCCAAGGGAATACTCGGAGAGGCACCGGTATCAATGCAGGATTCAAGGAGGCGGGAGAAAAGCTTAGCGCCCTACTTCTTCGTCCGCTCCATGTAGCGGTCGATGGATTCGCGGGCGGCTTCGGAAAGGCCTTCGAATTCGATGGCCATGCCATCCACGAGGCCCGTGCCCCGGTTCTGGGAGTGGCGGACCACCTTGCCCTTCGAGCGGATTTCCTGATGGTGGTAGGGGATGTAGAAGGCCACCTCCACGTTGGCGCCCATGGGATAGACGCGGGTCGTAAAGAGGAAGACGCCGCCGGCGGAGACGTCCTTGGTCAGGAAGCGCTCGGCCGCCCCGGCCCCCTCGCAGCGCACCTCGATCGTAAGCGGGATGCGGGGGTGCTTCCGCGGGACGGAAAAGGGTTCGGGTTGCGTGGGCGTCTGCCCGTTGGAAGGGGTCGGCATGCCTCACCTCCGGCAAGGAGCGTGCGCGGATAGTCGCAGCAAAAGTATCGGCTCTTTTGGAAGCCTAGGCGATGGCGCGGAAAAAATAAAGGGGCGCCACCGGGGCGCCCCTCTTTTTTGAACCGGGCCGCAAGGCCCCTTACTGGTTCAGCACGTAATAGGCCACGAGCGGGAAAACGATCGTGGCATCGGATTCGATCACGAACATGGGAGTGTTCACGGCGACCTTACCCCAGGTGATCTTTTCGTTCGGCGTTGCGCCGCTGTAGGAACCGTATGAGGTCGTCGAATCGGAAATCTGGCAGAAGTAACCCCAGTACGGGACTTCTTCCTTCATGTCCTGGTGCATGAGGGGGACGACGCAGATGGGGAAATCCCCGGCGATGCCGCCCGCCACCTGGAAGAAGCCGATCGAGTGCTTGGCGGAAGTCTCGCGGTACCAGTAGACAAGCTTTTCCATCTGCTCGACGCCGGCCTTCATGACGTGAAAGCCCGGGGCCGTCTTCTTGATCGTGTTCCCGACAAACATGTTGCCAAGAGTCGAGTCCTCCCAGCCGGGGGTCCAGATGGGGAGGTCCTTCTCGCAGGCGGCCAGGAGCCACGAATCCTTGGGGTCGATCTCGTAGTCCTTCTTCAAGACGCCGCTCCGAAGGAGCTGGTAGAAATACTCGTACGGGAAATAGCGCTTGTTCTCCCGCCCCGCCTTGTTCCAAAGCTCCACCATGTGGTGCTCGATCTTGCGGAGGGCTTCCTCCTCGGGGATGCAGGTGTCCGTCACGCGGTTCAGGTGCCGCTCGTAGAGGGCCTTTTCGTCTTCGAGGGAGAGGAGCCGGTAGTGGGGGACGCGCACGTAACTCTTGTGCGCAACGAGGTTGTAGACGTCTTCTTCGAGATTGGCCCCGGTGCAGCAGATGGCGTGGACCTTGTCCTGGCGGATTAATTCCGCGATGGTCACGCCCATCTCGGCCGTGCTCATGGCCCCGCCCAAGGTCAGGAACATCTTGCCGCCCTTGTCCAAGTGCTTGATCCAGGCTTCCGACGCATCGACGATGACGGCGGCGTTGAAGTGGCGGTAATTCCGCTTGATGAAGTCCTTGACGGCTCCCATGGAAGACCCCCGATCTGTGGTTCATCCGGCGCTTCGGGACGAAGCGCGGGCGCGGCTCTTGTAACACGAATCAGCAGAAGGGCAAGCGGCTTACTTGGAGGTCCGCCCTGCCCCGCCCCCGAAAACATCCAGCATGCGGGTATCCAAAGAAGCCCGCCGGGCCCGGTCCCGAGCCCAGTCTTTGAGGGCCTGGATTTTCTCTTCCTGGGTCACGGCGAGCGGTACGGTTTCCTTGAGGGCCTGGCGGACGTCCTCGGGAGAGAGTTCCCGCCCCTTGGCGAAGGCCTCGTAGAGGCCCGAGACGATGGACTCTTCGATCTCGGCACCCGAGAATTTTTCGCATTCCGCCGCAAGCTCGTCACAGGGGAATTTCGAGGAATCGCGGCCCCGGCGGGCGAGGTGGATTTCGAGAATCTTCTTGCGTTCGTGGACGTTCGGGAGGTCCACGAAGAATATCTCGTCGAACCGTCCCTTGCGGAGGAGTTCGGGCGGGAGGCGCTCGATCGAGTTGGCCGTGGCTACGACGAATACGGGATGCTTCTTTTCCTGCATCCAGGTGAGAAAGGCGCCAAGCACCCGGGCCGTCTCGCCGGCCACGGCCGAGCCTTCTTCCAAACCCGCGAGGCCCTTTTCGATCTCGTCGGCCCACAGGACGGCCGGCGCCACGGACTCGGCGATTCGCAGGGCTTTTCGGAGATTCTCGTCGGGCCCCGCCTGGGTGCTGCTGAACACGGCGCCAAAATCCAGGCGAAGGAGCGGCAGGCGCCAGAGGTTCGAGACAGCCTTCGCGGTCAGCGATTTGCCGCAGCCTTGTACGCCCAGGAGCAAAAGCCCCTTGGGCTGGGGAAGACCGTACTTCCTCGCCTCTTCGCTGAAAGCCTTTTCCCGGCTCCGGAGCCAGCCCTTTAATTCGTCCATGCCGCCGATCGTCTCCAGGTTCTCCTGGGACTCGAAGAATTCGAGCATCTCCGTCTGGCGGATGATCTGCTTTTTTTCGGAAAGAAGAAGCGAAATGTCATCGAGCGAAAACGACGGCCGCAGGAGAAGCACTTTGGCGAAAAGCCGCTTCGCCTCGTTCTCCGTAAGCCCCGCCACGGCGTTGCACATGCGGGCGGAGAGGTCTTCGCTTATTTCCGGGCGCTTTCCCGCCGGAAAGGATTCGATCACGCGGGCAAGAACGGGCCAGAACTCGGCCGGCGTCGGAAAGGGGATTTCCCGCACGGCCACGTCCTTTTCGATTTCGGCGGGAAGGCGCGCGGCGGTCCCCACGAAAACCAGGGTGATCCCCTTGCGCGGAAGCGCCCGGCAGGCGTCTTTCACCACGCGCGTCACGGCGGGATCGCTCCAGGCCGTGTGGAAATCTTCGAGGAGATAAAGAACTTTGTCGGGCCCTTGGAGGATTTTATGGATGGCATCTTTGGCGTCGAAACAACCCGAAGGAAGGGCCGGCGCGGCGCCGCCGTGGGCCTTTAGAACCTGGAACCCGGAGGCCGCCGTCCAGCGCGCGAGGTGAAGCCCCGTGGACTCGGCCACCTGGGCGGCAAGCCGCTCCGTGCGTTCTTCTTCGGCCGTGATCCAGGAGAGAAGCGGGTAGCGGGCCCGCACCTGGGCCGTCGCTTCGGAGAGAAATTCCTCGATCGTCACGGCTTTGCGGCGGCCCGGCGCGGCGGGGCTGCCAGGAGCCTTGCCGCCACGACGGGCAAATCTTCGATCCCGAAGGGTTTGACGAGGTAGGCGTCGAAGAGGGGCTCGGCCTCGGGGGAAAGGCCGTGCTTGCCCTGGGCGGTGAGCGCCAGGATGGGAGCGGTCTTGTAGTTTTCGTTCTGCCGGAGGATTTTCGCCAGGGAGAGGCCGTCCGTATCGGGCATGACGAGGTCGGTCACGACGAGATCGAAACGTTCTTCGAGCGCCTTGGCGACCCCCTCCTTGCCCGTAAAACAGAGCGTCACGTCGCACGTGGGCGAAAGAAGGTCGAAGATGACGTTGGCGATCATCTTGGTGTCTTCCACCACGAGAATCCGGGGTTTGCCCATGCCCTGGAAGTACCCCACGAGTGGCCCGGAAGGCAACCGCCCTTCCCTCCCCGGCGGGCCGTGGTAGGCTCGGGCGCTGGCGGGGGAACTTCCATGCTCGAAGCGGCGCTCGATTATCTTGGCTGCCCGGCCTGCGGCGCGGACAAACCCCTCTTGCTCGCCCGCGCGAACGAGCGGGACGGTGAGGCCATCGTCTCGGGAGAAGCCAAATGCCCCGCCTGCGGGAAGGGCTACCCCATCCGGGGAAAAATCCTCGACTTCCTGGGGGAAGAGCCCAAGAGCGACCCCACCCCGGCCCAGCGGCTCATGGAATCGCTCCCCGTCGTGCGGATTTACGAAAAGTCCTGGCGGCCCACGCTCCTTCGGCTCGTCCAGCCACGCCTGGGATTCGAAGAAGAGTTCCGCCTCGTCTCGCGCCTCCTCCGGCTCGAACCGGGCGACGCCGTGGCGGACCTGGCCTGCGGCCCGGGAAATTACGCGCGCCGCTGGGCCAAGTTCGTGCAAAGCGAAAAGAAAGGCGGCCTCGTCATCGGCGTAGACCGTTCTTCCCCCATGCTCCAAGAAGCCGTGCGCACGGCGAAGGCGGAGAACGTGGGTAACCTCTGCTTCGTCCGGGCCGACGCCCACCGCCTGCCGCTCCGCTCCAAGAAGTTCGCCGGGATTTCCTGCTGCGCGGCGATCCATCTTTTTTCCAATCCCGGCTTCGTCGTCCAGGAGATCGGGCGGGCCCTTGCGCCCGGCGGGCGCTTCGCGTGCCTCACGGTCGGTACTTCGCGAAGCGACATGGGCCGCTGGATCGAGCAGGGGATCGAACTCGTCTCGGGGCTCCATTTCTTCGAGGCGCGGGAGTTCCCCCGCCTCTGCGATACGGCCGGGCTCGAATGGGTGGAAGACAAACGCCTGGGGCCCATCTGGATCATCGGCGCCCGGCGCCCCCCGCTCGCGGGGAAAAGCGCCCCGCCCGCCGCCGGAAGCGGGCGCAAAGCGAAAAGCAGAAAAACCGGCGCGGCCCCCAAGCGGGCGAAACCGGCCAAGTCCAAGGCGGCATGAAACGTCTTTTCGTTCCGGGTTTCCTCGTGGCGGCGGCGCTCCTCGCCTGGCCGGGCGGCGGCGCCCGGGCCGGGGAGCCCGATTTGAAAGCCGCGGAGGAGCGCTTCCTTGAATCCTGTGCCGCGTGTCACGGGGAGAAGGGAAAGGGGGATGGCCCCGCCGGAAAGCTCTTTCCCATCCAGTTGCCCGACTTCACCAACGCGGAGTACATGAAGGGCCTGAGCGATGAGTACCTCCGCCAGATCATCTCGAAGGGGGGCGCCCCGATGGGCCGCACCCCGTTCATGCCGGGTTTCGGCGCCGTCCTTGGCGCCGCAGAAATCGAAAATCTCGTGGCCTACCTTCGGACGCTTCCAAAGAAATAGCCTTCTCGCTTTTTTGCTGCTCGCCTTCGCGGCCGCCTGCACCAGCGGTTCCGGGAAGGAAACCGTCCCCCTCACGCCGCCCCTTAGGGAAATCCCCCAGGGAAGGCCCGCGGCCGTGCTCTTTCGCCAGTACTGCGCCACCTGCCACGGCCACCAGGGACGGGGGGACGGACCGGCGGCCCGGGTCCTCATCGGACGGCCGCTCGACTGGACCCTTCGCGCGACCCTTTCGAAAATGAGCGACGAGGACATCCGCAAGAAAATCCTCGACGGATCGGAAACAAAACCCGGCGAGCGCAAGAGCATGCCGGCCTTCGCCGAAGAGCTCGCGCCCGCCGATGTGGACGCCCTGGTGGGTTACGTGCGCCACCTGGCCGCCGGGGGCGCTTCCCCTCTGCCTTCCGGCCGATGAACGCCCCTCCTTCAAAACTCAAAGAGCGGCGGCACCTTTTGTGGGCGTTTGGGTTCCTGGGCGTCCTCGTGCTGGCCGCGGGCGTCCGGATTTTTTTCGTAAGCCCCGAGGAATCGCTTGTACCCCACCCCACTCCCTCGCGGCCGAAGGAGGAACCTTCGCGCGAACCGGTGGTGGAGCAAATCCCTCCGCCCAA
>JBFLVN010000023.1:0-22382 GCA_040758475.1 Bdellovibrionota bacterium
CCGGCGGCGGCGAACGGCCCACCACAAGAGAAGGAAAGCCGCCAGCAACGCGAGAACCCAGAGGAGGAAACGGCCGGCAAGCGGGGGCCTCGTATCCGGAAGGGTGAAAGTGACCGGGGGCCTCGGAGGATTGACGAGCAACACTTCCGGCGAAGTGATCTCCAGGGCGCCCGTAAAGGATTCGGCCTCCTCCCGCTCGGCTGGGGCCCCTTCGAGCTCCATTTCGACTTCGAGCCGCACTTCGCCGTTTTGGGGCGTGAGCGTCGCCGTTTCGGGAGAAACTTTGATCCGCATCCCCTGGTCGCTTGCCTTGAGGGAGCGGGCCTTCAAGTTGAGAACGACGGGCTCTTTCCTTTCGGGGCTCACCTTGAAAACCAGTTCGCGCCGGACGGGGCCTTTGGCGAGGCCGCTCCCCAGGTCGATGCTTCCTTCCTTGAGGATCACGGTTTCCTTGTCGAAGGACTTTTCCACGTTCCGGAGTTCGTGGACTTCAACACCCGCTTCCGTAAGCAAGGCGAGGGCGCGCGGATCGCCGTGGACTTCTTCCTCACCCACGTCGGGAACCACGGCTGGCTCCCTTCGAGAAGTTTTCCGCATCGCAGGAAACACGGCAGGGGCTTCCTTGCGGGGTGCGGCGCTCTCTTGAAACTCCTCTTCTACCGCTTGCTGTTCCAAGGACGCTTGTTTCGCAAGAGCCGCTTCGGATTTCGCAGAGCGCTCCCTTTCCGGCCGCGCGGCAGCCGCCAGGGCCACTGGAGCTTTGCTTGCCGGTGAACCGGATGGCGAAGAAGGCTGGATGGAGGCCGCACTCGCCTTTGCGGGCGCCTTCTCCACCGCTACTACCGGAGAAGCGGGCGAAGCCTCCGCCGGTTCATCGGGGACTCGTTCTTCTTTCTTCTCACGGGAGAAGACGCGAGCCAGGATCGCCAGAGGGCCCTTGGATTCCTGGGGTTGCGCCTGGGGGGCTCCTTCGATGGGAGCCTCTTCCTCGCAATCGGTGCATTCCTCTAAACGGCTCGCGGAAACTGGGGACGGGCGAGTTTCCTTGCCCTCAACAATGGAGGCCGGTGCCGTGCTCGACGCCCCGCGGGGTTTGGCCGACCGCTCTTCTTCCCGACCTTTTTCCTCGTCGTGAGGACGTTTTACCCCCATGCCTCCAGCGGCAGAAACACTCGCCGAAGCCGTGGAAGAAGACGGCGCGGCTTTGGAAGAAACCGCCGGAGCCGCTCCCACGGGAACAGCCACCGGCTCCTCGCAATCGGGGCAATCAACCAGGGATTCTTCGAAACGAGCCTGCTCCGTTTCACGGGCGCGAACCATCCGCTCTTGCTCGCGGGAAGAAGATTGTTCGAGACGACCCTCTTTGGAAGAGCGCTCGGCTTCCTGGTCTTCTTCGGACCTGCGGGCAGCGGCGACGAGGAGCCCCGATCCACCCGCGCCGGCAGCAGGGGCTGTTCCCGAGGACGCGGCAACTGGCGCGGCGCCAGCCGCGCCACCGGCCGAAGGAGCGGCGGCTCCGCCACCACCGGCAATAGCGGTCTCAGCGGCCACGGCCGATTTGGCGGCTACCGCGCCACCTCCACTTGCGGCGGGAGAGGCGGGGGTGATCACAGGGGCAAGAGTACCGGGCGCCGCTCCAGTGGGAGCCGAAGACATTGGAGAGCTCACCGGAGCAGCAGCTTTGGCCGCCGCTGGGGCAGCCGCCTTGGCGGCACCCGAAGAGACGGGAGAGGAAGCAGCGGTGGAACCAGCCGTTCCCGCCAGGACACCGGCGGCAGCGGTTTGCAGATCGAGCACTGCGGTCCCGTCGGTCTCCGCGATCCGGACCGTTTCCTCGGCTATCTGCACCCGTTCCTTGGCGAGGCGCTTCATCTCTTTTTGTTTCTTTACGAAAGCGGCTCCGCCGGGGACGTAGTAGCGCCAGAAGAGCCAGTGCTTCTTGTCGGAACGGAGCAGATCGAACCGGTCCAGTATCTGGTCGATCGAGTAGTTGGAACCGTTCTCCTCTCCATCCGTGAAGAGGAAGATCGTCGCCTTGCGGGTTCCCTTGGAGGCGCGGCGAAGCGCCTCCACCCGGTCGAGGGCCTGGGCGACGGCGTCGTAGATCGCCGTGCGGCTCCCCGTGGCCTGGGTTTTGGAAATGTACTGGATCGCCTGGAGGCGGCGGTCGTCGTCGAGCACGGCCACGTATTCGCCCACGATCCCCTCGTGGAAGGGATAGACGGTGACGGTCGTTCCGTCGGCGGCGCTGAAAAGAAGCGCCTGCACGACCGCTTTTACTTTTTCGAGAAGGCCGCCGCGAAGGAGCCCCGGCTCGGGCCGGGATACGACGAAACTTTTCCCCTTTTCTTCAAAACGGGCGGGAAGGCGCTCGGCCGTTTCCTCGGCCACCCGGCCTGCCGCCTCCGGGTCGAGGAGCATGGAATAGGAAACGTCGATCAGGATGATGTAATCGGTGACGGTTTCGTCGATGCCGGTAATTCCCGAAACCTGGGCGGAAGCGGAAGAGGTAAAAAGCAAAAGCGCCGCCAGGAGGGAAATCCCCCCTTGCAGGTACAAGTAAATAGAGGTTCGCGTTGCCTGGGAGCGAACGGGGCCTCTTGGCGAAGGATTTGCCCGGCGCACCACACCGGCTCCTTACGCCCCGCCATCACGAAATGCCTGAATAATTTAGCATAGTTCCGGCGAGAGTAAGTAATCCTCACCACATAACCACCCCCTGTCCGGAAAGCCGGACATAGGGTATTCTTGCCCCTCCAATGCCGAAGGAAACTCAAGGTGGCCCCCAGGCCCCCATCGCGGGGCTCGACGAACTCCTGGAGCAAGGGCAGTACGCCCAGGCCGTCGAACTGATCGAGGCAGCCCTCTCTGCCGGGCGGCCCGCCGACGCCGAGACGCTCTACCGGAAGGGCCATTGCCTCCTTCAACTCGGGCGTTACGGCGAGGCCCAGGAAGCGCTCCTCGAAGCCCGCTCCCGGGATGCGAATGGGGAGAACCGCTTCCGGATCAGCGTGGCCCTCGCCAACCTCATGCTCCGGACGGGGCGTTATGCCGAAGCCGCACGATTGATCGAAGATTTGCTCGAATCCCCCGGCCGCACGGCCGACGAAGAAACGCTCCTGCGCTACTCCCTGGGGCAAGCGCGTTTCTACCTGGGAGAGCTCCGGGCGGCGGCGGGGGAATTCAAGAAGGCCCTCGCCCATTACCGGAAAACCGATTCGCCCCGGGGAACGGTCTCCACGCTCCAATCGTTGGCGGCGACGCATCAACTCCTCCACGAACCCGCGCCCGCCATCGAGTCCTACCTCGAAGCGTACCGGATCGCGAGCAGCCAGGGGGACGACCAGAGCGTCGCCCTCATCTACCTCAACCTGGGCGCCCTGTATCTGGAACGGGCCAACTACTCGAACGCCCTCCGCTACTTCACCGACGCGCTCGGGATCGTCCGCAAACTGGGGCGCGTCCCCTACGAGGTTTCCCTTCTTTGCAATCTCGGAAATTTGGAAGTCCGAATCGGCCGCGCCGAAGAGGCGGAGAAATACTTCGCGCAAGCCGAAACGATCGTTTCCGGAAAACCAGAACTCAAGAGCTACCGGGGTTATCTCCACGCCTACCGGGCCGAACTCTTCCGCGAACGGGGTGATTTCGTGCGCGCCCGGGAGGATTTGGAAAAGGCCCAGGAAATCTTCTCGGAGCTCAAAAGCTCCAAGGACCTCCTGCTCGTGGCCGAGGAGCGGTTCGAACTTTCTTGCCGCTTGGGGGAAATCGAAGCGGCGCGAAAGATCCTCTCCACCGCCCAGGGCCTCTCGGACGAGGGGGATGAATTCTCCCGCCACAAACTCGCCCTCCTCGAAACCAAGCTCGCCCTCCTCGAAAAAATCGGAGAGGCCCCCAAGCGGCTACTCAAGTCCCTCGACCGGGCGATCCATTTCTTCCGCGAAAGCGGGTACCAGGCGTTCCTCTGGGAAACGCTTTTCCTCCTTGGAAAACTCCAGCTGGCCGCCGAAGACTCCCAAGGGGGAAGGGAACAACTTCTCCGGGCCAATGACGCCCACGAGGAAATCCGAAGAACCCTTCCCGAAGGGGCCTCCGCCCGTTACGAAGAACGGCCCGCCGTGCGGGAATTCCTCTCCGCCTGCCAGGACGCGGCCCTCGATAAAAGCGCCGTCGTCCTCCTTAAGGTCATCGATTTCAACAAGAAGCTAAACGAAGGCCTCGGGCAGCGTGGCGCGGAGGATTTTCTCCGCGACGTGCTGGACGAAGCCATCGCCCTCGCTCAGGCCGACGAAGGGTATCTCCTGCTCGGAAACGAAGTGCAGGCCGCCCGGAGCGCGGACCATCAGGATTTGGAATCCCGGAAAACCCCCGCCCGCGAGGCCGTGGGAAGGATGCTGCTCGCCGAAGTCCAGCGGACGGGGAAATCGGCCCTCGTTTTCGCGAGCCAAGCCGCTCCGGACGTGGCGGCGTTCCTCTCGGAACTCGAACTCGTAAGTCTCCTCGTCGTCCCCATCCGGGCGCGAGGGGAAGTCCTCGGGAGCCTCTACCTCCAGCACCGCTTCAACCGGGGGGCTTTTACGCAAGAGAATCTTTTCCTCATCGAAGCCTTCTGCGACCTGGCGGGCCTCGCGCTTTTAAACTCCCGGCGTTTGGAGCAAGCCCTGGACCACGAAGCAAGGCTCTCGGAAGAAGTCGAGTACTTGAAACGCGAGCTCTCGGGTTCAAAGCAACTCGTCGTGGGAGGCTCCCGGGCGTTCCAGAAGGCGCTCCGGACAGCCCGGCAAGCGGCCAAGGCCGACGCGAGCGTTTTGATCCGCGGCGAGACGGGCACGGGCAAGGAACTCCTCGCCCAGGAAATCCACGCCCTCTCGCCCCGCAAGAACGGCCCCTACGTGAGGGTAAACGTCCCGGCCATTCCGGCGACGCTCCTGGAGAGCGAACTCTTCGGCCACGAAGCGGGCGCCTTCACGGGCGCCAAGGCGAAAAAGCTCGGCCTCTTCGAGATCGCCTCCGGCGGGACGATCCTGCTCGACGAGATCGGCGATCTTCCGGCCGCAAGCCAGGTAAAGCTCCTGCGCGTGCTCCAAGAGCGGCGGCTTACGCGCCTCGGCGGCGCGCGCGAAGTCCCCGTGGACGTGCGCGTCCTGGCCGCCACGAACCGCCAGATCGAATCCCTCCTCCAGCAGGGACTCTTCCGGGAAGACCTCTACTACCGGCTCGCGGTCATCACGCTGGATGTCCCGCCGCTTCGCGACCGTCCGGAGGACGTGCTCCCTCTCGCGGAGAATTTCCTCTCCCATTATTCGCGCCAGGTGGGAAAACGCTTTACGGGAATTTCGGCGCGGGCCAAGGAATTTCTTCTTTCCTATTCCTGGCCCGGCAACGTGCGGGAGCTCGAAAACCTCATTCAGCGGGCCGTCTTGCTCGAAGACGGCCCCCAGCTCGAACTCTCCGAAGGCCTCTCGCTTTCCCCCGGACCCGCCGACAAAGCCGCCGCCGGGAAGGGCTACCGGGGGCGCCTCAAGGAAACCCAAGCGGAAGCCATCCGCGACGCCCTCTCCGCCACGGGAGGGAACAAGAAGCAAGCGGCCCGAATGCTCGGCCTCTCGCGCTCGAGGTTCTATGAGCTAATGGAGGAATTGGGAGTGGGATAACGCTTCCTCACCCCGCCTTCTTCATCGGTTCCTGGGGCACGAGTTCGTCCATCGAGACGATCTTGTTGAACGAGACGACCTTCATCAAATCCGACCGCTTTAGCTGCCGGGAGTCCGTGTAGCCGCAGGCGTGAAGGATTTTGTTGAATTCTTCCATCACCGCGTAGTGGTATCCGGCGGCGCGGGGGGCTTTTACTTCCGGGATAAGTCCCCGCTGGAGCCAAGGGCTGTGGGTCGTGACGCCGGCCGGGCAATGGTTCGAATTGCACCGGAGGGCGTGGATGCAACCGATCGAAAGCATGAAACCTCTCGCAGAGTTCGCCATGTCGGCCCCCAGGGCGATGGCGATGGCGAGTTGGGCGCCCGTGAAGAACTTCCCGGACGCGATGACCCGCACTTTTTCCCGAAGGCCGTGGCGCCGGAGGGCGTTGTCGACGAGCATGATGGCGTCCTGGGCCGGATACCCCAGATAATCCGTCATCCCCAAGGGCGCGGCGCCCGTCCCCCCTTCGGCGCCGTCCACCGTGATGAAATCGAGGAGAAGCCCGGTTTTCGCCATCTCCGCGCAGAGCTCCTCGACGAAATCCGGCTGGCCCACGCAGAATTTAATGCCAAGGGGTTTTTCGCAAAGAGGGCGAAGCTTTTCGATCCATTCGAGCATTTCCCGGACGCTCTCCCATTCCTTGTGGCGGGAGGGGGAATAGATCGCTTTCCAGGGCTCGACGCCCCGGGCCCTTGCGATCTCGGGCGTCACTTTCGGAGCCGGGAGGACGCCGCCACCACCGGGCTTGGCGCCCTGGGAGAGTTTGAGTTCGATGAGCTTTACATGCGGGTGGGCGGCCTTCGTTTTGAAAAGCTCCGCGTCGAAATCGCCGTTCGCCTTGCGGGCGCCGAACTTGGCGGTCCCAAGCTGCCAGCAGATATCGGCTCCGCCTTCGAGGTGATAGTCGGAGAGCCCCCCTTCGCCCGTATTCATGAAGCAACCCGCTTCTTTGGCTCCCTTGGAGAGAGCCAGCACGGCGTTCCTCCCAAGCGAACCGAAGGACATGGCCGAAATGTTAAAGAGGTTCGCCTTGTAAGGATTCTTCGTACGCTCGCCGATCACGATCCGGTCGCAATGCTTGGATTCATCCAGAACCGGAAAAGCCGAGTGGCGGATGAGGATCGTTCCCGGTTTGTCCAAATCCTTGCGCGTCCCAAAGGGAACGGTGCTGAGTTGCTTCTTGGAAGACGCGTAAATCCAGGAACGGAGGTACCGCGGGATGGGCCTGTCTCCCCGGTCGTCGGTGAAGATGTACTGCCGGAGTTCCGGGCCCACCGTTTCGAGGGCATAGCGAAAGATTCCGATCAGGGGGAAATTCCGGCGGATGGTGTGGTGCCTTTGAAAAACGTCGTAAACCGCGATGGAAATAGCAACGAGGACAAAGAGGAGGAACAAAACACCCGGAAGCCCGCCCAGGAAACCGATGAGCCCCAGGGCTTTCAAAAGCCCCGTCACCTGATCGGTCGCCTGCTCGAACAGGGTTTCGACGATGCTCTTATCCACGCGCTCTCCTCCTGGGACCGCGGGCGCCCGCGATCCCTCGCCCCGATGCCCTCGCCTCTTCTTCGCGGCAGGCCGGGATTTTCACACAGCGGGACGTGGCCGCCCAAGGCCATCTGGACGCCTTGCCCTTTTCTTTAACCGCCTTGCCATCCGATCCTTGCGGAGAAGGCCCGATCTGTCCGGAATATCGGACACACTCTGCCTGGATCGGCCCAAAGCTCTTCGGATCACTTCTGATTTTAATTAATGAAATCAATAAGTTATAATGTTAAAAAACTCGTGAAATTTGGTGGCATGTTTGCATTGAATCCTTTCGGGATAGTCTCGTGTGAGGAGCTTCAGGCAATTGTATAAGGATATCGCACGCCGGATCGCCCTCGCTCTCGCCCTTCTGGGTGTGGTGGGGGTTTTTGCCGCCTGCAATTTCGGAAACTCCGCCGATCCCATCGTGGAGCCCGGCCCTCCGGCCCTCGAACCCAAGCTTCTTGAAGCCCAGGCCGAATCCCCCTTCCTCAAAGCAAGCGAGCCGCTCGGTTCCGTGGATGTCCAGGTCTTCTTCGAGGACCTGGACATCGCGGAACTGGGCACGGTGCCGCTTCTCGGAAAAGTCCGCGTCCAATACCTCTCGGGCGGGACGCAGACCCTCGAAATCCCCTTGCCCCAAGGACTTCTCGCGGAAGGAAGCGGCCCGGGACCCTTCGAGGTCCAGCTCACCACTTTCGAAATCCTCGCCCTCGAAGTCTCGCCGGGCCAGAGCCTGGACGATCACCTCCAATCGGCGGGGGCGGATGAATTCGCCGTCGCCTTCGACGTCTTCGCCCGCGACAGCGCGCTTGCGGCGACGAACACGGCGTCCACGGACAAACCCCGCCCCCAACTCGACGCCCTCTCCGTCGGGGGCTCGGCCCCCGGCCAAATGGTCCAGTCCGTCCTCCAGGGCTTCAACCTGGGAGAGGCGACGGCCGTCGAAGTCGAAGGGGAAGGCGTGGCCGCCACGATCGTCCAGACCATCGACGAAAGCTCGCTCCAAGTTTTCTTCAACGTTCAATCGAGCGCCACCAGCGGGGAACGGGACGTCCGGGTTTTCTCGCCCGGCGGCGTCTCGGCTCTTTCGAGCAGCGCCCGCTTCGATGTCGCCGCCGCTTCGACGGGTCCGGTATTTGTTTCTCAAAGCCTTCTCCCCGCCCAGGAGGGATCGCTCTATCAGGCTTCCCTCGTCGTCACGGGCGGAACGGCTCCACTCTCGTTCCAGGTCATCACGGGATCGCTCCCGGCCGGTGTCTCGCTTGCCGCGGCGACGGGTGAAATCCTCGGAACGCCCACGGAAGCGGGAAATTTCTCCTTCACGATGCGCGTGACCGACGACGCGGCGCTCTCGGACCAGATTCCCCTGGAACTCGAAGTAAAACCCATCCCCATCGACGGGCGGGACGCACTCTCCCAAACCTGCGACCCCTGGGCCGATGCGGTAACGGCGCAGGCCTTCTCATTCCTCACGGAGCGGGCGACCGGCGCCACCGACACGGTGAACGCCACGCTCGAAACACCCTTGAGCCTCGCCGTCGCCGGGCGGGCCGCTTCTCTTGCCGATCCCCTCACGCTCGTCTCCGAGCTGGATGGTTCCTACGTGGTCTTCGACCTCGGGCCCATCGCCTGCGAACAAGTGGTAGCGGTTTCCGGCCGGGCGGTCGATCTGCGCATCTTCGATCCCGATGGTTATGCCGATGCGGTCTACGTCTGGCTCTCGAACGATCCCACGGAACTTACCCGCCTCGTCCGGCAGGACGCTCCGAACACGGGGACTTTCACGGCGCAGCCCCTCGGCATCGACGCGGGGTCGGATGGCGAGCGGTTCCGGTACGTGATCGTCGCGAGCGTCGACGCCAATATCCCCAACCTGGATAGCATCGAAATTATCCCCTTCGATCCCGATGCTCCGGAAACGGCAATCACTCTCGCGGAAGTAACGAATAGTTCGGGCGTTCCCACGCCGAACGGCGATTACATCCACGTCCTCGTCTCGGGGGACGACACCCAGGGCGGCGAAAACCCGCTCGGAACGATCTCCGAATTCCTCTACCAGATCGACGGCGGAAGCATCCTGAGCGTTTCCGCGGAACTCGACGGCACGGCCGAAATCCTCGAACCCATCGGATCGGACGGCCTCCACTCCATCAGCATCCGGGCCGTGGACGGCGCCGCGAACCAGGACCCCACGGCCGATACAGCCGACTTAACGATTGATACGACCCCGCCCGAGGTGGCCGATCTCCAAACGGGCGGCGCGAGCGTGTACCGGGCCCCCACGGGCGGGACGGCCCTTGTGCCCGTGTCGGTGGAAGTGACCGACGCGGGCCTGGGCGTCGGGCAGGTAAACGTGGTCGTTTCGGGCGCCGGGAACCCGACCCCCGTCCCCCTTACCGCCGGGACGCCCCCTCTCTTTACAGGGAACTTCACCCAGAACGGCGCGGGCGGGGCTTTCGTCCTTCAGATCCAGGCCATCGATGCCGCCGGGAACCAGAACACGGACGTTTCCACCGTGGTCACGATCAACGTAAACGCCGCGCCCACCGTGACGGCGAGCGGAACGGCCACGATCGCGGAGGGAACCCTCCACACTCTAAATGCCATCGCGAGCGACCCGGAAAGCGATCCCTTCACCCTGGGCTGGTCCCAGGTTTCGGGACCGCAGGTGCTTCTCACCGGCGCGGAGACGAGCCAGCCCTACTTTCTGGCGCCCCTCGTCCCGACCGGCACTTCCGAAATCATCGTCCTGGAAGCGGCAGCCCAGGACGACTGGAACGGCATCGGAACGGACACGGTCGAGGTGACCATCACCAACGTAAATACACCCCCCGTAGCCAACGCAGGGAAGGACAAGTTCGCGAGCTCAGGGGCGCTCGTCTCGCTCGATGGAAGCGCTTCTTCCGACCCGGACCAGGACCTGCTCGCCGCCAGCTGGGCGGTCGTGGGTTCCACTCCGGGCGCGCCCGCCATCACGCTCCAGAACGCGGGCACATTTACGCCTTCCTTTACAGCCCCCATTCTGGGGCCGGGCGATGAATGGACCTACACCTTGCGCCTCACGGTGAGCGACGCGGGCGACGTCGATACGGACGACGTGCTCGTCACGGTAACCGCCACGGAGCAAGACCCCATCGCCAATGCCGGTCCCGATCGCATGGTGCTGGATGGGAACGGACTTTCGATCAGCGGAACGAATTCGTACGATCCGGACGGAACGATCGCCTCCTACCAGTGGACGCTCCTCGTGGGGAATCCGAGCCACATGGTTCCGGCATTTGGCAGCAACGCGTCTCGCTTCCAGGCGACGCTGAACATCACTTCGTTCCAAGCCGGGGCCGACGAGACGTTCACGTTCCAGCTCGAAGTGACGGATAACAACGGCGGCCCCACGGGGACCGACACGGTCACGGTAAGTGTCCGAAAGCTCTGCTCCCAGGCCTTCTCCCTCGTCGACACGATCCAGAACGCGGGAGAAGCGCAGCTCTTCGCCGCCGACCCGGCGACGAACCTCGTCCACGTCCTTGCGCCGGATGCGGGGCAACTCGTCCGCGTGGACGCTTCCATCGGGGATCAGGTGAGCTTCTTCAATCTCCCGGGACTCTCCGGCGCTTCGGATCTTTCCTTCGACGAAGCGACCGGGAACCTTGCCTGGATCAATCCCGCCACGCGGGTCCTGACCGTGCTTCGCACCCACGCCGGGGATTCCAACGGCACTGCGATCCTGCCGAGCGGCGCCCCCTCGAAAATCCTCGCCGCCTCCAACGGCGAATACTACGCCCTCGATCCGGCGAGTTCCGGCACCCTCTTCGTCCTGAGCAGCACTCCGGCCCTCCGTGGCACGGTGGACCTCGGGTTTACGGACGCTTCGGGCGCGGGCCTCCTTTATACCGGCGGCCTCGTGTGGGTCCTCTCTCCCAGTGACGAAGAAATCGTCCGCGTGAATCCCGCAACTCCTGCTATCTCAGACGTCCTCCCCCTCTCGCTGGCGGGCGCGCCGATGGCAATCGAAGTCGCAACCTCGGGGGAAATCCTCGTCACCCACGACCGGGGCTTCGCCCTGCTCGATTCCACCGGCGCGGTGCTCGACGATTTCGTTCTGGAAGCGGGCGGCGGATTTACTTTCGACGTGCTTGCCGAGGAGATCGGCGGTTTCTTCTACGCGACGAACGACGTTCCGGCCGGTGGCCCAACCACGGAACAAAAGCTCTACCGGGTGGAGCGTTCGAGCGGCACTGTTTTAAGCCTTTCCCTTGGAAGCTTTACGGGTTCCGCCGTACCCGAGGTTCGCGGCCGGATCGCCCGGGAAAGCGGGACGAACGCCCTGGCCATTCTCCAGGGGCTTTCGGCCGGGCAAAGCCGCCTTCTCCTGGCATCGCTCGCTTCCTGGCCGCCCGCGCCTGTTGCAGTAGACGTGGCCGGCGGGGAAGGGCTGGACGTCCAGGCCATGGACGGCCAGGGGGTTCTTTACGCCTTGCAGAGGGGCCGCACCCTCACGAGGGCGGGCGCCGATCCCCTCGCACCTTCGGCCGATCACATCCGCCTGGGGTTTGCTTCCAGCGATCTTCTCGTGGACGCGGCGACGGGGGACGTGCTCGTGGCCGGAGCGTCGAGCCAGGAACTCAAAGTCGTCGGCATCGGAGACCCCATTACCGTGACGAGCGTTGATGCCCACGATCCCGCCGCCATGCTCCTCCCGGACGGCGCGGGCGGCATCTTCGCGCTCAATGCCCCCAGGGCCACGTTCCCGGAAGCTTCCCTCTCCGTAGGCCACTACGACGGCGCCCAAGTGGACCCCGTAGGAGATGCCGCCTCCCTGGGTGCGACGACCGTGCGCGTCGATCTAGCCCACGATCCGGTGGACGGCGTTCTGTATATCTCCAATCCCGATTCGAACGGCGTCCGGGTGATAAATGCCGGAACCGGAGCTTTCCTCCGCGGCATCTCCCTGGGCTTCGCGCCCACGTCACTCCTCTTCGATCCTTCGGGCCCCTACCTGTGGGCCGCCGGTTTCGCGGAAGGGAAACTAAGCCGCGTCGAAGTGGATAACGGCGATCTCACCCGGACCATCGCGGCTTTCACGGGCCCCTCCCAGATGATCCTCAATCCGGTGAGCGGCCTTCTTTATATACGCTGCGAAACCGCCGACCGGGTGCTCGCCGTGGATCGGGCGGAAGCGGCGGTGCGCCACATCATCGATGCGGGCCCTCTCACCGACGATCTCTTCGGCATTGCTCAAAGCCGCTCCCGGACGATCCTCGCCGATGCGGCGACGGGCGAAGTGCTCGTCCTTTCGGCGAACCGCCTCGCGGTGATCGATCCGTCCGCCGGTCACTCCGTGAGCTTCTCGCCCTTCCTGGGATTCCTTCTCCAGCAGGCGCTTGCCTACGACCCGGTGCGGCGTCTCGCCTTCTCGGTGGACGGGAGCACGAACGTCCGGGTGGTCGATCTCTCGCAGGGACTCGCGGCGTTCCGGCTGCCGCTGCCCACCTCGCCCGTCGATTCGCTCTACTCCCACGTGGACATCGATCCGGCCGCGGGGAGGGTCTACGTGACCGGAACCCATTCCCTCTCCATTTTCTATCTCGATCCCTGCGGTTCGCTCCCGGGCGTCCAGTACGGACTCCTGGACGAGGCCGGTAAGCCCCGCTGGCGGTACGCCCGGAAGGGCTCTCTGGAAAATGAAACGAAAAACGCGCTCTGCCGCGTTCCGGAAAAATTCGTGGGTGAGGGGAGGGCGTCCCGCAAGGCCCTTCCGCGGAAAGGCTCAGCTGCCGAAGCCCTCCCGCTGGAAGAAGCACGAGCGGGCCGGCCGGGTCTCCCGCAAGGGAACCGGCCACCCCCTCCCGCCCCGGTTTTGAAACAAGAAAACGGAAAGAAAGGAGCCTGAGCAACCATGGGCACACACGCAAAACGCCCGCTTCAACTCATTCGAAGCGGGCCCGAGACGAAGCCAGCCACCGGCGGAAAACTCGGCGAACAGGCGATCAGCGCGCTCGAACGGGAACGGGCCTACGAAGTCGCGCGCCAGCGCAACCGCCGGCAAGCCACGCGGCGGGCCGGCGACCTCCTGCGCGAACGCGTGGGAGAAATCCGCGTCGACGTCAACAGCGCCTGAGAGCGGGGCCGCGAAGCGCTTCGCGGCTTTACGAAGTTTTACCTGAGCGCCAGCGCCCGCGCAGCGCGCTGTCCGAAAGTCGTGGAGGCCGAGCCCCATCTTCGGTACGAAAGTCCGGCGTTTTCTTCCGCCGCATCGTTTCTGGTAACCTTCCTTCTTACGAAAGCATTCGCGCGTGATCCCGGTTCCGGGCCGATGGAGCCGCCGAGGGCAGATTTCCGCAAAAGCGCCTGCGCGCAAAGGGATAGGACAAGGCGCTGGGTCATCGTGAAACCTTTTCCTCGAAACAACTCCGGAGGACTCCGCTTCATCCCCTGGGTCCTGCTCCTGCTGTTTACCGCTTCTTGCGGAGGGGGCGGCGCGGACTTCCGGCTGGAAGCCCCGAGCCTTCTCGTCGTTCTGCCGGGCCAGACCTACTCCCCCCAGACCGGCCCCGCGGGATTACCCGAGGAATTTACCGCCGGAGAAGATTTCACGGTTCAAATCCTGGCGGTTGATGAAGAAGGGGAAATTCTCTCTGATTTCTCCGACACGGTGGGAGTCCTCACGAGTGATCCCAACGATTCAGCGCCGCCACTCGCCGCCGCGTCCGCTGGCGTGGCGGAAATTCCCCTCACCGCCCTTACCGCCGGTTCGTTTGCGATCACGCCGGTTCACGTCACCGCCTCTCCCACTCCCCTGCCAGGCATCACCTCCCGGCCCTACATGGTGCTACCGGGCCCCGCGGGCGCCCTCGCCGTGCTGCTGCCGGGAGAAGAATTGAAACGTTCCGGTTCGGGCCCCTTCGGCTGCACGCCCGACCCGGACCCCGAAACGCCGCCCGATCCACTTCCAAACGGCTGCCTGGAGCCGGAAAGCCAGCAAGTCGGAACGGCGTTTTCCGTCCAGGTCATCGCCACCGACGCCGTTGGAAACCCGGTCCCGAGCGCCACGGGCACGGTTACGCTGACGACCAGCGACACGAAAGACATCGAACCCGCGCCGGAGTCCCTCATTGGGGGAGAGGCAATCTTCGACGTCACGCCGGTCCTGGCTTCGGGCAACACCCGCGTCCAGGCGACGGTGGATTTCGCTGGCGGGGCATCGAACTTTTACGAAGTCCTCAGCCAGCCCGCCGACCGGCTGATCGTCTTGCTCCCGACTCAAAGCCTCCAGATCAATGCGACGGGGCCCCAGGTTCTTGGAACCCCGCCCGATCAGACCACGGGGGAAGGATTCATCGCGACCGTCCTGGCGACGGACTCTTTCGGGAACATCGATACGACGGCGAATTTTTCCGTCACTCTCACCACGACCGATCCGAACGACCTGGACCCGATCAACGCGTCCCTCACCAGCGGCCAGCTAGGCCAGCTCATCCTTCCGGCAACGGCCCAGGCGAGCGCCACCATTACGGCCGACGATGGCGGGCCGCTCCTTGGCGGGACCTCTTCATCCTTCGAAATCCTGTTTGGCGGAGCCGACCGCCTCGCCATTCTCCTCCCGGGGCAATCGCTCGTTCCCGGACCCACGGGGTTTTCCATCAGCGGAAGCGCCCCGGACCAGCAGGCCGGCACCCCCTTCAACGTGACGATCTGGGCGGTCGATTTCTTCGGGAACGTGGATACGGGGGCAAGCGATTCGGTGACGGTCGAAACCCCCGACGACGCCCTGGATACGGCCCCTGGAAGCATGCCCCTCTCTTCCGGCACGGTGACGGTCCCGGTAACCCATGCCCACGCGCTACCCGCGGGCCGCGTCGCCGCGACGAGATTCAACGGCGATACGGGAGAGAGCCAAAGCTACGACGTCCTGGGGGCCGCGCCCGTATCCCTCGTGCTCGTATTGCCGGGCGAAGAACTCCAGGCCAGCGCGGGCGGACCGGTCATTTCCGGCACGCCTTCGCCGCAGATCGCCGGGGGCTCTTTCCAGCTCCGGGCGTACCTGGCCGATTCCTTTGGAAATCCTTCCGAAGGCTTCGACCGGGAAATCACCATCGTCACGCCTTCGGATGGCGCGGACACGGAACCCGATCCGGCGATGACGGTGGATGGTCTTGCGATTTTCAACCCCGTCGCCATTACCGCAAGCGGGGCCTACTCCTTTAGTGGATCGGCCACCGCCCTTCCTCCCGCCTCTTCCAGTGCGTTTGCCGTCACGACCTTCGCCGACCGCTACGCGATCGTTCTGCCAGGGCAATCTCTTGTCATCAACAGCCTTGGATTTTCGCTGAGCGGCAGCCCGCAAACCCAGCAACCTGGAGTTCCCTTCCTCGCTTCGGTCTATGCCGTCGATCTCTTCGGCAACGTGGATACGGACAGCACGCGCCTAACGAGTGTCACAACGAGCGACACCCTCGACACCCACCCGGCTCCACAAAATCTTGTTTCGGGAACGGCCGCTTTTTCGATATCCAACGTCCTTGCCGCCTCGGGGCAGACTGTCACCTGCGACGATGGGATCGGAGGTTTCGCTGCCCGGACGTCAACCTCCTACACGACGGACGCCGTGGCCGACCGGCTTCTCGTGCTCCCGCCGAACCTCGGCCACACCGTGGGGGCGGCGGGCCCCGTCCTGACCGGAACTTTGCAGGGGCACGTGGCGGGCGCTTCGTTTCAGGTCGCCATCCGGGCCATTGATGCTTTCGGAAACGTAGATAGCGACGCGGCGTCCACCGTTACCATCTCCACCCCCGGTGACGCCGCCGATACGGAGCCCGTCCCGCCCGCCCTCGCGGCGGGCCAGGGAAATTTTTCCGTTACTCCTCTCACGGCCGATCCCGCCTATACGATCGAAGCCGCCAGTGGAGGACTTGCGACCGGCGTTTCCCCCGGAATCCTCATCGCCCCCGGCACGGCAAGCCGCCTCGTCATCACGCTTCCCGGCCAATCCATCGTGGTAGGCGCGGGAGGCCCCACCGTTTCTCCGGCCGCCGGTGATCTAACGGCTGGAGTTGCTGTCTCGGTGGGAGTTACGGCGACGGATGCCTTCGGCAATAAGAATACGGGCGTGGGAGTACAAGTGGACGTCTCCTCCAACGATCCGGCCGCCGGTGTTTCCTCGGCGGTGCTCGATGAAGGATTCCGTAGCTACCCTTTCACCCCCTACACCGCGACGGCTGGTGGACTCTCGATCACGGCGGTGGACGGGGCCCCCGGAACTCTCACGGACGGAGCGCAAGGGGGACTCACCGTCATCGCCGCTTCGGCCACACAGCTCATGGTGCTCTTTCCGGGAGAGGACGTTACCCCGAGCGCCTCGGGACCGCAGATCGGCGGAACGCCCGATCCCCAGGAAGTGGGAACGCTTTTCTCCTTCGACGTCCAAGGCCTCGATCCCTTCGGGAACATCGATCCTGCGGCTTCCGTGACCGTGGATATCGCAACGGACGATCCGGGCGACGTGGAACCCGCCGATACGGCCCTTTCGTCAGGAACGCTTTCTTTCGATCTGACGCCCAACGTCGAGGGCCCCATCCTCGTGACGGCTACCGACGTTTCGAGCGGCTCGCTTACCGCCTCTTCCCGCACCTACCGGGCCTATCCCCTATTCCTGGGGCAGATCGACGGTTCGAGCAACGGCGCGGGACTCGCGCAGGACGCGCTAACAAATCCCGTCTCCCTCGCCTTCGATGAATCGGTTCTTCCGCCTCGCGTTTACGTCGCTGATGCGGGAAACCACCGCGTCCTTGCATGGAGCAGCACCGAAGCGCTCGTTAACGGCGCTCCGGCTGACCTCGTGATCGGGCAGGCGGATTTCGCAAGTGGCTCGGCCAACCGGGGCCTCGGCACCCCCGACGTGGACCGTTTGAACAACCCCCGGGGGCTTGCCGTGGATTCCTCTGGAAACCTGTGGGTGTCGGATTCGCTCAACAACCGCATCCTGCGTTTTAACGATCCCTTCGGGACGGATCAGGCCGCGGACCTGGTGATCGGACAATCGGGTTTTACGAGCGGCGGTTGCGGGACCTCGAGCCAGGCGCTTTGCGGCCCCCAGGGAATCACCGTGGGCCCTTCGGGCGAACTCTATGTGGCGGACAATGGAAACAACCGCGTCCTCCGCTTCGCTTCCCCGCAATCGACCAATCAGGCGGCGAGTCTCGTCCTCGGCCAATCCTCTTTTTCCGGAGCCGATTGCAACCGCTCGGGCGCTTCTCCGACGGACAAAACTCTCTGTGCTCCGCAAGCCGTAGTGGCCGAAGAGAGCGGCGGAACACTCTCACGCCTTCTCGTGGCCGACATGAGCAACAGCCGCGTCGTGGGCTATCCGGCGCCCCTTTCGACGGACGAGAGCGCCACGCTCGTGCTCGGGCATTTGGGGTTTACGAGCGATGCGTGCGATGACGGCGGGCAGGACGAGGGAAGCCTCTGCCTCCCGCAAGGGCTCGCGTTGGACGAGAATGGAGACCTCTTCGTTTCCGATACTTCCAACCACCGAGTGCTCAAGTTCCTTGCGCCGCTTTCCAGCGGCGGCGTGGCCGATTTCGTTCTGGGGCAGCCGGATTTCAATCAGGATACGCCCAACAACCCGGCCCTGGGGCCCACGACGTTCTCATCCCCCCGTCACATCGGCTGGTGGGCGGGGGTGGTTTTCGTCTCCGATTCGTCGAACAACCGCGTCGTTGTTCGAAAAGCGCCGTAGAACTATCACCGCTTCCGCAGGTGTTCCGTGGCGGCGTAGCGCACGAGCCGCAGGCGTCCATCGCCATCCATTTCGATCTCCGTGATGGAACCGTTTGGAATGTACGGCCGGAAAAGCGCCGAAAAGCGCGATCCCTCCGTGAGCGCGAGGCTCAGGAACAAGATGATGTAGCCGTGCCCGAAAAGGGCGACCCGCGCATCGGAAGGATGCTCGGAGGCGAGGCGCGAAAAGGCGCCGCCAAGGCGCGCCCGCAAGTCCGCCGGGCTCTCCCCTCCTTCCGTGCGGCCCGCAAGCCAACTCCGGTAATAAAGAGGAAGAAGGGTACCGCCCAGAAGAAACCGCCGCACCCCCGCGGGAAGGGGCGCATCCGAGAGGGCGCTTACGAGCCACGCTTCGGGAGAGCCTTCCGGCAAGCGGCCCGTACGCACTTCCGCGATTTCCCCAAGGACGCGGACTTCGTGCCCCAGGGCTCCGGCGGTGGCCTCGGCCGTCTGTCTCGCCCGGAGGAGCGGCGAGGAATAGACCGCGTGGACTGGGTTTTCCGAAAAATGGGCGGCCACCGCCCGCGCCTCCCTCTGGCCCCGGACCGTAAGGGCCCCTTCCACTTCCTGGTTGAAAAGGCGGTTGATCGAATCGAGCCCGGCCTGCTGGCCGGCCCTCCCATCCATCTGCCCGTGGCGGACCCAAAGAAGGCGCATGGCTAGAACAAGTGCCGCGAACGGTGGACGTTGAGCAGGAGCCCCACCGCCGCCATCAGGGTGACGGCCGAAGAACCGCCGTAAGAAAGAAACGGAAGGGGAACGCCGATGACGGGCAGGAGCCCCGTGATCATGCCGATGTTGATAAGCACGTGCCAGAAGAAGAGGAGGCCGACCCCCGCCGCCAGCACGCACCCGAAGGGATCGCGCGCCTGCCGGGCGATCGCGAAAGCGCGGACAATGATCCAGGCGAAAAGGAAAAGGACCACCACGGACCAGAAAAATCCCATCTCTTCGGCGAAAACGCTGAAGGCGAAGTCCGTGTGCTGTTCGGGAAGGAAGCTGAATTGGGTCTGGAGGCCCTTCAAGTATCCTCGGCCCCACCACCCGCCGGAACCGATGGCGATCTTGGACTGGATGACGTGGTAGCCCACGCCCAGGGGGTCGGATTCGGGGTCGAGAAACGTCGCGAGGCGCGCTCGCTGGTGGGCTTTGAGGAAGAACAGCGGATCGCCCTTCCAGTACCACAAGATTCCCACGAGAGCGCCCGCGCTCCCCAAGGCGGTGAGCAGGGTCCGCCGCTCAATCCCCGCGAAGAGGAAGATCGATCCCGTAACCGAGAGATAGACGATGGCCGTCCCCATATCGGGCTCCTTGAGGATGAGGAGAAGCGGAACCCCCAGGAGCAGGAACGGCTGGGCGAGCTTGATGAGGTCGAAGGGCGGGTCGTGCCGCGTGCGGTTGAAAAACCGGGCGAGCGCCAGGAGGAGAGCGAGTTTCATGGGTTCGGAAGGCTGGAAGTGGAGCGGCCCCAGGTGAATCCAGCTCTGGGCGCCGGCGACTTTGCGACCGATCACGTGAACCAGGGCCAGGGGAACGAGCAAGAGGCCATAATAGAGGTAGGCGTACCGCTCCAGGGTCGGCAGGCCCACGAGGCTCGCCACCACGAGAACGGCGAAGCCGACGCCGTAGGAAGCGAGTTGGGCAACGTGGGGGGAGCCCGCCTGCCCCTGCTGGGAAGCGCTGTAGAGGTTGAAAATGGAAACGGCCATCAAGGCCAGGACCGGCAGGAGGATCTGCCGGTCTGCTTCCGAAAGCCACCCGCGGCGGATCACGGCGCTTCCTCCGTGGCGGCGTACCGAAAAACCCTCTCCGAGGAATCGAGCGAACCAGAGGTAGAGCGGGCTTCCTTGAGTGCGAGGTGCGCGGATATGACCTGCTTTGCGAGCGGCGCCGCTGCTCCTCCACCGTGCCCCCCGTGCTCGACGAAGACAGTCACCACGAGATCCGGCTCTTCTACCGGAGCAAACGCCGTAAACCAGGCGTGGTCGCGATACTGCTCGGGGATGTCTTCTTCCTTCTTGTACATCTCCGTGTGTTCGAGATGGACGACCTGGGCCGTCCCCGTTTTCCCTGCGACGTGGACGTTCGGAATACGGGCGGCCCAGCCAGTCCCGTGGGGTTCATGCACGACGGCCATGAGCGCGTCCCGGACAAGCTGGAACGTTTGCGGTTTAAAGGGCAAGGGCTCTTTCACGGAAGGCGCAAGATCATTTGCGGGAACCCCATCAGCCCCCATCGCCCGAAGAAGGACATGCGGGCGGGTAAGGGATCCCGAAGCCAGAGCCGCCGTGGCGCGGGCAAGCTGGAGGGGGGTCACGAGAACGTACCCCTGGCCGATGGCGCAGGAGAGGGTCTCTCCTGGAAACCATTCCTGCCCCCGGGCCCGCTTCTTCCATTCCGTCGAGGGGATGAGGCCGGATTTCTCGCCGGGCAAATCGATCCCCGTGGGTTTTCCGAACCCGAAGAGATTGGAATACTTGGCCATCCGGTCGATCCCGAGCAGGTTTCCGACACGGTAATAAAAGACGTCGCACGACTCCCGGAGCGATTCGTGGAGTTCGACCGCCCCGTGCCCCCCGCGGTTCCAACAGCGGAACGTGTGAGACCCGAAACGCAGGGCCCCGTTGCACTGGGAGCGCCAGTGATCGGAAATCACCCCCTCTTCGAGCCCCGCCACGGCCATGAAGCTCTTGAACGTGGAGCCGGGGGGATAGTGACCCTGGATGCTCTTGGAATAGAGGGGGCGTCCCGGCGCCTCCAAGAGAGCCCGGTATTCTTCCGGCCGGATGCCCCGGCCGAAGGGGGAAGGATCGAACGCCGGATGGGAAACCATGGCGAGCACTTCGCCGTTTCTCGGATCCAGAGCGACGATGGCGCCGTTCTTTCCTCCCAGCGCCGTCTCGGCGGCGAGCTGCAAATCCCAATCGAGGGCGAGAACGATGTCCTTGCCGGCCACGGGATCCTGGTCCTGGGACTCGAAACCTAGTTCCTTCAAAACGTCTTCGTTCACTTCGCTCCCGTAGGCGTTGACGATGAGCTGGCGGTAGCCGTCCTGGCCGCGGAGGTACCGCTCGGCCTGGGCTTCCACTCCGTACTTCCCGACTAGGGTCCCCTGCCGGTAGGCGAGTTCCGGAAAGCGCTCCCGGAGCCCGGGCAGCTCGTCGGGCCCCACCTCCTGGATGTACCCCAACACCTGAGCGGCGGCGGAGCCGTAGGGATACTCCCGGAGCGGCTCGGTACGGATGAAAACGCCCCGGTCCTGGAGGGCGGCTTCCTCGGCGGAAGAGAGTTCCTCCCAGGAGACGTCGCGCTTGACGAGGAACGGCTTGAAACGGGCCCGTCCCCGGGCGGCGCGGATTTGGGCTTCCAACGCCGCAGGATCGAGGGCGAGAAGGCCGGCGAGCTGGGCCACGGTCTCTTTCATCCGCAGCGCGGCCTTGGGATTGCCGCGCTTGCCGAGGAGCACGTCGGGAATGAGGTAGACGCTATAGGACGGCCGGTTGTCCACCAGCGTCCGGCCGAAGCGGTCGAGGATTTTCCCGCGGTAGCCCGGAAGAACGTCCGCGATGACTTTGTTCTCTCGGGCCAGGGTCGCGTAGAAATCGTGGCGAAGGACCTGCAAGTAGAAGAGGCGCACCACGAGCCCCAAGCAGGGGATCGTCACCGCCACCACGAGCCACAGGAGCCGTCCCTGAAAGTGGCGAAGCCTTTCCTCGGTTCCGATGAGCACGGGCTAATCTTCCGCCTTGCGCCAGACCTTTTGACAGCATAGCCGAGGGAAGACGTCCCCAGCCTCCAAAACACGCGGAGAAATGGGCCCGGACACCACGGAAAATTTCACCCAGCAACAAGAGGATCAAGGCGATCATCATTTTTCCTCGTGGCCCAGATGGCCATCTTCCCAACAAGGCTTGGCCCACTCGGGAAGGCCGTTAAACCCCTCGAAACCGGCGAACGGATGAAGGTGGCCAAGAAGGCCAAGACTTTTTTGGTGGCCAGGAAGCTCCTTTCCGAGGTACCCCTCTCCCCTTGGGAGAGGGCGGCCGAAGGCCGGGAGAGGGCCCTCTCCCGCCGCTGCACGGCACCCTCCCCCAAAGGGGGAGGGGAATAAGGGAAGGTGATCATGATGATCATCTTGCCGCAAAACCACGATCGCCTTGGAGGTTTCATAAAACCACTCAAAACCGGCCGAAGCTCGAAGGTGATCAAGATGATCATTCATTTTTTGATCGGATTCCGCCGTTGTCCGAGGGTGTAAGGATATCCGGGAAATCTGAGGTGCTCGGGGGAACACACCCCACCCCAGCCCCTCCCCGTATCGACGGGGAGGGGAAGAAGGGGATATCCCCCTCTCCGCCGATGCGGAGAGGGGGTTGGGGGTG
>JBFLVN010000024.1:0-22155 GCA_040758475.1 Bdellovibrionota bacterium
TACTGAGAAGGGCCTCGTGTTCCCGGCCGAGTTTTTCGAGTCCGGCGCGGGCGCTCTCGATTTCGGCGGCCCGGCGGTCTCTCTCCTGGCGGCCGCCCGTAATCTCTTCCTTGAAGGTTTCCTCCCGTTCCTTGAGAAGGCGGGAGAGGTTTTCCCGTTCGGTCTCGAGCCGGGCGAGCTCGCCCTTCAAGGCGTCCCGCTCCACCCGGCGTTCGGATTCCTCCCGCTCGACCTGGGAAAGGCGGCTTCTGGCCTGGGCCAGTTCGGTCTGGGTAGCGGTGGCCTGCTCTTTTTCGGAAGCAAGCGTGCGTTCGAGGCGGGCAATTTCTTCGCGCCGGTTGTCGGATTCGGCCCGAAGGCGTGAGAGCTCTTCCCGCAGTTCGGCTTCCCGGCGGAGGGCCGCGCCCGCTTGTTCCTCGCCCCGTTGCCGGGCGGCGGAGAGCTCTTGCCCCAAGCGCTCGCGTTCCGCCTGGGCGTCCCGAAGGGTGTCGGAGAGGGTTTTTTCCCGGAGCGCGAGGTGCTCGGAGACCCGTTCGGCCTCCTGGCGGCGGGAGAGGGCTTCCGTTTCGGCGGCGGCTTTGGCCCGTTCGGTCTCTTCGAGTTTCGTCTCCAGACGTTTTCGCTGCATTTCGAACTCGTCCCGTTCGCTGCTCGAACGGGAGGAGATGTCCGAGAGGTTCTTATCTTTTTCCTCGGAGTGGTGGCGGAGCCTTTCAATGTCGGATTCGAGTCGTTTTTGGTCGGCTTCCAGGGCAGCGGCCCGGGATTGGGCGGCGTGGGAAGCTTCGATCGCTTTGGCGAGTTCCGCGCGGAGTTTTTGGACCTCCGCCTCCGCTTCGCGAACCCGCGCGGCGGCGGCCCGGTCGGCGGCTGCCTGGGTTTCGAGTTCGCTCTGCCGCCTCAGGCTTCGCAGGAGGCGCTCCGAGGCGACTTCGAGGGAAGCTTCGAGTTCTTCGATTCGGCGGGCGAGCCAGGCGGGGGAGAGGGAGGGGGCGTGCTTCTTCCGGGCGGCGGCGTCCACCTCCCGGGCCACGCGCCGGCCCAGGGCCAAAATGGCCGCTTCAGGGATTTCGGGCTCGGCGGGATGTCCGGCGAGATAGGGGGCGAAGTTCTCGGCGATCCGCCGCGCATCGGGAGCCGGTGGGGGAAGAGCGGAAGGCGCTTCTTCGGGAAGGGGCTCGCCGCTAAAGGCTTTTCGTATCCAGGCACCGATGGCCATGGATGCCATCTCCGCGGGAAACTTCCGCCGGTGCCTGCGCGTGGCGCGGCACGGGAAAGCCCCACCCGGTTTATTGCCCTCGGTACTTCAAAAGTATGGGGCGTGGAGGGGAGGGGGTCAATTTTCGCACGTTCCCCGGTTCGGTGAACGTGTGCTCCAAATCTCGTGGTGCACACTAGTGCACAGGCCGGAAAGCTTTGTAAATCCGCTTGCTTGGCCGAGGGGTGTCCATCTATTCTAGCCGTTACTTTGGTGAACTGGGTTACTGCTCTGAACGGCCACTACGCGATAAGCTGGCGCAATCAGGGCTGTTTCTGGGTTAGTGAGGGGTTGCATAGCGCCTTTGAGGGGAAGGTGTTAGTGGAATTCCCCGCAAACCCTTCAGGGGCGTTTGTCTGCGGTTTGCGGGAAAAGCGGGCAAGGCGGCAAATAGCCGCGCTTTTGCAAAGAACTTAAAGCCTTTTCAGGAGGCAAGACCGATGCGTGTTCGAAACTGGCCAGCCGCCGTGGCGATGCTGGCAATACTCGCCGGTTGCGGCGGAGGGGGCGGGGGAGGGACCATCACCATTCCCCCGAATTTCACGGTAACGGCCAACATCACGGTTGACCCTGCTTGCACGCCGGCCGCGCCCACCGCCGAAGCCAATGGAATCGACGTTTGCCTCGTCACCATCGACTTGACCCTCGACCCGCCTCCCGAATCGGAACTTCCGGAAGCGGGAATCTTCATCAGTGGTTCCCCCACCGCGGGAGGCCCGGGCTATCTCTTTTACGAGGACCCCGACATCGTGGACGAGCCCCTCTCGGAAGGCCGCCGCCCGCGGGTTTACACCGTTGGATTCGATCCCGATACGGGGGATGCTCCATCCATTCAGGTTTACGTCCGTTCGACCGTCGTGGGTACCGGCCAGATCTCGATCGATTCGGGCCCGGCCCTAAGCGAACTGGCGAACGTGGAGTTCGCCGTCGATGCTTCCGCCCCGGCTTCCATTCTCCTTACGGCCAATTCCTTTGTCGGCGATGGGGGTTGCACCCTCGTCACGGCGCAGGTCCTGAATGCCCTCGATGCTCCCATCCCCAATTCCGCCGTGGATTTCACGCTCGAATTCTCGAGCAACGATCCCTTCGGCGAATACGACCCGGCCGATACGGGGACTTGCCCCACTCCCTCCGCGCCCGTCGTCCGCACGATCCAGGATCACAACGACGGGATAAACGACGAGGCGGCGGTGACGTTCTACACGACGGACGAGACACTGCACGCCGTTACGATTACGGCGGAGATCGTCTCCCCCATTTCCGGCGTCACGCCGGCCCAGGCGAGCATCCAGGTGTACGATTCCGTGAGCGCCGCTTCGGCGGCCCGCTACACGTTTTCTTCCGTGCAGGACGGGCGCCCGAGCGACAGCGCGATGCTCCCCGCGGACGTGGATGCTTTCTTCGGTGATGCCGCCGGTACCGCCGACATCGTGGGCGGCCCGGCCATCGGTATCACGGGCCGCATCCGCAGCATCGATGAAGTGGCGGAAGACCGCGATTGCGACTGCGATCCTGCCGTCGATCCGGAGGCCTGCACCGATACGGGCGCCGGCAACACGGCCTGCCCCGCGACGGGGCTCTTGATCGAGATCGATTGCCCTTCGGGCCTGAACAATCCCGCCCAGATTCATTGCGAATTCAGCATCAACGACACGTCCTTCGCGGACGTGGTGGGAACTCCAGGGAACACGGGGTGCACCAACGGTCAGGGAAACAGAAGGTGCGTCCGTTTCCTCTGCCCCGGCGGCGCCACCGCTTGCACGCCGCCCACGTTCTTCTGGCGGATTGTTTCGAATTCCGTCGCCAAGCAAACGAGCCGTTCGGATGATCTCCACCCGGTCAAGCTCCGGTTCAGGGCGCCGGTCACTTCCACGCCCGACCTGACCGTCGATCGTACGGGCATACCCGATGGCGATCCTGCCATCCTCCCCGAGTCGGTCGTCTTCATGCCGGACCCTTCCCGCCCCGCGAAGGTCGTTTTCACCAAGCCCCTTTCGGCGGACGATGGGGACGTTGGCGGTGTTGGAAACCGCAATTGCACCGTCGCGACGGTGAGCGGTTCGACCTCTCCTGCCGTCATTCAGTGTTCGGACGAAGCAACGGATTACACCCAGGTGGAGTCGAACGTGAACCGCCCCCGCGTTCCCGTCCGGTTTGAAATCCAGAACGCTCTCGGGGATGTTTTCGCTCCTGGCACCCTTCCCATCGGTGCCGACCAGATCACCTTCGCGCTGAACGGCCCCGCCGGCGTTCCGCCCTACGAGGTTTGCCAGGGCGCGGGCAATTGCCAGTCTCCGGCGGTTTCAAGCGGCCTTACCACCACGGGGGATCTCAATTATCCCGCCGCCACCGGTGTGCTCGGGGATTATACGAATCTCTTCCTGTACCCGGCGTTTTCCCCGAGCGTTCCTTACGGGATCGACGTGAGCGTCAACATCGGCGGCCAACTCGGGTTTACCTCCGGGAACCGAGTGCTCCAGTTCAATCCCGAATGCGAGACCCCTTACAACGTGACTTGCAGCTTTGCCTCCGCGAGCGGCCCGCCGCCCGTAAGCCCTCCGGCCTGTTATCCGGGGGCGGTCCCGATCAAGGCCAATGGGACGGAATGCGAATTCGTCACTTGCCAGGTACAGAGCTTCGCCCAGGCGAATCCCGGCGGCGCCGCGGCGGCACTTGGATGCCCGAATGCCGGCACTCCCTCGGCCGACCCCGTCAACTCGAATTTCTTCGGCATCCGGCTGTTGGCGGATGCGGATACGGAGACGGAGACTTTCTGCGCCGCCTCGGGCAGTTGCACCGGAGCCTTTGCCTCGGAAGTGGAAGACATCCTCACCCCGGCGTCGCCTGCGGCCCGGGCCCAGTTCTACATGAAGGTGGATTCCAACCAGACGGCCTCGGCTACGTTCTCGCCCAACTTTATCGCCCGCGTCCGGCGGGCCGGGACGCCCGGGTCGCTTCCCTTGAGCGATCTGGACCCCCAGAACCTCATCCAGGCGGCGCCCAGCTTCACCGCCGCCCGCGATCCGGCCCTTCCGGCCACCGTTCAGCTCAGCGCGGTCAAGGTGAACGGCACTGCGCTTACGAACATCTTTAGCCAGCACGCCGCGGATTCGGGCACGGCCAAGGATTTGGTGGATTTTCATGGGATTACACCCGCCATCCGGTTTGGCGATCCCTTCGCGGCCCGGATCGACGTGACCATCAAGGATTTCGACGGGAACAACTATCTGGCCGCCGGGAACAATCCCGAATGCGAGGTGACCCTTTCGGCTACCGGGTCGGCGCAGGGCACGGCTTTCCCGGCTTTCGTAACGGGCAGTTGCAGCACGGCGGCTCCGCCTCCCTCTCGTCCATTGGCCCAGACGGAGGGGAACGCGCTCGTGCAGTCCTGCCTCATTTCGAATGGCCTCGCGACGGCGGCCACGGGAACGGCGACGGTGCAGGCCCAGTTCACCGGCGCGACGCCTTGCGGGCCCACGGGGACCGTCTCGACGAACGTCACGGTCAACTCCGTCGTCCGTTCGGTCCGGTATATCTACAACGTCCACAACCTGACGGGCGCCTCCATGTCGTTCAACGCCGTCCAGGCCAATTCCAACCTAAGCGGCGTCACCTTCTGCAAGCCTTCCGATGTGGATTGCAACGAGACGCCCCAGCCGGAAGCGTTCCTGCCCGTCGGCATTCTCTCGGGGAAGGGCGCTCTTGGGAACCTGACGGACGATGAATCCCAGCTCGCCGCCCTCTATTCCGAGACCCTGCCCAACAGCTGCGCCAATCCTTTCGCGGTGGGGGCGGGGGCTTCGTCGAACATCTGGCAGTTCGACGTCTCGCTCCACCCGGACGCCCCCAACACGGGCGTGCTTCTCGACCGGCTTTCCTTTACGACGACGGCGGCCGACGCGGTTTTCCGCCCGACGCCTGCGCCGGCCTTCCAGGAAGTCAACCAGCTCACGGGCTCTCCGCCCTTGTGTCTGCCGCAGACGATCCCTTCCGCGAACCTTGCCGTCGAAGTGCAGGTGGGGCAGGCGCGGTACTACGGGCAATAAATGGATGGCGGGCCGGGCATTGGAGTGATTGCGGTGAAGTGGATGGAAACAAAATCGGTTAGGCGGTGGTTGGCGGCGGCTCTGCTCGCCTCCGGGCTCGCCTTGCCGGGCATGGCCCGGGCCCAGGGCCTCTTTGGGGACGTCTTCCCCCCGGGCGCTCCGGACGGGAGGATCACCGTGGGCGATGTGGCCTACGTCCAGCTCTTCGCCCTGGGCCTCGCCGTTCCCGACGGGACCCAGATCGACGCGGCCAATGTTTTCCCGATCACGGCCGCCACCGGATGCGGCCCCTTGGCCGATTCGGTCTGCATCGATTTCGCCAACCGCAACATGGGAGGGCTTGGCCCCGGCGCCGACGCCAAGGACATCACGGTAGGCGACGTGACCGTCCTTCAACTGGCGGCCCTGGGCCAGATCAAGATGCCGCCCCGGCTCAACATCCTCTCGCTCACGCCCAACGTTCCGGCCCCCGTGCCGCTGAGTGGACTCGACGGTTCCTCGAACCCGGTGGAACTCGCCATCGCCGGTACCGGATTCGATCCGGCGAACTTCGAGGTCCGCTTTATCTTTGACGAAGTGGGCGATCCTTCTCCGGGAAATCCGCCGGAAGAGGTGGCCTGCACCTACGCCGGTGGGGGATTCCCGCAGGATTGCGCCGATTTCGATATTTTAAGCGCCACGATCAACGAGATCGTGGTGACGGTACCTTCCGCCACGTTGACGGACGTCAACGGAAACGGGGATGGAACGGCCGAGGCCACAGTGCGGGTGACAAACCTCGCTACTTCAAGCACGGCCGATTCCCCCGACCCGCTCCTTTACGCCGACGCCTTGTTCGAACTGGCCATCGTTTCGGGCGACGGGCAGGCGAGCTTCCCCCTGGTGGCTTTGGGGGAGCCCCTCGTCCTGATGGCGACCGACCTTCAGGGGAATCCCATCTCCAGCAACGGCTCCCAATGCCTCCAGGACTTGCAAGGGTGCTTCATCCAGTTCCAGGTGGATTTCACTCCGGGGGATGCGACCCACGACGGAAGCTTGAACGGCGAGGGGGATACGACGTCCGTCGATCTCTCCAGTGGTTTCGCCCAGGTGTCGGTAATCCCGTACCCCTCGGCCTTCAACGGCGGGAAGCTCTACGTCACCGCCACGCTCATGAACTTTTTCGGCGACCCGGAGCCGGGCGTCGATCCCATCACCTTCGTCGTGACCATCGCCCAGGATGCGGACCTCGTGCTCTCGGTTACCGGGGGCAACAGCCAGACTTGCGCCAACGGTGAGATTTGCCCCTACGTGGGGACGGCGGCCGTGCCCCTTTCGCTGCGGGTCATCGACAAATACGGTCTCGATACTGGCAGCACGGCCACGATTTCCTTCGCGGACAACACGGCAGGCGGGGTTTTCTCCTCTCCGGCGGTCCTGACGGGGGTCACCAATTGCGCGGCCACTCCGCCGTGTGTGACGAGCGTCTTCCCCGCCGAAGTGCAGATCACCGCCGGAACGCTCGAAGTTGCCAACAACGAAGGCGATCATGCTTTTCAGGCGACGGCGACTGTTCCCGCCGTGACGGTCCATCCGGCGGGGGGCCTCGCCCTGAGGGCGCACGTCGAAAGGGCCTCGCCCGCTTCCATCGAAATGACTTCGCCCGATACGCAGGCCGAGCGCAGCGTCGCCCGTGGCGAGCAGCACGCCATGGACGTGCTCGTGCGCGATCAATTCGGCCGCACCTTCAATGGGGCGACGGTGAATTACGCCATTGCGCTCGCCCCCTTGGGCGACGATTCGAATCTCTCGGCCTCCGCGCCCGTCACGGCGGGGGGCGGGCTCGCCACTTCGAACCTCAACGTGGGCTCGAACGGCGCGGCGGGGGATTTGACTGTCACCGCGGCCATCGCCGCCGTGACCGGTTTGACGGGCGGCGATTCGGTTTCGTTCCTCTTCGCCATCGGCACGGACGATTCGCCTCCGCCGCCCCTCGATATGGCACGCGTCCATTGGGCGACGCCCGTCAGCAATGCGCTGACCAATTTTACCGATGGAACGAACGTCAACTCGCTCCTCGTCCGTGGGGCTTTGGGCGCCGTAGCGGTTCAAGCGGGTGACGACATCACTCAGTACTCCGTCCACCTGACGGGGCCGGGCCTTACCGATCAATGCGCCGATTTCACGGGAGGGATGTCGAACGGCCTCCCCACCGGGGTCGTGGGCGGGAACGTGGACCCCAGCCAGGCCCGGTTCCAGGTCACGCTCGGATCATATCTGCCCGGCACCATCGCGGAACTCCGCGTTTCCGACGAGCCGTGCGCGGGGCTGACACCGGAATTCTCACTCCCCCGCACGATCGTCCTCCCGGGCGCCGTGAACCGCGGGTACATCACCGATCGCTCCACAAGCGCCATCCACGTTTTCGACCTGACCGCGGGCTCTCCGTTCCCGGGCGTGGAGGCCGTGGACGCCGATTCGACGCAAGGCCCCCAAGCCATCCACATGACAGGCCTCGGGCCCAACTCGGTCGCCTTTTTCGCCACGGCCAGCGCTCCGCCCGGAGCTGTCGACCGGGCCCTGGTCGTCAACACGTACAGCCACGACCTCTCCCTCGTCCGGATAGGGGAAGAGGTTCTCGTCCAGCACGGCGACCTCTCCCTCTCGGGCGGGAGCCCTTCGGACATCCTCGTATCGCCCGCCTCGAATTTCGTGGACGGTCCCGCGGGCGCCTCCGCTTCGCGCAACGCCGCGTGCAACGTGGGCCTGTCCCTGAGCGACTTCTCGACTTCTTCTTCCACCGATGACGACGACTGCGCGGTCGCCCCTGGCGACCGGATCATCATCCATCCTCCCGAATCCCTGGAGGGAGGGACGATCACCCGGACGGTGATCGAAGTCATCGATGACACGACGATCCGGATTTCGGGCGACCTTACGAGCGCCCAGGTTCCGAATAATTCGGATTTCCGCATCGTCTCCAACTACCGGGAGATCGACGCGGACAACGACCCTGCCACCACTTCGCCCGCTGCCGACGTGGGCATTTCGAGAATCGGCCTGCCTACGCCCGATCCGGCTCTCGTCACCCGTTCGCCCGAGCGGGCGGATTCGATCGCCATCTGGCGGCCCACGGCCGGGACGATCCCGGGTGTTACGGCTCGGGCCTATGTGACGGACCGCTCGTACCAGGGGCTCTATGTCATCGACATGGTGGAAGATGGGGTGACCGATCAGTGGTCCTTCAGTTTCCCGGACACGGGCGTCGTGGGCAATACCCAGTTCCTGCCGCTCGTTTCCATTCGCAACCGGACTCTTTCCAGCGCTCCGGCTTCGTTGGTTTCCGGCCCAGGGCCCATCGCGATCGATTCGGATCGGGCGCTGGCCTTCGTGGTCATCCAAACGCCCACCGGCACGACTTCGGCGGGTGGGGGTGTGAGCGTGATCGCCCTTTCCCCCGATCCCGCCCCGGCGACGGTAAATCCCTTCCTCGATCTGCTCGTGCGGTTTCCCGGCCAGTCGTCGGGCATCCTGGAGCCGGCCCTCTGTCAGGGGACGCTTCCGGATTTCGTGGGTTGCGAGGTCGATTTGGACCACGACACGGCGACCCACTCCATCGCTTCGACGGGTCAGACCAGTGGCATCCTCTTCGATTGCGATTTCGACGGAACGGCGGACGATACCCATGCAGGCCAGGAAAATCCTGAGCAATTTTTGCTTGTGGACCGGGCCGGATCACTTTTCCCCAACGGCGTCACGTTTCTTACGCCGCGGATGACTAACCTCCCGGGGGATTGGTGGAACCAGGTTGCGGAGGCGCCTGCCAGTGATTTCAATAACGAAGGTGCAATAACGCCCTGGCCGACACCCTGCGATACGAATACGAATCCTCCGGCCACCCCTACGACGTTCCGCGCGAATGCGACTCTTTCGAACCTGACCAAGGATTTCCGCCCTTACCAAATGATTCTTCCCGATCTCCCATCAGTTGTTGCTGGCGTTCGCCGGGACGTGGCCCTTCTGGCCGTACGTTCGGGTACGCGGGATACGAACACGTCTGATACGAGCAACCGCGAGTTCCAGCCGCTCTATCAAGTGGACATCGCAGCCAACGCGGCGCCGGTGCTCATCAACGATGGAACGGGTTCTGTTACTCTCGCGATTACGGCGACGGCCGCGGATTCCCCTTACCCCATCGCTTGCGTGGGCGATCTCCCCTATCTGACAGCCGCCACGTACAACACTTCAACCGACAACCATCCCAGGCAGCCGGACAACTATGTCGTTTACCCCCGCAGCGCGGATTTGGCGGTCGTGGTTACGGGAGCGGCCGATCTTAGGGGTTCCGACGGGCTTGCCGATACGCCCGATGACCTCGTGTTCCCGGGGGACGTTTTGGTGACGGATTTCAATATCCCGAGCGGGTTCCTCTACCGCTACACGGTAACGGGCCTCGACTCGACAAACCCCAATACCACCTTTCTGATTCGTACAGACCGCTGCGACGCAGTACCCGGTGGAGGGGTCATCGACGAATTCCGCGTCATGCGTACCATCAAGATCGTGGATTTTTCCCAGACGGTAAACGGTCAAGATACGGGTTCTCCAGCCTTTGCGGCGATCCAAGACCCGCTTAACAGCTTCCCGAGCGTCCCGCGCGGACTTCCCTTCGGTGACGTCCGCGGCCTCCGCGATCCGTTATTCAATTACTACCTAAAGGATTTCAAGGATGCCGCCATCCTCCAGCACGACATCGGTGTGGCGGGCGACGCTTCGGACGATATTTTTACCGGTCTTGTGACCTTTACTTACGGAACCCTTGCGGACGATCCCTCGACGGGATGCAGCCATCCGCCCCTTTCGGGGACCAAGTGTGCCCACGCGGGGGCTTTCAGCGTAAAGAAATGCCTCCTTTCGTCGGGCGCCAATTCCCGCCGGTACAATCTCGACAATTCGCCCTCCGGCGGGTGCCTGCCCGTTAATTCGGCCCAGTCCAACGACAATTCGGGCTCGACGGTACTCCACTTCGAGAGCCCCACCCGCGTGCCGGGCAGCGGTGGACACGTCCTGGCGGCGACGAAGAAATTTGGATATTTCGTCAACGGGTTGACGGCTGAAGTCCTGGTGTTCGGCCACAGCCGGACGAGTGACAACGCCAGCCTTTCGGCCAGTTTTTATCCTCCTTTCGATTACCTGGGCGGACCGGGTTTCATCGCGTCGGAGTCCGGCATCAGCAATACCGAAACAGGGGAGAGCCCCGACGTGGCTTTGCCGGGGGACGCCGTTCCGTTCTTCTCCCGCAAGCTTTCGGATGCCGGAAACGTCCAGCGGATCGCGATTCTCAATCCGCAGCACGACCGCGTGGTGATCTTGGAGGAAACGGGGACGGCGCAGGTTTCTCCCCGGATCGACGATACCAACAACGTGAGCGGCTTTTCTTCGATTTCCTTCCCCATGGTGTTCGACTCGAACGCCGGGTACCCGCTCCAGATGCTCGACGATCTCGTGATGGGCGACTTCAGCACGAGCTTCCTTGGAAACCTCGTGGGTTTCGTCACCGCCCAGGGGACGAGCCCGCCCATCCAGGGAAGTTCCTTCCTCGGCGTCGTGGATTTTACGGGCCGGGCGGCGCTGGACTTGGACGCGGACCTCTCGCAAATCCAGGGCATCGATTCGGGGAACGATCCCTTCTCAGACGTGGACGTGGACCGCGGCCGCGGGTGGCTCGTCGGGATCATTCAACACCAGCCCAATTGGGAGATCGCAGCTTGGGATCTTCTCACCTTTGAAGAAATCGATTTGACGACGGAGAGGGCGGGGGACAATTGCCAATCCTCCAACCGGCTGACCATCGACGCCGGAGGCGTCTTGGGCGGAGCCACGATTACTTCGGTCGCCTCACGGGACGGCCTCGTGCTGATTGGCTTTGCCGGCGGGAGCGGCGGCCGGCTCCTGGCCTTCAATACGGACAATCTCCAGGCAGCCAACTTCCAGCCTGCGACGACGACGTGCCGGGTGAACGTCGACCATGCGAGCGTAAAGCCAGCTCTTAGCGCGACCTTCTCGCCCCAGGACGTGCAGGACATCGTAATTCAGGGAGATCTGGCCTATTTCGTCGGCGCTTCCGGAGGCGGGCAAGCGCGTTTGGGCGTCCTCGATCTGGCGCCGTTCTCATATGATGGCTCCACCCCCCGGGACGCTTTCAGCGCCGGGGTATTCCAAGGCGCTCCCGGCACGGCGATCGCGCTGGCCCAGGCTCCCACGAACGCGTTCTTGAACGGGAATCTTCTCTTCGTGACCGAATCGAACGGGGCCGGCGGTAACACCGTGGAAGTTTTCGACGTGGCGCCCCTCTCGGCCGCTCCTTCTGGAAGCGCCCAGATCACCTATCACGTGCCTCAGAAGGTGGGCGGGGTCTCCGGCGCCGACGTGGGGAACTGCGCGGGCCGCCTCACCTTGAACGGAAATACCCTGTTCGTCGTCGACGGCCGCGTGAGCACGATCATTTCCGGATCGAGCGCTTGCGACCTTTCTGGCGACAACTTGATCCTCGTGGACCTCACGAGTCCCGCCCTCTCCCGCGGTGCGCCTGCCACCCTCTCGGCCGAGCGCGTTCCCCTGGGCGATCCGGATTCGGAAGTGCGCGGGATCGTCTTCGACGCGACGCCGCCCAATCCTTAAAGGCCCTGCTTGAATCGCTCCCCCGGGCGGGCCTAGGGTAGGCCCATGCCCATCCGCCGCCTTCCGGACGCGCTCGTAAACCTCATCGCCGCGGGCGAGGTGGTCGAGCGCCCGGCGGCCGCCCTGCGGGAGCTCGTCGAAAACTCCCTGGACGCCGGCGCCCGGCGGGTGGAAGTCGATCTGGAGCGGGGCGGCAAGGATTTGATCCGGGTGACGGACGACGGGTGCGGAATACCGAAAGAAGAAATCCCCGTCGCGCTCGAACGCCACGCCACGAGCAAGATCGAAACGGCCGACGATCTTACCCGCATCTTGAGCCTCGGTTTCCGGGGGGAGGCGCTTCCCTCCATCGCGGCGGTGAGCCGCTTCAAATTGCTTTCGCGGATGAAAGCCGAGGACGTGGCTTGGGAAGTGCGCGCGGAAGGTGGGAAGATATCGCCCCTTGAAGCCCGCTCCGCTCCTCCGGGGACGAGCGTCGAAGCGGCCAGTCTTTTCCACAATACTCCGGCTCGCCGGAAGTTTCTGAAAACCGACGCCACCGAGCTTTCCCATTGCCTCGACTTCCTCTCGCGCCTCGCCCTCGTACGCCCTGAAATCTCTTTCCGGGTCCAGCATGGGGGCCAAACCGTGTTGGACGCGCCCGCCGCGCCCGAGCTTCGGGAGCGGGCCGCCCAGGTTTTGGGGAAAGAGGCCAGGGGACACCTTTATCCCATTCTTTGGGAAGGGGACGCGGCCGGAGAGAAAATCCGGTGGGAAGGTCTGGTGGGTTCCCCCGAACTTCTTTCGCGGACCCAATCGTCGATCTATCTCTTCGTCAACGGCCGGCCCATTCGTGACCGCTCCTTGGCCCATGCCGTCCAGAGCGCCTACCGGGAAGTGCTTGTCGAACGGAAGTATCCGACCGTCGTCTTGAGCCTCACGATCGATCCGGCGTCAGTCGACGTGAATATCCACCCGACGAAGAGCGAAGTCCGCTTCCGGGCGCCCCAGGCGATCTATGGAAGTATTCTGAAAGCCCTCGAAACCCTGTTCGAGGAAGCCCCCTGGCTTCCGGCCGCGGCTCCCACGCCCTCCATACCCGCGTACTCTACAGAGACTGGGGAGGTGGTGGACCGCCAGCAGCGCATTCAGGAAGCCCTCGCGGCCTACGAGCCGAAGCGGAAGGGATGGGCACCGGATTATTCCTCCCGTGCCCTATCGCCCCGGCCGGGGGAGGAAAAATCACGGATCGAAAGCGCAGCAGCCAAGAGTAACTTTTTCGCGGGCCTCGATGTAATCGGCCAGTTCCATAACGAATTTCTGGTCTGTCAGACGGCCGACGCCCTCTATCTGATCGACCAGCACGCGGCTCACGAGCGGGTTTATTACGAGCGCCTCCGGGAAGCGGCGCTCTCTCCGGGAGGGAAGGGGGCCCAGCGCCTTCTCGTTCCCAAGGTGATCGAGCTCCCCGCGCCCAAGGCCCTTGCCTTGCTCGAGGCGGCGCCCGACCTCTCGCGCCTTGGGTTCGAGATCGAATCCTACGGGGGTGGTGCCGTGCTCGTCCGCTCCGTTCCCGCCATTCTAGCCGAGCGTCCGGTGGACGAGCTCATCGCGGAGTGCGCTTCCGAGATGCTCGAACGGGGAAAGACGCGGGCAGGCGAGCAGGCCATCGAGGAAATCTGCGCCCGCGTGGCGTGCCACGGCGTGATCCGTGGATCGACGCCCCTCTCCCGGGAAGAGGCCAAAGCCCTTCTCGCCCAGATGGCTGATACGGACTACGCGGCCCACTGCCCCCACGGAAGGCCCGTCGTCCGGGAAATCTTCCGGGCAGACGTGGAACGCCTTTTCAAACGGGTGATCTAAACTAGAATTGCCTCATGCCCCCGACCGGACATCGGGAGGCCCCCAAGCTTGTGGCGCTCATCGGCGCCACGGCGAGCGGCAAGAGCGCGGCGGCCCTCGAATTGGCCGGACGCTATTCCGCCCACGTCGTCAACTACGACTCCGTACAGCTTTACCGGGGCCTCGAAATTGGCGCTGCGAAGCCCACGCCCGAGGAGCGCGCCCGGTTTCCCCATCATCTCTATGACCTGGGCGGTCCTGACGAGGAGATCACCGCGGGGGCGTACGCCAAGGCCGCCTCCGCACTCATCGACGATCTCCTCTCCCAAGGCGGCCGTATCATCCTGGTGGGAGGGACGGGGCTCTACCTTCGGGCTCTTTGCAAAGGGCTTTCGGGAGCGCCGCCGACGGAACCGGCCATGCGGGAAGCCCTTGAATCCCGCTTTGCGGGAACACCCACGCCCGCTGTTCACGAGGCCCTCGCGAAGGCCGATCCCCTGGCAGCAGAGCGCATCGGGAAGAATGACCGCCAGCGGATTTTCAGGGCCCTTGCCGTCTTCGAGCAAACGGGGCGGCCCCTTTCGGATTGGCAGGCTTCCCATGGCTTTCGGGAAGAGCGTTACTCGCCTGCCTTGATCGGCCTTGCGGTGAAACGGGAGACTCTTTATAAGAGAATTGGCGAGCGAAGCCGCAGTATGCTGGAAGCGGGGCTCCTCGAAGAGACGCGGGGGCTTCTCGAAAAGGGTTACCCGCCCGAAGGCGCGGCCCTTTCCAGCATCGGCTACCGGCAGGCGGTGGAGCATCTTTCGGGAAGAATGCCTTTGGAAGCGGTTCTGGGGAGCCTCGAGCAAGACACCCGCCGCTATGCCAAACGGCAGCTAACCTGGTGGCGGGGCGAAACGGGAATCGAATGGGTTCCGGCGGACGATGACGTGGAAGCCGCCGTGGGAGCGGCCGGGAAAGCCTGGGGGAATTAGGGGATCGTGGCGAAGCAGGCAAAAAAGAAGGCGCCTAAAAAAGCGAAGAAGGAGTCCGGCCAGTCGCTGGACCTTGCTTTGCTCCGTTCGCGCATCGACGCCATTGACGACCAGTTCCTCGCCCTCCTGGCCGAACGGGCCGAGCTCGCCCAGGAGATCGGCCACGCCAAAGCTACGAACGGAACACCTCCCCACATTCCCGAGCGGGAGCGAGCGATCCTGGATCGCCTTGTTGCGAAATCCGCCGAACCGCTCGATGCCGCGTCGATCGAGAGCGTCTTCCGGGAAATTTTCTCCGTCTGCCGGGCGTTAGAGCGCCCCGTCTCTGTGGCCTTCCTGGGGCCCGTCGGCACTTACAGCCATCAGGCAGCCCTCAAGCATTTTGGCAGCAAGCCCACGGGCGAGCCGGTGCATACGATCGGGGAAGTCTTCGACGCCGTGGAGCGCAAGCACGCCGATTACGGCGTCGTGCCCGTGGAGAATTCGACGGAAGGGTCTATCAACGAAACCCTGGACCGCCTTCTTTCGACGAGCGCCAGGATTTGCGCCGAGGTCGTGGTGGAAATCCGCCACTGCCTTCTTCGGGCGCCGGAGGCGGAAGGCAGGCCCGTCCGGAAAATCTATTCCCATCCTCAGCCGCTCGCCCAGTGCCGCCAATGGCTCCTTCGGCATTATCCGGCGGCCGAGCTCCTGGCCGATTCGAGCACGGTGCGGGCAGCCGAGCGGGTCCGGGGCGATCCCGAGGCCGCCGCCATTGGTGGTGAATGGGTTGCCGAGCAGACCGGGCTCCAAATCTTTGCCAGGGACATCCAGGACCGTACGAGCAACCGGACCCGCTTTCTGGTGCTAGGCAACCAGAAGACCGCCCCATCGGGGAGCGACAAGACGAGCCTGCTTCTTTCCGTAAAGGACGAAGCGGGGGTTCTCGAAAAAATCCTCGCCCCTTTCGCCCGCCGCAAGGTGAGCCTCACGCGCATCGAATCGCGGCCCACGAGCGGCGGCCCCTGGGAATACGTCTTCATCCTCGATGTGGCCGGCCACGCCGAAGAGCCCCGCGTCGCGAAAGCCATCCAGGAAGCTTCGAAGAAGTGCCGCCAGATCAAGATTCTGGGGGCCTATCCGCGGGCCCTCGAATAAAACCCCATGCATGTCCGCGAGAACATCAAGACACTCTTGCCCTATGTACCCGGCAAGCCGATCGAAGAACTCGAACGGGAATTGGGGCTCAAGGAGATCATCAAACTCGCTTCCAATGAAAATCCCCTCGGCGCTTCTCCCAAGGGACTCGAGGCGGCAAAAAAAGCCCTCACGGGCATCCATCTCTATCCCGATGGCTCGGGCTATCACCTCACGGGTGCCATCGCGGAGCGGCATGGTGTTGCTCGTCCGCAAGTTGTTTTGGGAAACGGCTCGAACGAAGTCATCGAGATCGCCGCGCGTACGTTCCTGGCGCCGGGCGATGAAGCTATCTATTCGCGCCACGCCTTCATCGTTTATCCCCTCATTTGCAAGGCTATCGGAGCTACGGGAATCGAAGTCCCGCCGCTTCCCGATTTGGGCCACGACCTGGAGGGGATCGCCGCCGCGGTTACGAGCAAGACCCGCTTTATCTTCCTGGCCAATCCCAACAACCCGACGGGGACCATGTTTCCCCAAAGCGCCTGGAAGAAATTTCTGGGCAGGGTTCCGGCGGACATTCCGATCCTCGTGGACGAGGCCTATGCCGAATATGTGACCGATCCCGATTACCCCGATCCCTGGAAGGATTTGGCGGCGGGACGGAACCTCATCATCACCCGGACTTTCTCGAAGATTTTCGGCCTCGCAGGCCTTCGGATCGGCTACGCGGTTTCGACGCCTGAAATATCGGATCTCATGAACCGGGTGCGTCCGCCGTTTAACGCCAATACCGTGGCCCAGGCGGCGGCGCTCGCGGCCCTCTCGGACGAGGATTTCGTGCGGCGCTCCCGGGAAGTAAACGTCCGAGGGCTCCGCTATCTGCGGGCCCACCTCGAAAAGCTGGGGCTAAAGGTCACACCCTCTTGGGGCAATTTTATCCTGGCGGGCCTTGGTCGCCCGGCGGGGTCCGTCTACGAAGCGCTCCTTCGCAAGGGAGTCATCGCCCGGCCCGTCGGGGTTTATGACCTTCCCAATCACCTCCGGATCACGGTGGGGACCCAGGAAGAAATCGAGACGCTCGTCAAAGCGCTTTCGGCCGTGCTAGGGACGGGCGCGTGAGCGCACGGATCGACAAACTACTCCTCGTCGGAGTGGGCCTCATGGGGGCCTCGGCGGGCCTTGCGGCCCGGCGGCGGGGCCTTGCCCGGCGGGTCGTGGGATTTTCGCGAAAGCGTAAAACCCTGGAAGAAGCCCGCCGGATCGGAGCCATCGATTCTTTTGAGACGAACCTGGAAAAGGCGGCCGAAGGGGCGGATTTCGTCCTCGTATCCGTCCCGGTGGCGAGCATCGCGGAGCGGGTGATCGAAGTTTCCCGGGCCGAACTTAAACCGGGCGCCGTTATCACGGACGTGGGATCGGTCAAAGGGCCCATCCTCAAGGCCATCGAAAAAGACCCCGTTGCCCGGAAACTTTTCGTGGGCTCCCATCCCATCGCGGGAACGGAAAAGAGCGGCCCCGGCGCGGCCTTTTCAAAGCTCTACGAAGGACGCCGCTGCGTCGTAACGCCGACTTCAAAGACCGATCCCCGCCGCGCTACGCGGGTGAAGAAATTCTGGAAGGATTTGGGGATGGACGTGGAGGTGCTTTCGCCTGTGGAGCACGACCGGCTGCTCGCGGTCACTTCCCACGCGCCCCACGTGATTGCCTATGCCCTGGCCCTGGCGGCGGGGAGTGATAAGAAACGAGCCAAGAAACTCGCCCGTTACGTGGGCGGGGGATTCAAGGACACGACCCGCATCGCAGCGAGTTCCCCTCAAATGTGGCGCGAGATCATCGAAGCCAATGCAAAAGCCGTCGACGAGGCGGTCCTTGCGTTCCTTCAAGAGCTTCTCCGGATGAACCGGGCCATCACTCACGGCCGCTGGGGAGAGCTCGAAAAACTCTTCGAGCAGGCGGCCCGTTTCCGCCGCTCGCTCGATCCAGCGAAGAAGGGGAGGGGGCGGTGAGCGATCGCCGGGCAAAGCCTTTCCGGAAGATCGCGGGCGAAGCCCGCATTCCGGGAGATAAATCCATCTCCCACCGCTCGGTGATGCTCGGAAGCCTCGCCACGGGTACGACGCGCGTCCGCGGATTCCTGCCGGGGGACGATCCCCTGGCGACCATCGGCTGCTTTGAAGCCATGGGTGTGAAAATCGAGCGGCCTGCCCGTACTGAGTTAGTAATCCATGGAGTGGGGCTCGGCGGTTTGAAGGCGCCTACCAAAAACCTCGATGTGGGAAATTCGGGGACGACGATTCGCCTTCTTTCGGGAATCATGGCGGCCCAGCCTTTCGATTCGGTGCTCGACGGCGATGCTTCCATCCGCCGCCGCCCCATGGGCCGGGTGATGGAACCGCTCGCGCAAATGGGGGCTCAGATCGAAGGAATCGGCGGGAAGGGGAACGCCCCGCTTCGCGTGCGGGGGCTTCCCAAGGGAAAGAAGCTCAAGGGCGTCACTTACAAAAGCCCCGTGGCCTCCGCCCAGGTGAAATCCGCCTTGCTCCTCGCGGGACTTTATGCGGAAGGTGAGACGGTGGTTCTGGAGCCGGCCGTTTCCCGCGACCACACGGAACGCATGTTCGCCTGGATGGGAGTGGAAACCCGCAAGGTGGAAGGGGGCGTGAGCCTCCGCGGCGGGCAGCAGCCCAAGGGGCGGGACATCGAAGTCCCTTCGGATATTTCCTCGGCCGCTTTCTTGATCGTCGCGGCCCTCTTGGCCAAGGAAGGGGAGCTGCTCCTTAAAGATGTGGGTGTGAACCCGACGAGAGATGGGATCGTGGAAGTTCTGTGTAAGATGGGAGGGAAGATCGAAGTTTTGAATCCCCGGGAGCGTTCCGGCGAGCCGGTGGCGGATTTGAAGATCCAGGCTTCGCGCCTCAAGGCGGGCAAGATCGGCGGAGCCGTTGTCCCCCGCCTCATCGATGAAATTCCCGTCCTCGCCGTCGCCGCGGCGTTCGCGGAAGGGGAGACGGTCATTTCGGATGCCCAGGAACTACGGGTGAAGGAATCGGACCGGATCGCCACCATGGGAGAGGAACTGGGGAAACTCGGGATTCAAATCGAGCCCCTTCCCGACGGCATGAAAATCCGGGGAAATCCGGAAAGGTCTGTTTCGGGAGGCAGGGTGGACTCCCACGGCGACCATCGGGTTGCCATGAGTCTGGCGGTTTGCGGCGCGAAGGCCAACGGCGAAATCGAGGTCGGCGATACGGCCTGCGTCGAGACGAGTTTTCCCGGCTTTTTTGAACTCCTTTCGGAGGTCTCTGCGTGAGCGGCCGGCGAAAGCCCATCGTGGCGGTGGACGGCCCGGCCGGGGCGGGCAAGAGCACCGTGAGCCGCGCGGTCGCCGCGCGCCTGGGATATCTCTATATAGATACGGGCGCCATGTACCGGGCGGCGGCCCTGGCCGCGGAGCGGGCCGGGCTCGACAAGTCCGACGACAAGGCGGTCGAAAAGTTCTGCAAGACCCTGGAAGTGGGCTTCGGCCCCCCCTCGACGGACCCCGCCAAGCCCGCCGCCGTCCTTTTATCGGAGGAAGACGTTTCGGCCCTGATCCGGACCCCCGAAATGTCCATGGCGGCCTCCACGTTTTCGGCCAAACAGCCCGTGCGGCGCCGTTTAACCGAAATTCAGCGGCGCCTGGGAGCCTCTGGTGGGGTCGTCATGGAGGGGCGGGACATCGGAACGGTCGTTTTTCCGGACGCGGAGGCCAAGTTTTTCCTAACGGCGAGCCTCGAAGAGCGGGCCCGGCGCCGCCAGGCGGAACTCGCCGCCAAGGGGCAAGAGATTCCGCTTGCGAAAATCCTGGAAGACGTAGCGGTGCGGGACCGCCAGGATTCCTCCCGGGAACAGGCACCCCTCGTGCAAGCCCCCGATGCCCATCTCGTCGATTCGACGGGCCTCACGATTTCCGAAGTGATCGACCGGATCGTCAATAAAGTGCGGTCCCTGGAGCGTTCCTGATTTGTCTTTCCCTTGGGGATGTGGTCTAAGTAGGCCCCTGAACCGCCAGCCATAAGGGGTTCCATCAATACCAATGACTTCACAAAAGATTCCGCCCACCCGTGCCGGTGCCGGCGAGCCGGGTGGCTCAGGCAGCTTTGCCGACCTGTTCGAAAAGAGCATGGGCGCGCAAGAGCTCTCCGAAGGGGAGATCGTTACCGGCAACGTGGTGAAGATCACGAACGATTTCGTCGTGGTCGACATCGGCTACAAGTGCGAGGGGGCTGTGCCGCGCCACCAGTTCGAGCGCGGCGGCCAGATGACGGTCCAACCCGGGGCGCAGGTGCGCGTCTTCATCGACTCGCTCCACGTCAACGAGCAGGGCTACTGCCAGCTCTCCAAGAACAAGGCCGACCGCCTGCGCATCTGGGACGAGATCGCCAACGCCTTCGCCAAGAACGCGATCGTTGAAGGCCAGATCACGAGCCGGGTGAAGGGCGGCTACGAAGTCGACATCGGCGTGAAGGCCTTCCTTCCCGCCTCCCAGGTCGACATCCGGATGCCCAAGAACCTGGACCAGTATTTGAACCAGACGGGCCAGTTCCGGATCATCAAATTCAACCAGAAGCGCGGAAACGTGGTCCTCTCCCGCCGGGCGGTGCTCGAAGAGCAGCGCTCCCACATGCGGGACGAGACGCTAAAAGCCCTTGTCGAGGGTGCCATCGTCACCGGGACGGTCAAGAACCTGACCGAGTACGGCGCTTTCGTGGACCTGGGCGGTTTGGACGGCCTCCTCCACATCAGCGACATCTCCTGGGCCCGGATCAAGCACCCGAGCGAGAAGATCAAGCCTGGCGACGAAGTGCGGGTCAAGGTTCTCCAGTTCAACCGGGAGACGGGGCGCGTTTCCCTCGGACTCAAGCAACTGGAAGCCGATCCCTGGACCAAGGTAGAGACGGACTGGCCCATCGGGACGCGCACCCGCGGGGCCGTGACGAACATCGTCGATTACGGCGGGTTCGTGGAGATCGCCCCCGGCATCGAAGGGCTCATCCATGTTTCCGAGATGAGCTGGACCCGCAAGGTCCGCCACCCGAGCCAGATCCTCAAGGTGGGCGACGTGGTCGATGTGATGGTACTCGACATCGACAAGACGAACCGCCGCGTGAGCCTCGGCATGAAGCAGGTCATGCCCAACCCCTGGGACGTTATTTCCCAGAAGCTTCCCCCGGGCTCCCACATCAAGGGAGAGATCAAGAGCATCACGGACTTCGGCATCTTCGTGAACGTCGAAGAGGGAATCGACGGCCTCGTCCACATCTCGGACGTGACCTGGGCGAAGAAGCCCCCGGTTCTCACCCAACTCTTCCAGAAGGGCCAGGAAGTCGAAGCGGTTGTCCTCAACATCGACCGGGAGGGCCAGCGCCTCTCGCTCGGGATCAAGCAGCTTTCGGAAGACCCCTGGGTCGCCTATACGAAGGCCCATCGCAAGGGGGCGCTCGTCGACTGCAAGATCGTGAGCGTTACGGACTTCGGCGTCTTCGTCGAATTGGCCGACGGCATCGAAGGCCTCATCCGCATGAACGAGCTTTCCCGGGACCCGAACGTCGATCCCAAGTCCCTGGCCGAAATCGGCAAGCAGTTCCAAGCGGAGATCGTCCACATCGATACCACCGAGCGGAAGATTTCCCTTTCGGTCAAAGCCATGGAGCGGTCCCAGGAGCGGGCCGACCTCAAGCGTTTTATCTCCTCCCAAGGGGATGGGCGGGCGAGCCTCGGGGATGTCCTGGGAGAGCAGCTTCGGGCGGCCGCGGCGCGCAAGGAAGCGGCTTCCACGGGTACGGAGGAAGATTCCTCCGACCAGCCTTCTTCCACGCCTTCCACCGGCGAAGACGGTGATTCGACCGGACGGGCGTCCTAAGGCTATTCTTCCTGCGAGGGGCGCGCCTGCGCCCCTTCCCGGGTGCGGATGAGCGAGTCTTCCAAACGAAAGCCGTATCTCTTTTATTTCCTGGCCGGAAGCTTCGTGCTTTTTGTCGGAGTGCTGGTCGTATTCGCGGCGCTCTGGGAAGACCACGGGGAGTTCGAAGCCCAGGGCGGCGGTACGTTCTCGGCCTTCCGGGGCGATTCCATCGGAATCGTGAAGGTCGAAGGCCCCATTTTCTATTCCGATGACGTGGTCGAGGACCTGGAAGACTACCGGAAAAACGATCACGTCAAAGCGGTCGTCGTGCGCATCGATTCCCCCGGTGGCGGAGTCGCCCCCTCCCAGGAGATTTACGACGAAATCCTC
>JBFLVN010000025.1:0-21701 GCA_040758475.1 Bdellovibrionota bacterium
GGTCGATCTTTCAGGCCGCGGCGTTCCCGAGTGGCTCGGCGAGCGGCGTCAGCAGTTTCCCCTGACACAACGGGCCCTTGAAAACGCCGCCCGGGGCCTTCTCACGTTCGAAACGTTCCGGGCCCTGGGGCCGACCCCCGTCCGGGTCATCACGATGCCGGTGATCGTGGACGGCCGCATCACGGACAATCTGGTACAAGTCGGCGCTTCGCTGGAGAGCGTCGAACAAGCCCTCCACAAGCTTTGGATTTCCCTGTTGATCGTTCTTCCGGCATGCCTGCTGGTGGCGGGCCTTGGCGGCTGGATGCTCGCCAACCAGACGCTAAAACCCGTGGACCGCATCACCCGCGCCGTGCAGCGGATTAACGCCGAGAGCCTCAACGAACGCCTCGAAGACCCGCAAACGGACGATGAAATCGGGCGGCTCGTCGCCACGTTCAATGAAACCCTCGAGCGCCTTGGGAAATCCTTCGAGCAAATCCGGAGTTTTACCGCCGATGCCTCCCATGAACTCCGCACGCCGCTCACGATTCTGAAGGGCGAGATCGAACTGGCGCTCCGCCGCCCTCGCCAAGTGGCCGAATACCAGGAAATTCTTGCAAGTTCCCTGGAAGAGATCGGCCGCCTCGTGCGAATCACGCAGGACCTCCTGATGCTGGCGAAGACGGATGCGGGAACGGCGGCGCCCCTGAAAGAACCGGTAAATCTTTCCCGTTTATCCGAGGAAGTGGCGCTCCAACTTCACGCCATCGCCGAAGAGCGCAACGTGACCCTTGAAGCGCTCCCGGGCGTACGCGACGTGGAGATCGAAGGCGATCCCTTCCGCCTCAAGCAGATGCTCTCGAACCTCGTGGAAAACGCCATTCACTACACCCCGCCGGGTGGGCGCGTCGTCGTCCGGGTGGACCGGGGGAACGCCTTCTACGCGATCCTGGAAGTAAGCGATACGGGAATCGGCATCGCCAAAGAAGAGCAGGCGCGGATCTTCGAGCGTTTCTACCGGACCGACAAGGCCCGGAACCGCCGGGAAGGGGGAACGGGCCTGGGGCTCGCCATCGTCAAGAGCGTCGTCGACGCCCACGGCGGCCGGATCGAAGTGGATTCGGAGCCGCAGCGCGGTTCCACGTTCACTTTGTTCCTGCCGTACCGGGCTGCTCAGGCGGGCACGCAGCTTCCGCTTCCGACACCGGCGGCCAGGTCCCTGCTTCTCCACTAACGGCCGAAAGGGGCTTTCGCCTCTATTCGGCCCAAAAGGTGTCTGCTAGGGTTGCGCCGCCTTCGGCGTTTTTTGCGTCTACCGATCCTTTTTTTGAGCAGGGGAGCCATACCTTCGGTGTCGAAAGCGGCGGAAAAATTCTCGGCCTGGGTTCTCAAAAACCGGTCTCTTACTCTCTTCCTTATCGGCTTTTGGACGCTGGTAATGGCGGCCGCGACGCTCCGGTTGCAGATCGTCACCGATTTCGAAGCCTTCTTCCTCCCCGGCGATCCGGACCTCGGAACCTACAACCAGCTCAAGGCCAGTTTCGGCTCGGACGAGTTCATCATCGTCGCTTACGAGGCGAAGGAAAGCGTTTTTGACGTCGAACCCCTCGAAGAGCTTTCGGCCATTACCCGGCAGCTAGAAGGCCTCGTTAAACAAGACCAGCTGGCCCAGGTGATCTCGCTTGCAAACGCGAAGGAATTCCGGGCCTCGGAAAAAGGCCTGCCGCTCAGCGTCCCCATTCTTCCGCCGCCGCCGCTTTCCAATCTGGTGGTTTTCGGCGTCCAGGCGAAGATTCAGGCGAATCCCTTCTACCGGGATTTCCTCGTCTCGAAGGACGGCAAGACCGCTTTCTTGCTCGTCCAGATGAGCAATCCGCGAAACGAAAACTCCGTCCGCATCAACGCCACGGACGCAGTGGAATCCGTGGTCGCGCCGTTCGACAAGGGGAACATCCGGATGGCCGGAAGCCCCATTTACCTGACCGAACTCTACCGGATGATCGTCGGCAATCTCGTGTGGCTCGGCGGAAGCGCTTTCCTGATTGTCGTCCTGCTCCTGTGGCTTTCCACCCGGAGCCTACTGGGCGTCCTCCTTCCCATGTGCATCATGAGCCTTAGCGTCCTTTGGAACATGGGAATCTTCGGGCTCGCGGGCGCTCCCATCACGATCGCTTCTTCCGTGGTCGTTCCGGTCATCATCGCCATCAGCGTCACGGGGTCGATTTATTTCCTCCTGGCCTACGAAGCGCTGCTCAAAGAGTCACGGACTCCCGAAGAGGCGTTGCGGGAAGCCATGGGCCACATCGTGACGCCCGGTTTCTTCGCCACGCTGACGACCTCCTTCGGCTTCCTCACGCTTGTCACGGCGGAAATAAAGCCTGTCGTTCAGACGGGCCTTTATACAGCGGGCGGGGTGGCGGCGAGTTTCCTCCTCACGGTCACGCTGGTTCCCATCGCGCTTAGTTATTTTCCTCATGCCGCTATTCGGGGAGGGAAAGCTGGCGCAGCAAATCAAGGGGAGGAATCCGGTGTTTTGATCCGGATTCTTGACCGGATCACCCAGATCAACTTGAAGCATCCTGTGCCGCTCACAATTGCGTGGGGGATTCTAGGCCTCGCGTCTCTCGCTGGAATGGCCCTCATCCGCGTGGAAACAAATCCCCTGACGTTTTTCAGCCCCGATACCCCCATCGCCAAAACACATCGCTACTTTGAAAACCACCTGGGAGGAACGCTCCCTTTCGATCTCGTCGTCGAAGGGGAGAAGGGGGATTTCAAGCGGCTGGATGCTTATCCGAACCTCGCCCGGCTCCAGAAATTCCTCGACGGGCTTCCGGAACTTCACGGCGTCGTGGGGACGCCCGACGTCCTCAAGGAAATCAACGCGGCCATGACGAACGGGGCCCGGACGCTCCCTTACGAACCGCAGGAATTCCAGGATCAGGCGCGCCTCGCCGAACTGGCGCGCAAGTATTACCCCCTCATCGGCCGCTTCATCACGGAAGACTGGTCCCAGGCCCGATTCACGGGACGCATCCAGGGCATGTCGAGCAAGGATCTCGCCTGGCTCATCCGGAAGATCGATAGCTACGCGAAGGACAACCTGGACGGCCGGTTCCGCTACCGCGTGACGGGAATCGTGAAACTCCTGGCCAACATGATCGAGAAGATCCGGGACAGTCAGACGACTTCGTTCGGAACCGCCACGGTCCTGCTCTGGCTCTGTTTTCTCATCCTGCTACGCAGTCCGCTCCTCGCCACTCTGGCCATGATTCCGAACCTCATTCCCGTATTGCTTACGCTCGGGTTCATGGGCATCGCGGGGATCGAACTCGACCTCGCGACCGTGATGATGCCCTCGATCGCCGTCGGCATCGCCGTGGACGACACGTTCCACTTCTACAGCGCATTCCTGGAACGCTTGCGCCTGGGAGATACCCCGGAAGAGGCGATCCGCTGGACGGTCCACTTCCGGGGCCGTGCCTTCATTTACACGGCCGTGGTCCTGATCGCCGGTTTCGGAATCCTCCTGCTCTCCAATCTCCGGCCGGTAGCGGACTTCGGGGTCATCAGCGCCGTAGCCATCGGTTCGGCGCTCGTTTGCGAACTGTTCTTGAGCCCGGCGCTCCTGCGCCTTGCGGGCTCGGCAGTTGCACGAAAGATGGGCCGCGCCTAGAATTGTTTTCGTTCCTTCTAGGTCGTGGGCTTACGACGCCGTTGGGCGCTTTCTCCTCACCATGGATCTTTTTCTTATCCGCCACGGCGAGACGGCCTGGAATCAAGAAGAACGTTGCCAGGGAACGAGCGATATTCCTTTGGCCGAACGGGGCCGCAAGCAGGCCCACCTGTTAAAAGAGCATCTGGGCAATACCGCTTTTGACGCTGTTTTCTCGAGCGACCTTTCCCGTGCGTGGGAAACCGCTTCCATTCTCTCGGACTGTCCCATCGAAAAAATCCAGACGGACCCGGACCTGCGGGAACTCGACCAGGGACTTCTCGAAGGAAAGACGTGGAGTGAACTGCTAAGAGACCACGCTTCTCTCATTTCGGAATGGCTCGTCCGTCCCGCCGACTTGCGGATTCCAGGGGGAGAGACCATTCGGGAATGCGCCAAGCGGGCAGGCTCCGCCCTTCAAAACATCCGGGAAAGCAGCAATGGGAAGCGGGTGCTCGTCGTCAGCCACAATCTGGCTATTTCATCGGCTCTGGCCTGGATCGCGGGCGAAAATCTCAATTCTTTCCGCCGCTTTCAGCAGGAACCTTGCGCTCTGACACGGATTGATTGGACGAATGAGGAGATGAAATTCGTCCGTCTCAATGACTTTTCTTTTATTCCACCGGCACTCCACACCGTGAGGTACGGCCCCCATGCCGCCCCCGCCGCCGCAGAGCGCTAGCCAGATGGCGCTGCCGCTGGGGGAAGAAGCCCTGGCGCGACTTTCCCCGGAAAGTCTTTTCCCCCTCGTCCGGCGCCCGGTGGAGATTGTTTTCACGGACAATACGGCAAGTCTTTTGAGCGCCCGGCTCCGGAACGGAACGTGGCACTTGAGGGCCCACCGCTTGTTCGGCCGCGTTCCCCCGGATGTTCTGGAGGCGATTTCAAAATTCCTCCAAGGAAAGCGGGACGAGGGGGGCGTCCTGCGCCGCTTTGTCGAAGAGCATCGCCCCCTGATCCGCCAGCGGCTGGAGAGGGCCGCTCCCCGCCGGGAATTACAATCCCTTGGAGAGCACCACGATCTTGCCGCCGTTCTGGCAGGCCTCATCGAACGGCATTTCCCGGCTTTGGAGCCGCCTCGCATCGGATGGGGAAAGTGGCGGAGGAAAGGCCGAACTGTCCGCCTGGGTTCTTATTTCCCGAGACAACACCTCATTTACATCAATCCGCGCCTCGACCGCCGCACCGTGCCCGCCTACTTCGTCGAATTTCTCATCTATCATGAGCTTTGCCACGCCTATCTCTCCAGAACAGAAGGGGAAAAAGCCGGCGTCCGGCACGGCCCCGAATTCAAGTCCCTGGAAGAACGCCATCCCTGTTACGAAATTGCTGTGGCCTGGGAAAAGAAAAACTTGAACCGCATCTGAAGACGGAGTGAATTTCATTCACCCGCCGCCCTTGCCGCATCCGGCCGCGCGGCCTACCTTCGCGCCCTGTCATTTCCCCGTTCAAGGAGTCCCGGAAAATGCCCGAACGTTTTGAAGAATCACAGAAAAAATACCTTTTCCGGTCCAAAGGCTGTTTCGGTTGCGGAACGGAAAACGAATCCAGCATGGGCATCCAGCTCTACCGGGTCGGAGATAAAGTTTACGGCGACTACGTGGTACCGTTTCGCTTCCGGGGCCTTTCCAAAGCCGCCCACGGGGGGATCGTCTGCTGCCTCCTCGACGAAGTAACGGTCTCCGGCATGGCGTTCCTGCTCGATGAAATGTGCGTGACGACCCAGCTGACGGTCCGATTCAAGAAACCCCTTCCGCTCGAAGAGCCGGTACAGCTCCGTTCCTGGCTCGTCTCCCGCGACGGCCGCAAAGTCGTCTCCAAAGGGGAAATCGTGAACCAGGCCGACCAGATCATCGCCGATTGCGACGCGGACATCTTCGTGCTCGATCCGGAAAAGGCGAAGAAATTCCTGCGGAACGATAGCGCCGAGAAGATGAAAGACCTGGGAAAAGGAAGAGACTAAAGGCGTTACTTGTCCACCCGGCCCCTCGGGGGCGGGGGAAGTCCCAATAGTCTGCGCCGCAAAACATCCAGCGCCGTCATGGCGAAGAGTTCCTTGTTCATTTCCCGCGTGAAAGAAGCGAATTGGTAGCGGTAGCCTTCCGCCCCGGCGGGGGTCGCAAGGCCGATGCAGACGGTTCCGACGGGCTTTTCGGGCGAACCGCCGTCCGGCCCCGCGATGCCGCTCGTGGCGATCGCATAGGTCGTGCCGGCCGTCTTCCTCGCCCCATCGGCCATTTCCTTGGCCGTCTGTTCGTGGACGGCGCCGTGGCGTTTCAAGGTTTCTTCCTTCACGCCGAGAACTTTCATCTTCGCGTCGTTCGAATAAGTGACGCCCGAAAAACGGAAGTAGTCCGAGCTGCCGGAAACGTTCGTGAGCCAGTGGGCGATGAGCCCGCCCGTGCAACTTTCAGCCACGGCGAGAGTGGCTTTCTCCATTTTGAGGAGTTCGCCCAAGGTTCTCTCCATGGACGAGCCGTCATCCGAAAAAGCGAGTTCCCCCACGCGCCGAAGGGCTTCGTTCGTGGCGCGGGACAGCAAGGCGTCCACGGCCTTGGGATCGCCCCCGCGGGCGTAGAGCTTCACCTGAATCTCGGGGAACTTGGCGCGAAGCCCAAGCTTCACCCCTGGGAATAATTGGGGGAGGTCCGCCACTTTCTCTCCGATGTTCGACTCGGGGGCGCCGAAGGTGGAGATCGTGGTAAGGCGCGAAACTTCCTTTTCGGTCCCCCGCATTTTTTCGATCCGGGGAATGACCTGTTCGGCGAGCATCTTTTTCATTTCATGGGGAACGCCCGGCATGAAGAAGAAGCGGCATTTGCCGATGGTGACGGCGAAACCGGGGGCCGTGCCGATGGGGTTGTCGAGGCGTTCGGCTCCCCGTGGGAAATAGGCCTGCTTTTTGTTGGAATCGCTCATCGTCCGCCCGCGCATCTTGAAGAAAGCTTCCAAGAAGCGGAGGGCTTCTTCGTCGAGCACCAGATCCGTTCCCAGGGCTTTTGCGGCCGCTTCGGCGGAAAGATCGTCCGTCGTGGGGCCGAGGCCGCCCGTCACGGCGCAAATTTCCGAACGCTCACCGATCTCGCCAAAAATCTTGACGAGAGTGGGGAGGTCGTCACCCACCGTGTTGTGGCGCGAGACTTCCAGTCCCATCCGCTCGAATTCATCCGCGATGTAGGCGGAGTTCGTATCCACGAGGGCGCCCGTGAGGACTTCATCGCCCGTCGAAAGGATTTCGGCTTTCATCGGAGAATCTCTCTTAATTTTTCCCCAAGCCGTAGAAAGAAATGCTTTGGGACGCCAAGACTGCATTCAAGATGAATAGAGAAAGCAGGGTGTAAACCCCGGCGGCGAGGTCGTCGAAGACCACCCCCGCGCCGCCTTCCATATTCCGGTCGATCTGGCGACAGGGCCAGGGCTTGGCGATGTCGAAAAGGCGGAAGAGCGCGAAGGCCGCCAAAATCGTGCCCGCCTGGATAGGAAAAGGGATCAGGGAGATCATGAACCCGGCCATCTCATCTACCACGATCCGGGGGCAATCTTCCTCTCCCCAAACCCGGACGGCTACGCCCGCTGACCAGACCGCGAGCGCAGTCGCGGCCGCGACGAGGAGCAATCGGCCAACGAGAGAGAGCGGGCCCATGCCGTAATAAACCAGAGGGATGCTGACCAGCGTTCCCATGGTGCCGGGAGCTTTGGGAACGTATCCGGCGCCCCCCAGGGAGGCGACAAGGACTGCGAAGCGCTCGGTCGGACGAAGTTTCATGTACGGTGCATTGGAGAGAGCGTTCTTCAACCCGGTTGCCACTTAGCACACCCGATTCGAGGCCATCAAAGTTTCGGACGCGCGTCTTGCCGCTCGCCCGATGGTAGGACAAGCTGCCGCCGCCTCCGTATTGGCGAGAGAACGGACACAAGGAAGCAGCCATGACGTTTCAAAACCTTGTTTACGAGCGGGATCAGCAGGGAATCGTGACGATCCGCTTCAACAAACCCGATCAGCGGAACGCGATGACCGAAGACATGGGGAAGGAACTATCGGAAGCCGCCGATCGAGTGGCCGCCGACCCGGACGCCCGCGCAGTGATCCTCACGGGGGAGGGGAGCGCCTTTAGCGCGGGTGGCGATATGAAGATGATCAACGAGAACACCACGTTGCCTGCCTCCCAGGTCCGCCCCAAGATGCGGGCTTTTTACTCCCGCTTTCTCAAAATCCGGGACATTCCCGTCCCGACCATCGCCCAGATCAACGGCCCCGCCATCGGCGCGGGACTTTGCGTCGCCCTTGCCTGTGATTTGAGGCTCGCCGCCGAGGACGCGCCGCTCTCGTGCAATTTCACGATGTTGGGGCTCCATCCCGGCATGGGGGCCACCTGGCTCCTTACCCGGGTGGTGGGCGGTCCCCGGGCAGCGGAACTCCTTTACGGAAGTGTCCGGATCAACGGGAAAGAGGCCGAGCGGATGGGGCTGGTCAATTACGCGGTGCCGGCTGGAGAACTGGCCAAGAAGACGCGCGCGATTGCCGAGGGAATTGCCGCCTGTGGCCCGGTCGCCGTCCGCTTGACGAAGCGGGCCCTTGGCCGCTCGTTTGAAAACACGCTTCCCCAGCAGCTCGACCTTGAAGCCGAGCAGCAGGCCCACACCTTCACGACCCAAGACGTCCGAGAAGGGCTCGCCGCGGCGGCCGGAAAACGTCCGGCCAAGTTTGAAGGCCGCTAAACAAACGTCATGCCTCATTCCCACGACCACTCCGCGACTCATGAGGCTCACCGCCACGCGGGGCCCCGTACGGTTTCGTTCGCGGTTTTGACGATTTCTGACACGCGGACTCCCGAAACCGATGAAAGTGGGAAAACGGCGAGGGGGCTCATCGAGAAGGCCGGCTACACGGTCGCGCGGCTCGACATCGTTCCAGACGAGGCCAAGAGGATCGGCGCGTGGCTTCTCCAGGCCGCGAAAGATCGTCACGTAGAAGCGATCCTGACGAACGGGGGCACCGGCATCTCGGCGCGGGATACGACCTACGAAGTCATCGAAAAGAAAATCGAACGGCCCCTTCCAGGGTTTGGAGAATTATTCCGGGCGCTCTCCCATGGCGAGATCGGATCGGCGGCCATGCTCTCCCGGGCGGCGGCCGGAATTTTCAAAGGGAAACCTCTCTTTGCTGTTCCGGGATCGCCCGCCGCCGTTACTCTCGCCTTGGAGCGCCTCATCCTTCCGGAAATTTCCCATTTGATCGGAGAATTAAGAAAGCACGGCCATGAGCACAAAAAGCACAAAGCCTAAGCCCCCCGCCAAGCGCCACGACGGCCGCCAGCCGGAAGCCCTGCGCACCGTTCATTTGGAGCGGGGGTACCTTCGCCATGCCGCAGGTTCCGTTCTCATATCCTTCGGCGACACGCGGGTGCTTTGCGCCGCGAGCCTCGAAGAGCGGGTTCCGCCATTCCTCCGCGGAAGCGGCAAAGGGTGGGTAACGGCGGAATACGGGATGCTCCCCGCTTCGACCCACACGCGAAGTGACCGCGAGGCCGCCCGGGGCAAACAAAGCGGCCGGACGCTTGAAATACAGCGCCTCATCGGCCGCTCCCTCCGGGCCGTCGTCGATATGGAAAAGTTAGGCGAACGGAGCATCACGATCGATTGCGACGTCCTTCAAGCCGACGGAGGAACCCGCACGGCCGCGATCACCGGATCGTGGCTCGCCCTGGTGGATGCGGTGCGCCGCCTCGTCGCCTCGGGCGTCCTTCCCCAGTCGTCCTGGAAGGAAATCATCGTGGATCAAGTGGCGGCCGTGAGCGTCGGCATTGTGGATGGCCGGCCGGTCTGCGATTTGAACTACGAGGAAGATTCCAAGGCCGGAGTGGATTTCAACATCGTGATGACCGGCGCGGGGAAGTTCGTCGAAATCCAGGGCACCGCGGAACACGGGACCTTTGACGAAAAGGAACTCTCATCCCTCCTCAAACTCGGGCAGCGGGGGATCGGGGAACTCCTCAAGGCCCAGCGCCGTACGCTCGGCAACGATTAATTATTTCCATGAAAATCGTCTTGGCCACTTCCAACAAGGGGAAGCGAGCGGAATTCGCCGGGGCACTGGAATCATCCGGCGTCGAACTTCTCTCTCTTCCTGATTTCCCCGGCATCAATCTCCCCGAAGAAACGGGCGAGACTTTTTCCGATAATGCGTTCCTCAAAGCTCGGGCCGTAGCCAAAGCCACTGGCCTTCCCGCTTTGGCCGACGATTCGGGGCTCTGTGTGGACACCCTGGGCGGCGCTCCCGGTATCCGAAGCGCACGCTATGCGGGAGAAAATGCGACGGACGAAGAGAACAATCGGAAACTTCTGACCGCCTTGGAGGGAGTCCCATTCGAGTGGCGTAGCGCCCGGTTCGTCTGCGCGCTCGCCCTCGTGTTCCCCGAGGGGGGCGAGCACGAGTTCCGGGGCGAGTGCGAAGGAAAAATCTTGGGAATGCCGAGGGGAAGGGGCGGTTTCGGTTACGACCCCCTTTTTCTCGATCCCGTTACAGGAAAAACTTTTGCCGAACTCACAGGTTCCGAAAAACTGGCTCGCTCCCACCGGGGCGCGGCAATCCGGGCACTTGAGGGCTGGCTGGCGGCCGGGGCGTTCACCCTTGATAAATAGACGCTGTATAGATATAATTCCCGCGCCGTTACAAACCCTTGATTTAACTCGTTCTCCAGCGGTAAAACGGCGGGGCTCCCCCTCTCGGAACGGGGCGTAGCGCAGCCTGGTAGCGCGCCTGCCTTGGGCGCAGGAGGTCGCTGGTTCGAATCCAGTCGCCCCGACCAGTGAAAAGAACAAGAAGGCGGGACTCCCCCTTTTTGAAGAGAAAAGGGGATTAAGGGGACCTGCGGCACCGCAGGGAAATTCGGGTTATGAGGAAAGGCTCCCTCGCCAATGTGACGAAGGCGCTCTGCCTTTCTCTATTCGCCCTGGCCCTTTTGGCGGGCGATCTTTCCGCCAAGAGCACGAAGAAAAAGAAGGCCGAAGAAACACCGGCCGCGGAAGCGATTCCCCAGGTCCCGGCTATTCCTCCGCCGGGAAGCCGGACCCTGAAGCGCACGGTTGATCCCATCGTTGTGACGGGGGACGCCCTCGCCTCCCTTTCAGGCAAGAACCCCTCGGACTTCCAGCTTTTCGCCTACCGGCAGGGAAGGGGGTTCGTCCCTATCCCGTTCCAGGTCGATCAGCGGGACGAGCGGGGCCGCTATCTCTTCGAAAAAGGTCCCGATGCCCGCGCCGACTCGGACAAGGGGGCTATCGATTCAAACGACGAGCTCGTCTTCATGGCATTTGACATCGGGGACGAAGCCCCTTCGAGCATTCTTCTGCCCATGGCCAGCGGCGGGGCCGAGTTCAAGATCGTAGACCCCGTCGATGGCGGAGCGGCTTGGGCCTATCTCCTTCCCAAAGCCTTCTCCCCGGAAGTGGCGCCCCACAACTACGTGACGCTTTCGGAAGAGCAACTCGAAGTCATCGCCCGGGATTATATTTTTCGCAATTGCCGCCAGGCCCCCATCGGGTTCGACCACCTCGCCATCCGTCATGGCGACCAGCCGCCCATCAACATCGTGGACCGCCTCAAGATCCGCGGCGTGGCCAAGGTTCTTGGGATCATGGACGTCTCCACGAACGAAGGGGATTTGAAGAGCAAGCTCCGCGGCTCGATCGACGGCCCCGTGCGCGTCATCCGGCGCTCCCGCAATTCCTACGAACTGGGTGGCCTCATTCCAACTGTGCGGGCCGACGCGGAATGGGTGTTTTACCCCAATCACTTCTACGTGATTCTCTCCGGTAAGATGCCTTTCGACGCTGACAAGATCGCTTCGAAAGCGAACCTGCGCGTCGCGGTCGATTACACGAGTGAAATCCAGGGCGCCCGCTTTTACACCGGGTCGCTCGAAGGCGAAGGCGTTCTTTTCGATGGAACGCCGGAGGGCATCCCGTCCCGCAAGGACATGAGCCGGGTTCCCTATCAGTGGGGCGCCATCTACGGCTTCGGTCCCGAAGGGAAGGATGGGTGGTTCTCCCGCATGATCCCGGGGCCGACGATCCCGTCCTGGTTCGATCCCTACATCGTGGACGATCCCAATGCATCCGACCCTCCCGAGCGGGAAAAAGGGCGGCACGACATCGGCTTTTCATCCGACCGGATGGTCGAGATGAAGGGCGGCGAGTTCTGGCTGAAATCCTATCTTTACCGGCTGGACGGGTTCGACGTATCCCAGGTGACGAATTTTCTCAACGTGACGGACAAGCCCCTCACCGTCGAAACGAAAATTCTGCGCCAGACAGCCGCTTCCGTGGAAGCGCCGTCTGCGCCCGCGAATCCCTGAAAATTTGTTACGAGGCTCTCTTCAAAAAAGCCTTGTTCTTGATGTAGCCGTTTTCCTTAAACCATTCGACGGCCCGGCTGATCGATTCTTCGATGGGCGTGAATTCCATCCCCAATTCCTTGCGGGCCTTTGAATTATCGTAGTGGAGATACTGCTTGGCGTAACGAAGCGCCTTGCCCGAGAGCACGGGCCGCTGGTGGGTCACCGTATCCGAGCGGTATTCCATGAAGTAGCCCAGGGCGATGGCGACGTTGATGGGGATTTTCCGCAGCTTGAGATTCATCCCCGTTACCTTGGTAACGAGTTCGAGGAACTCCTTCATGGTCACGTTTTGGTTCGCCATGATGTAGCGCTCGCCCACGCGCCCCTTCTCCTCGGCCAGGACGTGGCCGCGCGCCACGTCTTCCACGTCCACGACGTTAAAGCCCGCCTCGAACCAGCCAGGCGTCTTGCCGTTCACGATATCGAGAAGAATCTGGCCCGTCGGAGTGGGGGCGATGTCCCTGGCGCCGAAGGGGAAAGCGGGATTCACGATGGTAAGAGGGAGCCCTTCCCGGGCGAAGACCCGGGCGTCCTGGTCGGAGAGGTATTTGGAAAAAACGTAATCGTTCGCCTTGTCGATCTGGTTGAATTCCGTCTCTTCCGTCGTGGGTTTTCCATCTCCGGACACGCCCAACGCGGCGATCGAACTCGTATAAACGACCCTCTCCACGCCCTGCTTGTAAGCGGCCCAGAGGATGTTCTGGGAACCCGTGACGTTCACGTCGTACATCTTCCGGCGGTTTGGAAGCCAAAGGGCATAGATGGCCGCCAGATGGAAGAGCCGGTTGCAACCCTTCAGGGCTTTCTTGACGGAATCGGCGTCCAGAACATCGCCCTCTACTTTTTCCACGTCCAGGCCGTCGATGTTTTTCGTGTTCTCGCCCTTCATGGCCAGGACGCGCACTTCCCGGCCTTGCTTGAGGAGTTCCCGGACGACGTGGGACCCGATGAATCCCGCGCCGCCCGTCACGAGGGTCTTTCCGCTAACTTTGGCCATGGCTGCCTCCTTCACCTTCCGGCGGGGTGCTCCTTTAATCGAGGAACGCTTGCCATCCAAGCCTAATAGTACATGCTGACGGCCCCGCTCGGAGTAGTGGGGTTAGCGCTTCTTTACCGGAGATCAACGTTGGCTCGAATCCGCTTCGTAACGGACAACAAGGAAGTCGAAGTACCCGACGGAACTTCCATCCTGAAAGCCTGCGAGGAACACAAGGCTTCGCTCCCCTTCGGTTGCACCGAGGGGTTCTGTGGCACCTGCACCATGCACGTGATCGAAGGGGCCGAGAACCTCTCCCCGCCCACGAGCAAGGAACGCGAACGCCTCAGCGACTTCGCTCTCAAGCACGAGGCCAAGCGCCTCGGATGCCAATCTTCGATCCTGAAGGGGACTCTCGTTTTCGAAAACGCCTAGTTGGCCGCCGTGCGTCCCGCCGCCGGGGACTGGGGTTTTCCGAAATGGCGCTGGAAAACGTCTTTCCAGCGGGGTTGGGAAATGATCCTTAAAATCTCCGTGGCGTAAATCTGCATGATGTCGAATTCGGGGTCGAACACCCGGCTCATTCCTTCAAAAGTGATGTAGGCCACGTTGAGGAGCGTCACGTTCGGGTCCAGGTGAAGGTGGTGATCCCGGATCATCCGGAACATTTCCAGGATGTATTTCCCGAACTCGATTTCCTTGGCGCTCTTGCCGTCCAGGCTCCGCATGATCGCGATGCAATCGGTCTCGAATTCCTGGTAATTCCGGGGGTGCATCCCGTATTCCTCGACGTAGGCCCGGGCCACGCCCGGGCCGTCCTTCTGGGAAATCGCCAGGTTGAAGCGCATGAACTTGGGCAGATACTCCTGGTTAACGTTGTTCACGAGCCCCACGTCCAGGAGGTAGCAGTTGCCGTCGTCGTCGAAGAGGATGTTCCCCGGGTGCATGTCGGCGTGGATGAAGAAATCCTCGAACGCCATCTTCGTGTAAATCTTGAAAAGGCGCAGGGCCATCTCGCGCCGGGGAACGCGGATTGTCCCGAGCACGTCCGCGATCTTCCGGGCCCGGATGAATTCCATGACCAGAATCCGTTTGGTGCAAAACTCATCGACGAGCTTTGGAACCCGGACGTAGGGGAGGGAGCCGAAATTGGCGGTAAAGCGCCGGTTGTTCTCCGCCTCGATCCGGAAATCGAGCTGCGCGTAGATGGCGGCGCCGAACTCCCGGACCTGCTCTTGGAAAGCCATCCGGCGGGCGCTCGGAATGAGTTCCACGATCCCGGCGAGGAAGCGGAGGATCGCCAGATCCCGCTCTACCTGCTTTTCCACTCCCGGCCGCTGAACCTTGACGGCCACTTCCTGGCCATTTGGAAGCTTGGCCCGGTGGACCTGGGCGACGCTCGCCGCCGCGATCGGAGTCTTGTCGAATTCAGTAAAGCACTGTTCGATGGAACGGCCCAGTTCTTCCTGGAACATCTTCTCCGTTTCCAAATAAGGGAAGGGCGGAACCCGGTCCTGAAGGCTTGCCAGCTCTTCGGTCAGATAGGGCGGAAGGAGATCGGGGCGGGATGAGAGAATCTGGCCGACCTTGATGTACGTCGCTCCCAGGTGCCGCAGGAAGTCCGTGAGGCACTTGCCCCGGAGTTTTTCGATCCTGGCCCGGCGGCGTTCCCGGTTCGGAATGAAGAAATACAAAGAACGGCAAAGCGCATAGCGCCCGATCTGGAAGGCGAATTCGTAGGCGACGCGGAAAAATCGAAGGAAGAGGGACATGAAACTGATGGCGCCTCGCCGCCGTTTCGGACCCGGCGCGCGGCCTTATTCCTCGTGCTGTGGAATCACACTCTGCGATGGCTATATAGCCTGCCCGGACCTGTTCTTCCACCGCCGCCCGAAAAGAGTTCCGGGGTTGACCCCGGGAGTGCCATCGTCAACTATTTGCCCCCTCGCCGGGCCCTTCCGGACGGCGAAAAAGCTCTCGGGCGCATAGCTCAGTGGGAGAGCGCCACCTTGACACGGTGGAGGCCGAAGGTTCAATCCCTTCTGCGCCCACCAGATGAACGAAAACCGAAGGGTTCGGGCCGGGCCCGGACCCTTCGTGCTGTTGGCTGGCTTAATTATGGGGAAAGAAGTCATCCGGCTTGCCGAGGGAGGGGCCCTCGACGCCTCTTCGAAAGAGGGGATGGAACTCCTGCGCCATTCGACCTCCCACCTCATGGCCGAGGCCATGAGCGAGCTTTTTCCGGGCATCCAGTTTACTATCGGCCCGGCCACGGACGACGGATTTTTCTACGACGTCGATTACGAACGGCAGCTGACTCCCGAGGATCTCGAGAAAATCGAGAACAAGATGCGGGAGATCAAAGGCCGCAAGGAAAAAATCGAACGCAAGGAGCTCTCGCGCTCCGAAGCGGTGGGCATTTTCGAAAAACTTGGCCAACACTACAAAGTCCTGATCATCAACGAACTCCCCGACGGCGAAATAATTTCTGCTTATACCCAGGGAAACTTCATCGATCTCTGCACCGGCCCCCACGTGGCGAGTACCGGCGAAATCCGGGCCTTCAAGCTCATGCGCCTTGCGGGCGCCTATTGGAAGGGCGATTCGAAAAACAAGATGCTCCAGCGGGTCTATGGCACGGCGTTCCCGTCCCAGAAGGAACTCGAGGCCTATCTCCATCGCCTCGAAGAAGCCAAGAAACGGGATCACCGGAAGCTCGGCCAGGAACTCGACCTCTTCAGCATCCAGGACCTGGGCGGCGGCGGCCTGATTTTCTGGCACCCGGCCGGGGCCCGCATCCGTGAAACGATCGAAAATTATCTCCGCCAGATGCACCGGAAGGCCGGCTACGAATACGTCTACTCACCGCACGTCGCCGATTTAGAACTCTGGAAAACTTCCGGCCACTGCGACTTCTACGCCGACCGGATGTACCCCCCCATGGAGATCGAAGGGCGCAAGTTCCAGCTCAAACCCATGAACTGCCCGTTCCATATCCTCATGTACAAAGGCGGCATCCGGAGTTACCGGGAACTCCCGTACCGCTGGGCTGAATTCGGGACGGTCTACCGGCGGGAGCAATCGGGTGAGCTCCACGGCCTGATGCGGGTCCGGGGCTTTACCCAGGACGACGCCCACATCTTTTGCCGGCCGGACCAGATCGAATCCGAAATTCAGGGGGTCCTCGATTTGACCCTCGACGTCCTGCGGACCTTCGGGTTCCACGAGTACGAAGTCGCCCTTTCGACCCGGCCGCCGGACGCCGTGGGCAGTCCCGACATCTGGGAACGGGCCACCGCGGCGCTACGGGCGGCCCTCGAATCGCGCAAGCTCGCTTTTACCGTCAAGGAGGGGGAGGGGGCCTTCTATGGCCCCAAGATCGACATCGATATCAAGGACGCCATTGGCCGGACCTGGCAGTGCTCGACCGTGCAGCTGGATTTTAACCTGCCCGAACGCTTCGAGATGGAATACGTGGGCGACGATAACCGGCGGCACCGGCCCATCATGATCCATCGGGCCCTCATGGGCTCCATGGAACGCTTTTTCGGCGTCCTGGTCGAGCACTATGCCGGAGCCTTCCCCGCTTGGTTGGCCCCCGAGCAGGTCCGAATCATCACGATTACCCCGGCTCAGGAAGCCTACGCCCACACCGTATTGCACCACCTGAGGGACTCGGGTATAAGGGCCGAAGCCGACTTGCGGAACGAGAAGCTTGGCTTCAAGGTCCGTGAGGCTCAACTGGCCAAAGTTCCATATGCGCTCGTAGTCGGTGAGAAAGAGGCAGCCGAGGGGAAAGTCGCTCCGCGCAAACGGGGCGGACAGAACCTCCCGGCAGTCCCGCTCGCCGACTTTGCTCGGCAGATCCAAGAAGAGATCGCCGAACGGAGGATCTAGTTTATTCTTAGAGGTCGTCCCCCTCCCCGGGAACGGGAAGATAAAACCAGGATCAACGAAGGCATTCGTTCGCCGCAAATCCGCGTGATCTCCGATACGGGAGAACAGCTCGGACTGATGACACCGGCGCAAGCGGTGCAGATCGCCCGAAGCAAGAATCTCGACCTCGTCGAGATCTCTCCCGGCGCCGACCCGCCCGTCTGCAAGGTGATGGATTACGGCAAGTTCAAGTACACGCAGAAGAAACGGGCGCACGATGCCAAGCGGCACCAACACCAGATTCTGCTGAAAGAGGTCAAGTTCCGGCCCAAGATCGAAAAGCACGATTACGAGTTCAAGGTCCGGCACGTCAGGGAATTCCTGGGAGAGGGCCACAAGGTCAAGATCACGATCCAGTTCCGGGGCCGCGAGATCACGAAACCCGAACTCGCCCGGACGCTTCTGGACCGGATCAAGGGGGATTCGAAGGATTTGGGGGAGATGGAAGCGCGCACGAGCTTCGAAGGCCGGACGCTGACGACCATCATCAATCCCACGGGCAAAGTGCTCGTCAAACCAACGGTGGAGAAAGCCCCCGGCGACCATGAAACGCCGCCTCCTGCCGAAGAAACCGCGCCGGCACCGGAAGTAAAGGCATAAAGAAATAAGCGGATTGTTCCAGCAAGGAAAGAGAGAATTACGATGCCAAAAATGAAAACGCACAAGGGAACCGCCAAACGGGTCCGCAAGACCGGCTCCGGCAATTACAAGTTCAAGCGCGCCGGCAAGCGCCACGGCCTGCGGCGCCAGAGCAAGCTGCTCCGGCGGGAAAAGCGCCACTCGGGCCTCGTACAGCCCTCGGAAATCGGGAGCGTCCGCAAGCTCCTTCCCAACGGATAAATAAAAAGAACGAAAGGTAGATCGTCATGGCAAGGGTTAAACGTGGAACCAAGGCGCGGGCGCGGCGCAACAAGATTCTCGACATGGCCGAGGGCCGCCGCCACGGCCATAGGGAGCAACTCAAGACGGCCCGCGATTCGGTCATCCGCGGCGCCAAGTTCGCGTTCCGGGACCGCAAGGCCAAGAAGCGCGCCTTCCGGGCGCTCTGGATCGTCCGTCTCAACGCCGCCGCGCGGGAACACGGACTTTCCTATTCACGTCTCATGAACGGCCTCAAGAAAGCCGGCGTGGCGCTGGACCGCAAGGTCCTCGCCCAGATCGCTTTCGAGCAGCCCGATAATTTTGCGAAGATCGTGGAGGCCGCCAAGACCGCGGCCGCATAAGCAGGCGCCCGCCCCCTCGTAAATCGCCACGACGGGCGCCTCCGGGCGGCCTTCGTGGCGATTTGGTTTTCAGGGACGTGTGAAATGGAAGCGGAACTCTCCAAGATCGAATCCGAAGCGAGGGCGGCTATCGAAAGCGCCGGCTCGGAAGAAGCTCTCGCCGCCGCCGACAATCAATTCCTCGGCCGCAAGTCCGGTAAACTATCCGCCGTCCTCAAAGGCCTAAGGGATCTGCCCGCCGATGAACGCTCGCGGGTGGGACAGAAGGCCAACGAAATCAAGGCCGCCCTCGAAGCTCTCATCGCCGAGCGGCGGCAGAAACTCTCGGGAGCCGCGTTGGCCGGGCGCCTCGAAAAAGAGCGCCTCGACCTGACCCTTCCCGCGGCCAGCCATTTCCGGGGAAGCCTTCACCCTCTGGTCCAGGCCGATCGGAAAATGCGGGCCATCTTCACCCGCATGGGCTTTTCTATCGCTTCCGGTCCTGAGTGCGAATTCGAGTATTACAACTTTGAAGCGCTCAATATCCCGCATGACCACCCGGCCCGGGACATGCAAGATACGTTCTACCTGGCGCCCGGCGTATTGCTCCGCACCCATACGTCACCCGTGCAAATCCGGACGATGGAGAAGCGAAAGCCCCCCGTGCGGATCATCGCCCCCGGCAAAGTCTACCGGCGGGACTCGGACCAGACCCATTCGCCCATGTTCCACCAGATCGAGGGGCTTTGGGTGGACGAAGGGGTAACTTTCGCGGATTTGAAAGGCGTCCTCGGCCATTTCTTCCGCGAACTCTTCGGGAGCGAAGCGCGCTTGCGCTTCCGCCCGAGCTTCTTCCCCTTCACCGAACCCTCGGCGGAAGCGGACCTCTCTTGCGTGTTCTGCGGCGGGAAGGATTCCCGCTGCGGCGTGTGCAAGGGCTCCGGGTGGCTCGAAGTCATGGGCTGCGGGATGGTCGATCCGCGGGTCTTCGCCTTCGTGGATTACGACCCGGAGAAATACACGGGCTTTGCCTTCGGCTTCGGCGTGGAGCGCATCGCCATGCTCCTCTACGGCGTGCCGGACCTCCGGCTTTTTACCGACAACGACGTCCGCTTCCTGGAGCAGTACTAGGGCCATGAAGATTCAATTCCAGTGGCTTCAGGAACTCGTTCCGGGACTTTCCCTTTCGCCCGCTGAAGTAGCGGAGAAACTCACCAGCGCCGGGCTCGAAGTCGAACGCATCGAAAACCCGGCCGCCAACTGGGGAAGGGTGGTCGTCGGTCACGTCGAAACGCGGGAGAAGCACCCGAATGCCGATCGCCTGAGTCTCTGCCAAGTGCGGGTATCGGACGCGGACGTCCTTCAAATCGTCTGCGGCGCGGCCAACGTGGCGGCTGGGCAGAAAGTCGCTGTCGCTCTCGTCGGGGCGGAGCTGCCCGGCGGAATGAAGATCGAACGGACCAAAATCCGCAGCGTCGAGTCCAGCGGAATGATTTGTTCCGAGAAAGAACTGGGCTTTGCCGAGAAAAGCCAAGGCATCCTGGTCCTCGAAGGAGAGCCGGGAAAATCGAAACCCGGAACGCCCCTCGCGGAAGCCCTCGGGGTTTCGGCGGTGCTCGAAGTTTCCATTACGCCCAATCGCGGTGATTGCCTCTCGGCCCTGGGCCTTGCCCGGGAACTGGCCGCCGTCACGGGGCACAAAGTCAAAGAACCCTCCTTCGGGGTCGAAGAAAAGGGGGCCGCTCTCTCGGAAGCCGCTTCCGTCGAGGTTCAGGCCCCTGAACTCTGCCCCCGGTACTGCGCCCGCGTGATCGAAGGCGTTGCGGTCGGTCCTTCTCCCAAGTGGCTCGCCGACCGGCTCGAAGCCCACGGCATCCGCTCGATCAGCAACGTGGTGGACATTACGAATTACATTCTTCTCCTCTATGGCCAACCTCTCCATGCCTTCGACCTGGACCGGGTTGCTGATGGAAAAATCATCGTCCGCAAGGCCCGGGCGGGGGAAGAAATCGAAACGCTGGATGGAAAGAAAAGGCCCTTGGCTGCCGAAATGCTCGTCATCTCCGATCCCAAGGGACCCATTGCCGTCGCGGGAGTGATGGGCGGGGCCAGAAGCGAAATAAATGGCCAGACCAAGCGCATTCTCCTGGAAAGCGCCTATTTCGAACCTTCCCAAGTACGCCGGACGGGGCGGGCGCTTGGTCTTTCCAGTGAGAGTTCCTACCGCTTCGAGCGGGGAGTGGACATCGCCCGCGTTCCGGTAGCCATGGACCATGCAGCGGCTCTCTTCGCAGAACTCGCTGGTGGCAAAATCCGCCGGGGAACCATCGACGCCCTGGCGAAGCCCGTCGAGCCCAAACGCATCCGGCTTCGTCCTTCTCGGATCAAGGGGCTTCTGGGCCTCGATCTCCCCAAGGATACCGTGACTGGGCATTTGAGCGCTCTTGGATTCTCCGTTTCTTCCAACGGCGAAGCGCTCGACGTGGCGGTACCGAGCTTCCGCTCTGACATCACCTTGGAAGCGGACCTCATCGAAGAAATTGCGCGCCTCGAAGGGTATGGGAAAATCCCTGAAACCCTTCCGCTCCCCCGGGGGAAGTCCCCGGGAGATGACGAACCCATCGGTGCCCAGGAGGCGGCCGAATCGGCTCTGGCCGCCCGCGGGTGGCATCAGGCCGTGCACCTCTCCTTCATCGAAGCGTCCTGGCCCGATCTCCTGGGCCTTCCTCCGAATGATCCGCGCCGCAAGGCCGTCCGCATCCAGAACCCCATCAACGAGGAGCAGGGCGTCCTTCGCACGGCCGTGCTTCCGAGCCTTCTTGCGGCCTACACTCGGAACCGGAACAGGGGCGTGCGCGAAGTAAGGCTCTTCGAGTTCTCGCGGGTTTTCCACGACGGCGAAGGCGGCCACTTGCTCCACGGGAAGGGAGAGGCCCGGCTCCCCAAAGAAAAGACGATGCTCGCCCTCGTGGCAGGAGAAGTGGACGAACCCTCCCTGTGGCGAGGCCGGGAACCCGACCGGGAAGCGCTTTTCTCCCTGAAGGGAGATATTCTCGCCGTGGGGACGGTTTGCGGAGTGGCACTCAACCTCGAAGCCCCGGCTGGCGAGCCCTATCTCCATCCCGGCCGGTGCGCCGGAATTTCCCTGGGCAAGGAAACGCTGGGCGCCTGGGGGGAACTCTCCCCCGAAGCCGCCGTGCGTTATGGAATCCGGGAACGGGTCGTCGTCGCGGAACTGGATGTCACGCCACTGTTTCAGCATCGGGGGGCTGGCCGGGGCTACCGGCCCTTCAGCCACTTCCCGAGCGTCTGGCGGGATCTCGCGCTTCTCATCCCCGAGAAAATCCCGGCGGCCGAAATCCTCGCGGAGGCCCTGCGGGCTGGAATGCCGCTCGCGCAAGAAGCGCACGTGTTCGACGAGTTCCGTGGAAAAGGGGTCGAAGCAGGACAAAAATCCCTGGGAATCCGTTTGCGCTATGGTTCCAGCGACC
>JBFLVN010000026.1:0-21400 GCA_040758475.1 Bdellovibrionota bacterium
CGGGATAGGCCGGACGCCGGATCTTCTGCTGAAAGCCCTCGCCTCGGGCGCCGCCGCCGCCGCTGCCGCCGACGTCTCGCCGTATTTCTCCAAGGAAGAGGCCCGAAAACTCGGGATCGATTACCGCCTGTACGACGGCCGCCATCTCCCGTGGAAAGACGGATCGTTTGACGCCGCTTGGACATGGGACGTCCTCCAGCACGTGCGGAATCCCGGCGTGGTACTCCGCGAGATCGTCCGGGTCCTCTCCCCGGGCGGCCTTTTCCTCTGCCGCATCGATCTTCGCGACCACTACCACCTGGCCGACAAGAACCACTGGCTCGACTGCTTCTCCTATGGCGAATCCCTCTGGAACGCCATGACCTCGAACCGGTCGTCCTACGTCAACCGCCTGCGGCTTTCGGGATGGAAGAAACTTTTCGCGGAATACGGCTTTGAGACGAAAGTTCTTCTCCTCGACGAGGATTTTTCTCTCCTCGCATCGCGGGAAGGAAAGCCGTTACTCGAAAAATTGCCGGAAGAAGACGTTCGCTGCTGGCGCCTGCGGGCGGTTCTCAAAAAAACCGGGTGATCCCTGGAACTACCGGAAATTTTCCAGGAAATCGGGCCAGTAAATATCGGGCACAGGAGCGAAGGGCGGGAAAAACTTCCCGTGCCGGGAATAGAGGCCGTACACATAAGTGAAAGGCCCACGCAGGATTCCCGGCATCTTTTCGGCTTCTGGGGAACCGGAGGGAAACAAGGCCTGCGCCCCTTGTTCATGGACTTCCCGGATGGACACGGGGTTTCCCCGGGCGTCCACGGCGAGCCAGAGGTTTTCCGATCCCACCAGGACCCATCCCTTCCGGGTCCGCACTTCGCTCATGGCGTGGGAAGGCACCCGCGGCGTCAGGAGCGCCTGGAGCGCGGAGCCCGTCCTGGCGGTCGAATAGATGGAAACGTGCCGCACCTCGAATCCCGCCCGCCCGAAAATCTTTTCGCTCGTCCGGCTCCGGTCGTAACACCACCCGTACCCCCTTTCGTAGAGGTCCTTGGGTTCCCGGGAGACGCCGTAGGGGATGGGCTCGTCCCGCGGGGCGGTTTTCCGCACCGATCGCTGCGCGGCCCGGATGAATGCGATTTCCTCTTCGTAACTCTTTAATTCCGGGAAGCCCGAAATCCCTCCGTTCGCCAGGATTTCGGGCAGGTAGCGGGCGTCTTCTTCCGTCAGGGTGTTGTCTACGCGGGAGAGGAAGAAGAACGCCCCCAGGAGGAAAAGAACCACCGTGGACGCAAGGCTTTTCCAGGGAAGCGCCCTCGCCAGAGCGGCGAGTTCCAGGATTCCTTCGGCCTTGAGCCGGACTTCCGCTTCCGAAGGCGCCAGCGCCGTCCGCCGCAGGTACTTCCGGCCCGTGTTGAACCCGTGCAGGCTCGTGCAGCAGTAGGAATAACCCGCTTCGGCCAAAAGCTCAGGCGGAGAAGCGGCCACGTCGGTGGAAAGCCCCCGGGGCAGACAGAGGCCCCGAACGGGAGCGTCCAGGAGTTTTTCGAGAGACAGGCGCGAGTCCCGGAGTTCCCGGAGGCGCTCCTCCCGCGAGAGCGAAGGAAGCCAAAGATGATTTTCCGTATGGGAACCCACCTCCCACCCCTGGGCCGCGAGTTTCTTTACTCCCTCGGCCGTGAGCGCGACGCGTTCCCGGAGCGATTCGGGCGGTATTTCCAGTTTCCCAGCCCACTCCGCAAGCGCTTCCGGCGCTTTCACGCCCGTCCGGACGAGTTCCTTTTCCAATTCCCGGGAAAGCCTTTCCCTCGAAAGGGCTCCTTTCCCGATCAGCGCGCCCAATTTCCCCGGAGCGGACTTCTCCCCGTGGATGCGGAAGGCCTCATCCATCAAGAAAAGAAACTGGATAGGCCAGGGCGCCGTTCCTCTCTCCAGGCACGACGTCACCACGAAAGCCGTCCCCCGCATTCCGAGTTCCGAGAAAAGCGGGGCGACATGGGCTTCGAGTTCGCCGTAACCGTCGTCGAACGTGAGGGAGGCGAGGTTTTTCCCGGAATCACTCCCCAGGCGTCCCAGAAGCTCCCCGCAAGGGACGATCTCGTAGCGGGCTTTCAAAGAAACGAGCGCCCGCCGGAGGTCTCCCAAATCCACTTCGGCCGTCCGGTCCAGGTACTGGGAGAGCGGGCCGCCTGTGCTTCCCGGAACCCGGACCCGGTGGACCGTGAAAACGGGCGCATGAAACCGGGGCACAAAGGCGCGGGCGGCGAACCGGGCCGGGGCGGCGTTCAGAATGGAAAGGGCGAGGCGGTGAGCCGTCACGGATGCATCCAGCGATCTCTGTTGCCAGCGAAACGAGGCCCCATTATGAAGAGGGGGGCTCGCGGGAGCAAAAATCCCGCGCACTGGGAGAGAACGCCACATGCTCGACAAGAAGTACATCGGCCTGGAAGCCGACGCCGACGGGGTCTACGAGGTCGAAAAAGGGGCCATCCGCAAGTTCGCCGATGCCATCGGGGACAAAAACCCCATCTACCGCGACGAGGCGGCGGCCAAGGCGGCGGGTTATTCCTCCATCCCCGCCCCGCCCACCTTTCCCATTACTTTCAGCTTCGACATCCACGGCGGCGTCCGGGGCAAGATCCCCATCGACATGAAAAAAGTCCTCCACGGGGAGCAGCACTTCTTCTACAAGCGCCCTCTAGTAGCCGGAGATAAGTTCCGCATGAAGCAGAAAGTCGTGGACATCACCGTCAAGGAAGGGAAGTCCGGCGGCATGGACCTCCTCACCATCGACACGATCGCCTACGACGACAAGGGCGAAATCTTCACCCTCCGCGGCGTCACCGTCATCCGGCATTAAATAGAAAAATGATCATCGATCCGAAACAAGCCTCCGGCAAGGATATGTATTTCTTCATGATCTCGGCGATCGTGCCGAGGCCCATCGCTTTCGTCTCGACCAAAAGCGCCGCCGGAAAGACCAATCTGGCGCCGTTTTCCTATTTCCAGGGGATCACGTCCAAGCCCCCCCTGATCTCGGTCTGCATCGGTCATCGCCGGTGGGACGGGAAGATGGTCAAAAAGGATTCGCTTCGGAACATCGAGGAGACGGGCGAATTCGTGGTGAACGTCGTCCCCGAAAACCTTGCTCCCCAGGTCACCCAGGCTTCGGCCGAGTATCCGCCGGATGTGTCCGAAATCACGGAGACGGGGCTGACGCCCGTCGCCTCGGACGTGGTGAAGGCCCCCCGGATCAAGGAATGCCCCATTAACCTGGAATGCAAGCTGGAGCGCGTCCTCATGCTGGGCGACCCGCCCCTGACGGGAATGGTCATCGGCGAAGTCGTGCGGATTCACGTGGACGAATCCGTCTGGGACGCGGAGGGGAAAGTGATCGACCCCGAAAAGCTAAAACCCCTCTCCCGCCTCGGGGGCGAACTCTATGGAAAAACCCGGGAGATATTCTCGATCCCCCGCCCCGATTGGCAGGCCAAGGGCGTGACGCCCAAGAAATAAGACCCTCGAACTTCGCATCTTCTCCCTTCGCGCCCGTGCCCTCCCTGGAGGCCCCGTCTACACTGTCTTTCACTGGGCCGGTAGCTCAGCCGGTTAGAGCGGCGGACTCATAATCCGCTGGTCGTGGGTTCGAGTCCCACCCGGCCCACCAGTTTTTCGCGCCGCTTTTACGGAATTATACAGCCTAGCACATCCGCTCGTTTTTATCTCCCCCCAACTGTTTTTGATCCAGATGAACGGGATTTAACAGTCCCGCAATACATGATTCATTTACGTTCATTAAAATCAGGTCGTCGAGGCTTTTCCAAAATGCAGCGAATTGGGGCTCTGGGGCCCCTTCTTTCCGTGTTTCCGGTCCTTTCCACCCTTCCCGGCGGTCCTTCCTCACCTTTCACGCTTCCAGGAGGTCTCTTCCATGAACCCGTTCTTCGACCGCTCTTCCCATCCCAAGGCCCTGCGCCTTCGCCCCGAGGACTACGCCGTGGTGACGCGCTTTAGCGGCTTCTACGAGTACTGCATCAAATCGGGCATCTGCCCGCGGGGAGCGGCGTTCCTCCCCCGCCCCGACCGGGACTTGATCGCCGGAAAGATCGTGATCGGCCCCGTCTCCCCCTACGTCTCCGTCCTCGCCCGGGCGGTCATCCACGTGCCCGTCGAATCGCCCGACCGGAACTTTTCCCTGGAGGAGTGCGAGCAGTTCGCAAGGCCCCCGCTCCTCTACCAGGCCCGGCGGATCGAGGACGTGGAGACGCCCGAACTCCTCCCCGCCGCGAAGCTCGCCCTGCGGGAACTCCTGCGCCTGGGCGGGGCCGAGGCGATCGTCCGCCCCTTCGAGGCCGCCGTCCGGGGCGTAAGGGAGGAATCATGAGCCGCTACGAACTGCCCCACGAGAAAGAGCGCCGGGAATTCTGGGAGGGCTGGGGAATCATCCTGGCCATGACCGCCATCGCGGCGGCCGGGGGTATTTGCGCCTGGCTGATCGGAGGCGCCCCGTGAGCGATCCCGTCTACGAAGCCCGCTTTGCCGCCTGGAACTCGGAGCCGGTCTTTTCGCTTCGCAAGAACCTCTCCGCCCGCTGGCGGAAGGTGGAAACCCTCGAAGAAAAAGCCGAGGGGACGCTTAGGCGCCTCAAAGACCCCCTCGTCCCCGGGGGGTTCTTCTGGCGGGGACGGCCCGGCCCGCCCGAGGTCCGCGAGCAGTACCTCTACGAGGAAAAATGGGCCCGCTTCTGCCAGACGCTGCTTGCGGAGATTTGCCGGAAGAGAGTGGACGAAGAGCTCGAAAAGCTGCGGGGCAAGCGCAAACCAATCTGTCATTCCGAGCGGAGCGAGGAATCTCCCTCTCTGCCAGAGACCCCTCGCCTCGCTCGGGGTGACAGAGAACCGCCACTCTCCAAGGAGGCCTCCCCATGGCCCGCATCCGGACGGTAAAGCCCGAATTCTTCACTTCCGAATCGGTGGGGAGCCTCTCGCCCCTGGCGCGCCTCGCCTTCGCCGGGCTCTGGTGCCACGCCGACCGCCGGGGGCGTCTCGAAGACAAGCCCCGGACTTTGAAGACCCGCATCCTCCCGTACGACGAGTGCGATTTTGGCGAACTCCTCCAAGAGCTCGTCCGGACCGAGTGCATTTTCCGTTACGAGATCGGCGGGCGGCGCTTCATCCAGGTCGTGAATTTCGAGAAGCACCAGGTCGTAAATCCCCGGGAGAACGAGAGCTACATCCCGGCGCCCCCCGGAAGCGGCCCTCTCCCGGCCTGCGGCCACCCTCTCCCAGGGGGCGAGGGGCACAAAGGACGCGTGCGTGACGCGTCAAATCCAGATTTGCACGCGTGCTCACGCGTCATGGATGGAAAGGAAGGGAATGGAAGGGAAAAGTACCCCCCTACCCCCCTGAAGGGGGGAGAGGGACGGACCCCTGCCAAACCGGAGGAAACCAAGGCGCCCCAAAGCGCGGAGGAATCCCCGGAGGATCGCATCGCCACCAACCCCCGAAACACTGGGGCGGCGGGTTTCTCCCCGGCCTTTCTCTCGTTCTGGGAGAAGTATCCGCGAAAGGCGGGGCGGAACCAGGCCTGGTTCGCCTGGAAGCGGCTCGAAAATCCCGAAGAGGCCCTCCCACGGATCGAATCGGCCCTCGCATGGCAGGCGAAACTCCCCGAATGGAACCGGGAGGGAGGGCGCTTCATCCCGAACCCGGCCAATTACCTGGATGGAAAGCGCTTCGAAGACGAGCCCCCGGACGCCCCGGCGGAAGCGGTCGTCTATCCGCCGTTGCCGGAGGAGCTGAAAACTCTTTCCACCACCATTGCCCCTCCCCCTTTGGGGGAGGGCGGCACCACCAAGGCGCAAAGCGCCAAGTCCAACGATCCGGGAGAGGGCCCTCTCCCGGCCTGCGGCCACCCTCTCCCAAGGGGAGAGGGGCATCGGAGAAATCCCCCGGAGCATCCCCATGGCTGACCTACTCCACCTCACTCCGCAAGATGGCCCCGCCCCCGCCGGGCGCAAGCTCCCGCAGGATTTGGACGCCGAAGAGTGCGTGCTCGGGGCTTTGCTGCTGGACGGCACGGCCCTCGACAAGATCCCCTTCCTCAAGGACACGGACTTCTACCGGGAGGGGCACCGGCGCATCTTCCGGGCGGCAAAGCACCTGGCCGAGAAGAACGAGCCCGTGGACGTGGTGACCGTGGCGGGGGAACTCAAAAAGCGCCGGGAGCTCGAAGCCGTGGGCGGGGAGATTCTTCTCGCCCACCTCGTCTCCTACGTCCCCACGGCCGCCAACGTGCGCCACTACGCGGAGAGAGTCCGCGAGGCGGCGGGCCTAAGGGATTTGATCACCTTGAGCGCCCAGGTCACGGAGGCGGCCTTCGAGCCGGGGGCCTCGCCGGAGGCCATTCACGAGTGGGCCGACGCCGAGTCCCTCCGGCAGCGGCGCGTTTCGTGGAAGAGCCTCTCCCCGGCGGCGGAGGTGACGCGGGAGGCTTGGAGCGAAATCGAGCGGTGCCAGAGCCGGGGGGACTATCCCGGCATCCCGACCAAAATCCCCTCCCTCGACCAGGCCACGGGGGGATTGGGGGACGGGGATTTGGTGCTCCTCTGCGCCCGGCCGGCCGTGGGGAAGACGGCGCTCCTCCTGCGGATCGCCCGGGCTGCCGCCGGGGCGGGGTTCCCCTGCGCGATCTTCTCCCTCGAAATGCCAAAAACCCAGCTCATGCTCCGGCTCTTTGCCGCCGAGTCGCAAATCAATTTTTCGCGTTTGAAGCGCGGCGCGTTCCTGGGGGAGGACGAGCAGGAAAAACTCGCCCACGCGAGCGCCACCATCGCCGGGCTCCCCCTCTTACTCGACGACCAGCCGGGCCAGGGCCTCGCCCACATCCGCGCCAAGTGCCGCCAGCTCGCCCGGAAGTACCCGGACAAGCGGGGCCTCGTGGCCATCGATTACGTGCAACTCCTCGCCCACGGAAACGACACGCGCCGGAGCCGCTACGAGGAGACGAGCTATCTCTCGCGGGAACTCAAACTCCTCGCCAAAGAACTCAACTGGCCCGTCCTCGCCCTCACCCAGCTCAACCGCGAGCTCGAAAAGCGGACCGACTCCCGCCCCCGCCTCTCCGACATCCGCGACTCGGGGGCTTTTGAACAGGATGCCGATTTGGTACTCCTCCTCCACCGCGCCCAGCCTCAGCTCCCCGACGGCGAGGGGGAACTTATCATCGCCAAAAACCGCAACGGCCCCTGCACCCTGATTCCGCTGGCATTCCGCCTCGCGGTGCAGATGGTCGGGGAGAGGGCGGGGTGAGGGGGGGACGAAGGAAAGAAGAAGAAGAAATACTACGACCAAGATGATGATCATGATGATGTGGTGGTGACGCCACAAATAGCCTTGCCATAGTTGCTGTTGCTATCCCCCGTTGATGGCTTCTTCCAGTTTTCGAAGGCGGGCGGTGATCTCCTCAAAAGACGGCGGCGTCACGAAGAACATCTCAGCGCTTCTCATCCTCTCAAAGTCTTTCCGTAATTCCACCAATAACTCTTCTCCCGGAATGATCCGAAACTTTCCTTCAAGACAGTCCTCGTACCGGCTATCTTTGCTCGCATAAAACACTTTCTTGTGGCGAACAACGTCCTCCAGAAGATTTCGATCCACCAGGGCTTTCTTGCCGATGGAATGATCCGCGAGCACAGTCAGGTCGTACCAATGACGAGAATAACGCTCCGCCCCACCTCTTATTTTCCCTTCATTGCAAGCGACATGCGCGAGTGTCGCTTTCTCCCAGAAAGTGCGTAGCGGTGAAAGGACGGTGGCCCGTGCGACTGGGAACTCGACATCTTTCCACTCGCCCGCGATCTCGGGGTGAACCTCATGATCCTCATTCGGCTCGATGGCGTTCCGGCCGCCAAATTCGATCAGGATATGCCTTGGTATGTAACCCGATGCTTTTTCCCCCAAAGCCGAGGGATAATGGATGAATACATTTTCTCCTTCTACTTTTACGGATGTGTCACCGCTGGGAAATTCCTGCTTGAGCAGAAGCTCAAAATAGGGAACGACTCTTCCCCCAACATATTCTTTGAGTTCTTTTCTGAGTTTGTCGGTGTATCTATCCAACTGGCTTCTTGAAGGCGGCTTTTCTCCAAACGGGCTCACGCTCGTGTCCAGTTCGCGGTAGTCGATGGTCACGTCCACGTCTTCGGAAAAGCGCTGGATGGCACCAAAGGCCTTGGAGAGTGATGTGCCTCCCTTGAAAACCATTTTCTTGCGGCCCGGCATGGCGAAGAGCTTTCCCAGAACCCAGCAGACCCACACGTCTTTTTCGAGAATGTTGGCTGCACGGCCCAACTGGGATTCTCCTTTCCGGAGAATTGTCTCCCTCTCCTTCGCCAGAAGTTTCAAAAAAACATCAGCCACGGGCGGCACCCTTCTCGTGCTCAGGATGCTCCTGCCTGTAAACCGCATCCGCCATCCAAGCGGGCATGGAGCTGACTGCTCCCTGGAGGGCGCGGAACTCCTTTTCGGGAAGCTTTTGCCGGATGCGGCCGACGACTTCGGGCGTCACTTCTTCCCTACCCAAGTACCACAGGGCCGCGAGGGCGAGTCCCGCCGGGCGGCCCGCCAGGGCGAGCTTGCGGGGGCTCGTGTGGCGCAGCTCGATTTCCAGTTTTCCCATCGTGAATCGGCGCGAAGGGCCGCTCGTCCAAAAAACGGGGCGGGCCGGAACCTGGGTGGAGAGGCCGAGTTTATTGGCGGCTTCCGCCCCGTGGACCTGCACGCTCGCCTGGGTGGCGCGGGCGAGAGCCCCCACGACCTTGGAAGGGCTCGGCGGCACCGGGCCGAAACGGGTTTTCTCCGGGCGCACGTAAACGCCCCGGGCCACCCGTTCGATGGCGCCGCTACGGGCTAGACGCGAGAGGGTTTGGTCCACTGCCGCCCGGGTGCCCAGGCCCGCGAAAGCTTTGGGCGTAAAGGGCTCCCCGGCGGGAATGTTCCCGATGCGCTTCCGAACGAGTTCCACGATGGCCATAAAGGGCCCTCCGATTGTCAGTAAAATAGATAATATTTCTGACATAATCAAGAGCAAGGGAATCCCTCCCTCAGTCAGGAAAGCCTTGGCGGTCGACTCAATGGCTTGCGAGGCTCACCCTCCCGGCGCAAATAAAAAGGGATACTCGACCACGACGACCCCAGCGGAGATGGGGTCGTAGTGAATTTTGGAGAGGAGCTTTAGGAGCTCCACCTCGAAGGGGCGGTGGGGCTTGATTTATTGGGCTTTTAACTGTATCTTTTTTTCAGTAAATTTAATACTGTTATGAGCGCCGCCGCCCACCCCTCCCTCCTCCCCGGCCGGGTCTACCGGACCCGGGAGCTTGCTCCCTGGGGGAAGAACGCCCCGCGGCTGGCGAGGCGCCTCGTGCGGGAGGGGGCCCTGGTGCCCCTCGCCCAGGGGCTCTTCGCGCGGCCCCGGCAGGGCCGCTTCGGGCCGGTGCCGCCGGAAGACCGGGAAGTCCTGCGGGCGTTCCTGGGCGATTCCCCCTTCGTGTTCACCGGGCCCGAGCGGTGGAACGCCCTCGGCCTGGGGACGACGGCCCTCTTCGCCGCGCCCCTCGTCTACAACACGAAGCGGAGCGGCACGTTCTCCCTGGGCGGGCGCCCCTTCCTCCTGCGCCGGGTCGCGTTCCCGGAAAACCCGCCCCCCGAGTGGTTCGTGGCCGATCTCTTCGAGAACGCCGAACAAGCGGGCGCCTCCCGCGAGGAGCTCACCCGGAACCTCGCCCGCGCCGTGGCGGCGGGGCGCTTCCGGAAAGAAAAGCTCCGGGACATGGCCGCCCGCTACGGCACCCGGCGGACGCGGGAGCTCGTGGAACGGGCCCTCGAAAAGCCGTGAAGTTCGTTCACGACGACAAAGACTTCGGCGATCTCCTCCGGATCGTGGCGGGCGAGCGCAAACTCGGGCCGGGCCTCGTCGAGAAGGACTACTGGATCACCCACGCCCTGTGGGCGCTAGGCGACCAGGGTTTTGATATCTGGTTCAAGGGGGGTACGTCCCTCTCCAAGGGCTTTCGCCTCATCCGGCGTTTCTCCGAAGACCTGGACCTCAAGATCGAACCGGGCACGGTACGGGGGATTCCCTCCGGGATAAATTGGAAAAGCGAAGGCGCCAAAGCGGTCAAGGCACGGGAGGAATACTTCGATGCTCTCGCCCGGAAGATCGCGATTCCGGGGACCACTCTCAAACGGGACGGGACTGCCCCCGACGAACTCCAGCGAAACGCAAACTTCCAAGCGATCTATCCGGGCCGGTACGCCGCGGACCTTCCTCCCCCCATGAAACCCTTTGTCCTCTTAGAAGTGGGAAACGCACGAATAGCGCCGTCCGTGGAACGGGACATGGCCTCCTTCGTGCACGAATACCTGGAAGGCCGGGGGCAACTGGCCGGTTACGAGGACAACCGGCCCCGAAAAGTCCGGTGCGTCCATCCCCTCGTGACGCTCCTCGAAAAGCTGGACGCCTTGCACCGGAGAGTCCCCCGGGAAGGCGTGGAACCGGCCACGTTCGTCCGCCACTTCGAAGACGCGGCTACGATCATCCGGAAGGAAAAAGAATTGCCGCCACTCGAAGGATACGAAGACATGCGGGCCCTCGCGGCGGAAATGAAAGAATCCGGCCAGATCAAGGAACTTCCCTCGGCAGCCGATCCGGCCTGGAATCTCGCGCCGGGCGCCCGCATGGAGGCTATCGAGGAGGCCTGGGGCGCCATCGCCCCGATCTACTGGGAACCCGGCGCACGGATTTCGCTGAATGAATCCTGCCGAATTATCCGGGAATGGGCGGCGGCGAATTTCCCCTGATCCTCACCCTCCCGGCGCAAATAAGAAGGGATACTCGACCACGACGACCCCGGCGGGGATGGGGTCGTAGCGGATCCTGGAGAGGAGCCTGAGGAGCTCCACCTCGAAGGGGCGGTGGGGGGCGAAGTCGGATTTGGTGATGGTGAGGCTGCACGCGGAGCCCTCGGGCAGGATGTAGTAGCGGAAGGCGATCGTGCCGCGGGCGGCGGGGGCGCCCTCCCGGAGGCGCTCGTAGGCCGCCTTGAAGAGGGCCATGTAGGGGCGCACGCGCTGGTGGATGGATTTGCGAAGGCGCACGGCGCCTTTCTTTTTTTCGGGCGTGGTGGCGAGCGGGTCCACCTTGACGGCCGCCACTTCGGCCTCCACGTCGCAGGGGAGGTAGGGCCCCGCGATGTCCTCGAAGGCCTCGGCGGCGGGCGGCGGGGCCCCGGCCTTCTTTCCGCAACCCACGAAAATAGCGAGCAGCGCCAGGGCCAAAGCCGCGAACTTCCCCATGGGCCCATTGTGGACGCTCCGAGCCTTCAGGGCCATCAAAAAAGCGCGTCAAAAGCCGCCTTTTCCGGCGATCCGCCCCCGGTTACGATTCTCCCCGCTTCGTGGTGAAGCGCATTCAAAGGGGGACATTCTCATGAAACGCTACGGGATTTCTCTGGCGCTCGCCTTTTTGCTTGCCAGCTGCGGCGAGGACGGCGGGCTCTTCGTGGAAATGGAATCGGAACTGGACGTGGGCGACCTGGCGGCATCGGCCACCAGTTCCGGCGGCTGCCTCGACACCTGCGACGGGGACATCGAGTCCACGCCGCCCGTGTCCCTCAAAGGGAGCAACAGCGACCTGGTGGGCCTCTTCTATCTGGTTACGGGGCCCACCCGGTCCGAAGATGGCTTTTACGTGGCCGAAGTTATCGACGAATTGGACGCCGAAGGATTGCTCGACGACGTAGACGCTGACGGGCGGCGCGTCGCCTTCACGGGCCGGCAAACAATCGAATGCGGCGATGGAAACGAAGAGACGCCGGGCGACGGCACTTTCACCGTTACCGTGTCCGGAAACGCCTGGCTCTTCGAGAATACGGGGGAAATCGCGATCAGCATCGACGAGCCCCGCACCTTCGTCACCACCGTCTCCTACGCCAACTGCCTCGTGGAGGGAAACCTGCTGAGCGATGGGACCAACAACGAATCCCTGCGCCTTGGCGGCGGGTTCACCTATACCGAGCACAGCGACGCGGCCACCATCACCTCAGCCTCGCCCCGGGCCCCGGCCGGGCCCTATTTCTCCCGGGCGACGGGGACCGTCACCCTGACCGAGCGGGACGAGGACACGGGAACGGGCGGCCTCCAGGACTTCTGGGTCACGCCGCTCCAGCTCAATGCCAAGAGCTGGTACGACGGCGATAACTCTTTCGAAAACGGCGGGGCCTGCGCCGGGGCGGGCGTGGCCTTCGGCGTCGATCCGCCGAGCGACCCGGAAAGCTCCGACGACGACGGCTGCGCCCCCGACGCCGACGAGGGGGACGAAGGGTTCCTCTCCGCCGGGTGGGTCACCGAATAACGCGGGGAACACTTCGTTTGGGGGATGCCTTTCCAGGCACCCTTCCGGCAGCTACGCTTTCCCTTCGTTTCCGGGGAAACGCATCCACAAGGGGGACACTTCCATGAAACGTTTGAGAATTTCTCTTTCGCTTGCCTTTCTGCTGGTGGTTAGCGGAACTCTCTCGCTTTCGAGCTGCGGGGACGACGGCGGGCTCTTTACGGAGATCGACACGGGCGTCACGGCGGGGGATATCGCCGGCACCGCCACCAACATCTGCGGCTCGGGCTCGTGCGACGGTGTTCTCGAGGATTCGGCCGGCATCGTCTCCAAGGGCGAGGACGCGGACGACTTCCAGGCCATGTTTACGATGTTTACCCAGGCCCTCAGTTTCGGCACCAGCGAAGAATTCATCCTTGGCACCCTGAATGCGCTGGCCGAAGAGGGAACTCTCGTGATCCCGCCGGGCACGTCCCAGCGCGCCCTGACCACGGGGCGGGACACGATCCCGTGCGACGAAGGGGACATGACCATTACGGGTTCGGTGAACTTCGTCTTGACGGAGGAAGAAATCCTTTTCGAAGAAGGCTTCACGTTCACGAGCGTGCTGGCTTTCCATAACTGCCTGCTGGAGGCCGATTTCCTGGCCACGGAAGACTTCGACCAATGGGTCCTCTTCAACGGGAGCATGACCCTGGTCTGGCAGATTCCCGCCATGGAAGAACCCCTGGGGACCAGCGCCAGCGACCCCTACATCCAGCAAATCACTGGAAACGTCTCTATGCAGACGGACCTCAACGAAGACGAGGACGACGATCCGAGCACCGCCCCCGAAACTTTCTGGGCCACGCCACTCATCACCAACGCGATCTATTTCGACGATGGGGATGAAGACTACTACAACGGCGGCGTGTGCGCCGGAGCGGGCATCGCCTTCGGCCCCGATGGCGACGACGCTTCGGACGACGAATGCGCCCCCGACGGCGATTCGGGAGACGAGGCCTTCACGCCTGCCTACTTCTTCCTGGGCGGCCCCGGCTGAGCCCAGCCAGAAAGGTTTCACCTATGAGCGGCCCCCGAAAGGGGGCCGTTTTGTTTTTTCAGGTGAAGCGCAACCGGGAACGCTTCCCTGAAGATTTCGCCTTCCAATTAACCCCGGAAGAGGTTTTAAGCGTACTAACGCGATTAAATGCCTCAGAAGGGGGGGGCAGATGGCAAACGTTTGAGATCGCAATTTGCGATCTCAAAGAATGGCCGGGGAGGCCGCCGGCATGGCTTTTAATTGATGTCCGGAAAGAAACCGGGATGACCGACCGGCGGACTTTTTCCCCGGAGCGGTTTCCTCCGGTATACTCCTCCCCCGAATCCGGGCCCCTTTCGTTCGCTGTGGCCCTCACCCGTTCACGCACTCTTCCTTCATCCGGCGCGAAATAAACGGAATTTAACGAATCTCTCACAGCCGTTTCATTTAGCGCCGTTATGATGCCTTTAAGGTTCCTTCCATGAAGGCCTCGCCGCGCGGCGAACCCCTCCAGCCCCCGCTCCTCCGGGCCCTCCCGGGCGGGGAAAAACTCTTCCTCGGGATCGACCCCGGCACCATCGCCCTCGGGTGGGGGATCGTGGGGGTGCGAAACGGGCCGGGAGAACCGGGAAAAGTTTTCCGCCACCACGCGAGCGGCGTCCTTCGGACGATGGGTGAATTGCCCCTGGAGGTGCGCCTCGCCTTTCTCTACGAAAAGCTCCGGGAAGTGATCCGCAAGCACGGGCCCACGGAGGCGGCGGTGGAGGAGCCCTTCATCCGCATGGCGTTTGGGAAAACCAATCCCAAAAGCGCTTTGACCCTGGCCAAGGCGGCGGGGGTGTCGCTGGCGGCGTGTTTTTCGCTCGGCCTCCCGGTGGCGGGGGTCTATCCCTCCCAGGCGAAGAAGGCGGCGGCCGGAAACGGATCGGCGGAAAAGCACGAAGTGGCGGCGGGAATCCAGGAGAAGCTCGGCCTCGAAAGGCGCCCGCCCCTCGATGCCGCCGACGCGCTCGCCATCGCGCTCGCGGCGGCGGGGGAAACGAAATGAAAACCCCACCCCCGGCCCCTCCCCGCATCGACAGGGAGGGGAAAATACTTCTCAAGCTCCCCCTCTCCGTCGATACGGAGAGGGGGCCGGGGGGTGAGGTGTGTCTCGAACCGGAGGTGCTAATCCCATGACCCTCACCTGCTCCCTCCTCCCCGACTCCGGCTGGCGCCTCACGCGCCACCGGGGCGAGATCGGCTGGGGGATCGTCCTTCGGCTCGGGAAACTGCGCGTGGCGCTCTGGAGCGTGGACCTCGCCACCCGGACGGCGGACCTCCTCTTCCAGCGGGAGACGCTCGCCAGCTTCCTCCATGACCTCGGCTTCGAGATCCACCTCCTCGAAACCGATGAGGAGAAAATCCTGCGAATCCAGGAGGCGGCTCCGGGGGAGTCTTCCATTCAAGAAGCCAATTAAGAGAACGAGAAACAGGAGGATAACAAAATGAGATTCTCTGATTTCCAAAACGAACTCGACGCGGTGATCGACCGCAACCGGCTCCGCCTCACGGCCGGCGGCCAGGGCCTTACCTGGGACGGCGAAGGATGGGACGGGACGGACGAGGACTGGGAGTACTTGAACGACTATGGCCCCGAGATCGCGGACCGGCTCAAGGAAAGAGAGGCGGTGGGCGCTCCCGCCGCGCCCGCTCCGGCATCCCCGAACCAGCCTCAGCCGCCAGCAGCAACCCTACCCAGAAGGAGCAACGACGTGTTTATCGAACGGGAAGAGGGCCGCCGTGAATGGAGAAGCGGCGGGTCGCGCGCCTGGCGGAACAACAATCCCGGAAACATCCGAGGCGGCCAGTTCGCCGAGGCCCACGGGGCGGTCGGCAGCGCCGGGGGATTCGCCGTTTTCCCCGATTACGCCACCGGGAGAGAAGCCGTCAAGTCACTGCTCGGCACGCCGAATTACCAAAACCTTACCGTCAATGAAGCGATCGGGCGCTATGCCCCACCCAGCGAAAACGATACGGGGCGTTACCAGCAACTGATCGAGCAATTCACCGGATTGCCCGGAAACACTCCAATGAATACACTGACCGAGGAACAGCTGGAAAGAGTGGCGGACGCCATCGAAAGGATCGAGGGATGGAAAGAAGGCACGGTCACTTACGAACAGCAGGGAACGGAACCGGAGATGGAAAGCGGCGAGCCATCCGATGTTCCGCTTTCCTGAGCCGGCTGTCCAACTTGAATTTCAAATCCCTGTCGGCGATGGCCCTCTGCCTGGGCGCCTTTCACGCCCTTACCGTATCCGCTGATGAACCCAAGTGGCTCCACTACGAGCCCGAAGTGGTGACGCTCACGGGGCGATTGATCCTCGTGGGAGAGTTCGGGCCTCCCAATTACGGGGAAGATCCCAGTACCGATGAGAAGGCCTTGATTCCCGAGATCGAATTGGCCGTCCCGGTCAACGTCAAAGGCAATCCGTCCAATGACCTCAACATCACCGGCTACCAGGGCGTGAGGAGAATCCAGCTATCCTGCCCGGATTACTCAGCCACATGCCGCCCCCTGGTTGGGAACGACGTCAAGGCGATTGGCACGCTGTATCAAAGGCACACGGGGCACCATTATACGCCGGTTCTCTTGAGCGTCCAAAACATCAGCCGCCTGGATTCCTCCTCCGCGGCCACCCCGCAACCGGAAATCCTGCCTTTCAAAGGCGAGCTGGTTTTGGCGGGCGAATTCGGGCCGGAAGAAAGCGGAGGCCGGAAGGTTCCCGTCCTCGAACTGGCCGCTCCCGCCGAAAAGAAGGGCGCCCTCGAAAACGGAACCGGTCACGACGGCCCTTTCCCCATTCACCGCGTGCAACTCCTGTGCGCGGAATACGAGAAACTTTGCAAGCCGCTCGTGGGGAAGCGCGTGGAAGCGGCCGGGGTGCTCTACAACCGCGGACCGGGGGATTATTACGCCCCGATGGTCCTGGACGTGAAGATCCTCCGGGCCGGCAAGAAATTTCTGGCCGGTCACTCTCAAGAAGAAGGCCAATTCAAGACCATCGAGGAACTCATCAAGGATTACGTTCCCGCCGGCGAGAGATCCGTCTCCGACTATCAGGAATTCATCCACGATTCGACCGGGCTTTCGGGCGACGAACGGATCGATACGCTCAGCGAGGAACAAAAAGAACGTCTCATGGACGCCATTCAGGAGATGGAAAAGCGGGAAGGAGGGGAAGTGCGGATCATCCGCCCCAAAGAATAATCTCCCTTGCCTTCCCCGTAAAATCATCTAAAATTACTACGTCTCTTATTCACCCATCCATCCTTCCCTCCGTCCTCCGGTCATCCCCAGACAGCGGAAAACGAAGAAACACGAGGACGAACGCATGCCGATCGAGGACTATTCGAAAACCCCCACGAGCAACAATCAGGCTCCGCCCTATGGCTGGCCCGAGGGGATGGCCGTGGGGGAAATAAACGATTCCGCCCGGCAGAACATGGCCGACCTGGCCGCCTACCGGGACGAGGCGGAGTGGTACGTCTGCAAGAGGGACCCGGCCACGGACGAACTCCTCACCTACACGCGCACGGGCGCGGCCCAGTTCACGATCTCCAACGCCACCACCCCCACGAACCACACGGCCCGCTTCCATGCCGGAAGGCGCGTGCGGGTCGTGACGGATTTCGTCACCACGCGCTACGCCACCATCTCGTCGTCCAGCTATTCGAGCCCCACCACCACCGTGAACCTCGCCGTCGACGGCGGGGCGAGCCTCACGGGGACCATCACCCAGGTGAGCCACGGAGCGCTCTCCCTCACCAATCCCTCCTACCCCGCCGCCTCCGAGACGGTGGCGGGCGCTGTTGAATTGGCGACGAGCGCGGAAGTTCAAGCGGGAGCGGACGCGCAGCGGGCCGTGACCCCGGCGGGCCTCGCCTCCCTCACGGCCACCACCACCCGGGCGGGCCTCGCGGAACTATCCACCGACGCGGAGGCCCAGGGGTTTTCCGATGCCAGCCGCGCTCTCGTTCCGGCCAACTTCGCCGCCGTCCGCGCCACCGACGCGCAGGCGCGCGCTGGCACCAGCACCACCCGCTTCGTCACCCCCTCCCAGCTCACCAAAGGGGTCAAATGGATTAGAGCGAGACAGGTGGGGAATGGGCTGAGTGTCAGTCTAGGTTTTGGAGGCTTTCCCGCTCTAGCTGCTTTTAACGGCACCGACGTGGCCTTCATCGATTCCTCAGACGAAGAGCTCCGCATTTACCGTTTCAATGGGACTAATTGGTCCTTAGTTGGAAGCAGTCTGACCATTTCCGGCACCGGCGTTCCCGCGCTAGCAGCATTGAATGGGACCGATGTGGCTTTCATCGACGATTCAAACGATCAACTTCGTACCTACCGATTCAATGGGACTACCTGGGCCCAGGTAGGCAGTAGCTTCTCGATTTCTGGTGTCGTCGATCCTGCCCTTACGGCCCTAAGCGGCACGGATGTGGCCTTCTACGACCGAGGCAATGACCAGCTCCGCACGTGCCGCTTCAATGGAAGCAACTGGACACAGATAGGAAGCGGTTTGGACATTTCCAGCAGCAGCGTCTCCGCGCTGGCTGCATTAAACAGTGCGGACGTGGCTTTCATTGACGGTACCAACGGGCAGCTCCAAACCTACCGCTTCAACGGGAGCACTTGGTCCCAAGTGGGAAATGGCCTGACTATTTCCGGTGTCGCCCACCCCGCTCTTACCGCGTTGAACGGCACGGACGTTGCTTTCATCGATGAAAGCAATGATCAACTCCGCGTTTATCGTTTTGACGGGACTAATTGGGCCCAGGCAGGAAGTGGTCTCGGCATTTCAAGTACTAACAATCCGGCGCTGGCGGCGCTTAATGGTACTGACGTGGCATTTATTTCTGAAATAGTAGAGGAACTCCGCACCTACCGCTTCGCGTTCTACATCGGAAGCATCCCGCCCGCGCCGGCGTTAAATCCATAAACGAGGATAAGAACATGCCGATCGAAAATTATTCCAAGCTCCCCGCGAATAACAACGGCGACCCGCCCGGCGGCTGGCCCGAGGGGATGCTCATCTCCGAAATCGACGACTCGGCCCGGCAGAACATGGCCGACCTGGCCGCCTACCGGGACGACGCCCGGTGGTTCATTCTGAAAAACGACCCGGCTACGGACGAAGCCATCGCCTACGGCGTGACGGACGGCGATACCTTCACGGCGCAAAACGCCACGACCCCCACGAACCACACGGGAAGGTTCCACGCGGGGCGAAGGGTTCGCATCGTTCATGGCGGAGGGACGAGCTACGGGACGATTTTGTCGTCGAGCTATCTGGGCCCCACGACGACGGTCAACCTCGCCCTCGACGCGGGGAGCCCGGGCCTTAGCGGTTCGATCGCCCAGGTTTCCTATGGAACCCTCTCCGCCGCGGGCACTTCTGCTCCTCTCGCCTCGGAAACCATCGCCGGCGCCGTGGAACTCGCCACGAACGCCGAAGCCCAGGCGGGAGCGGACACTTCCCGCGCCGTGACCCCCGCGGCCCTCGCTTCCGTCACGGCCACCACCACCCGGGCGGGCGTAGCGGAACTATCCACCGACGCGGAAGCGCAAGGATTTTCCGACGCCGGAAGGTTCCTTACGCCCTCGAACCTCGCCGCCGTCCGCGCCACCGACGCCGAGGCCTCCGCCGGCACCAGCACCACCAAGTTCCTCACGCCCTCTCAGCTCAAGAAAATGGAATACCACTGGATCGGGGCGGAACAGGTTGGGAGCGGGCTCACCATTTCCACAGTAGGCGTTCCCGCTCTTGCTGCCCTTAATGGCACTGATGTGGCATTTATTGATGCCGCAAATAACCAACTACGCACGTATCGCTTCGATGGTGCTACTTGGGCCCAAGTGGGAAACAGCCTGACCATTTCCAGCATAGGAAGCTTTCTCGCGCTTGCGGCCCTGAATGAAACCGATGTGGCCTTTATCGACGATGGAAACGACCAACTCCGCACATACCACTTCGATGGGACCAACTGGTCCCAAATAGGTAACAGCCTGACCATCTCTGGAATCACTGATCCTGCCCTGGCCGCTTTGAGCGGTACGGATGTGGCGTTCATCAATGAAGGGAATGACCAACTCCGCGCTTATCACTTCGATGGAACCAATTGGTCTCAGGTGGGAAATAGCCTTACCATCTCCAGTACTACCAACCCAACGCTGGCAGCCCTGAACAGCACCGACGTCGCATTTGCCGCTGAGACAATTGATCAACTTCGCACCTACCACTTCGACGGAACGAACTGGTCCCAAGTGGGCAACAGTCTGGCGATTTCCGGTATCGCCGATCCCGCCTTGGCGGCTCTCAACAGCACGGACGTAGCGTTTTTCGACGAAAGCCTCGGCCAATTCCGCATTTATCACTTTGATGGAACCGACTGGACTCAGACAGGAAGTAATTTTACGGTCTCTAGCGTCAATAATCCTGCCATCACCACTCTAAACGCCACGGACGCTGCATACATCGACGACACTAACAACCAACTCCGCACGTACCGCTTCGCCTTCTACGTGGGCGAGGGCCCCCCGGCGCCGCCATTCAACCCTTAAAAACCGCCCCCCCGGCCAATTCTTGTGATTCCCGTTACGCCTTCCCCGTGATCCCCGTCACCCTTTTCACTGAGCAGTGCTCAAACCGCCCCACGGGGCCTCTTTTTCGGGAATACGGTATTTTTCCGCTTTCATTAAAAGGGCTTGCCTCCGGCGCGAAACCGGCTAAATTTCCCCCCGCTGGGGAAATTCAAATTCCCACAATTTGCGGGAAAGAAAGAAAAGAGAGGGAGTCTATGAAATTCCGTACAGTTTCCGTTTCTTTGGCTCTGTTTCTGGCCGTGGTGGCGGGCGCGAGCCTGACCCGTTGCGGCTCGGACGGCGGGCTCGGCGTCGCGTTTGACGCAGGTGATTCGGCAACAGACGCGGCAGACCTGGTCGATGCCGCTGACGATGGCTGTGATGCTTTCCTTTGCGATGGCGACTTCGGAAATGATGTTACTCCAGGATCTGCTATCAAAGGCGAGGCGGGCGACATCTACGCCATCACCAACATCATTAACAGCATCTGGGGCGGTGAAGGAGTCAATCCTGCGTTCGATCTGAGTGATATCCTGACAGAGTTGGCCGCGGACGATCTTCTTCCCGACGTTGCCGAAGGGACCGTGCCCCTGGCGGTTACGGGTAGCGTGACCGTCCCCTGCGGCGATGGCGGAACCACCGTAGACGCCGATGGCAGTTTCACCTACATCCTCACGTTCTTTGGGCAGTTTGACGGTGAAGGATTTGATTTCGAAGAAGACTACGAGCAGACCGACGTGGTCTCTTTCGCTAATTGCTTGCTCGAAGGCGATCTGCTCAATACAGGCGGCTCCGCGTCTATCCGCTTCAACGGCAGCATCAGAGTCACCGACCGTTACCGCGCCGACGCCACGGAAGCCGATCCGGCCCGAGTCATCGCTTCGGGGCGGATTACGACCTCCCAGTCGGACGACAACGGGGACACCGAAGGCGGCGATCCCTTCTGGGAAGGACCCATCGACGCGAATGGCCGCACGACGGGGGTTTACGAGGTTCCCGTGAACCCGGCCAACGTCTTCACTTCCGATGGCGGCATCTGCTTCGGAAGCACGGTCTCCCTCGGCACCGCGGATGACCCCGAAGAACCGGGTAACGACGCGGAAACCACGGACGACGACGAGTGCGCCGACGAAGGCTCCTTCTTGCCCGTGGATAATTTCCCGGAAACTTACTATTGCGATTGCTGAATCTTTCGCTTTCCTAATCCAAGCGGGCCCCTCACGGGGCCCGCTTCTTTTTGGGGTAGAGGGGCGGCTATCCAAGGCTTTTTGAGCCCTTTCCTCATATATAGGAGTAAGCTAGGCTTTCCTCCCTCTCGGAGAACACGAGAGAACAGAAAAGGGGAGATACTTCCATGAAATTCCGATGGACTTCTGTTTCT
>JBFLVN010000027.1:0-21248 GCA_040758475.1 Bdellovibrionota bacterium
CGCTCCTTTTGCTTCGCCCGCTGCCGCGAAGTTGAGCAAAACCCCGACGGCCATTTGGACCTCTGGGCCCGGGGCCATTACAAGTCCACGATCATTACTTTCGGGCTCACGATCCAGGAAATTCTCAAGAACCCCGAAATTCGCGTCGCGATCTTCTCCCAGAACAACAAGCTCGCCTGGGCCCATCTCTCCCAGATCAAGCGGGAGTTCGAGAGCAACGAACTCCTTAAATCCCTTTTCCCCGAGATTTTCTGGAAAAAGCCGCGGGGCGAATCGCCCCTCTGGAGCCGGGAGCACGGCATCGTAGTGCGGCGTACCGGAAATCCCAAGGAACCGACACTCTCTAGCTACGGCCTCGTGGATGGCCTTCCCGTGGGCCCCCACTTCGACCTGCTCATCTACGACGACACGGTGACGAAGGAATCCGTGAGAAGCCCGGGGCAGATTCGCCGGACCACCCAGGCCTGGGAGCATTCGCTGGGCCTTCGGGCCGACAGGGCGAGAGTTCGGTACATCGGGACGCGCTACCACCTTTCGGATACGTACGACGAGATTTTGAAACGGGAGGCCGCTACTCCTCGCATCTATCCGGCCCTGGTGGAAGGGGAGCCGGTGCTCCTCTCCTCCGAGGAGCTTTTGGAGATTCGCAAGAACATGGGCGGGGCGACCTTCGCCTGCCAGATGATGCAGGACCCTCGGGCCGATACGTCCCAGGGATTCAAGCGCGAGTGGCTCGAAAAATGCCGCTACACCGCGCCCCCGGAAGAAGTCCGCAAGGGCGCCAACGTCTACATCGTCTGCGACCCGGCCGCGAGCAAGGGGCGGGAGGCCGACTTTACGGCCATGATCGTCGTCAGCATGGGGGCCGACCAGAACTACCGCGTCCTGGACATGGTGCGCGACCATCTCTCGCTCCGCGAGCGCTGGGACGCCCTTCGCGCCCTCCACCGCAAGTGGGCCCCCGTCGTGGCCGTGGGGTACGAAGAATACGGCTTCCAGACGGACCACCAGTATTTCGACGAGCGGATGCGGTCCGAAAACTACACCATCGGCCTGACCAAGCTCCGGGGGCGCCTCTCGAAGGAAGACCGCATCCGGCGGCTCTCTCCCTTCTTCGAGCAGGGGCGGATGCTCCTCCCGCAAGCGATCTGGAAAATCAATTCGCAAGGGGAATCGCGGGACGTGCTCCGGGATTTCATCGAGGAGGAGTACTGCGCCTTCCCGGTGGGCGCCCACGACGACGCGCTCGACGCCCTCTCGCGCATCCTGGACGAACCCCTGGGGGCCCACTTCCCCTGGACCGAGGACGAAAGACGGCGGATCGCCGCCGCCCGCGAGCGCCAGCGCCAGCGGACCCGCCTCTCCCCTTGGGTCACCGGCGCGCAGAGCGGGAGGTGAGGAATTGAAGAGGAGCGTTCCGAAAATGTCCCTCTCCCCCTGGGAGAGGGTGCCGCGCAGCGGCGGGAGAGGGCCCTCTCCCGGGTCTTTGGACTGGGCGCTTCGCACTCCAGTGGAGCCGCCCTCCCCCAAAGGGGGAGGGGAAACAAGGAGTAGAATCGGATACCTTTACCCCATGCGCCTCCTCACCATTCCCATTCTTTTGATCGTCCGCGGCTTAGGCTGGCTCGCCCGGAAAATTTTCCTCGCCACGCGGGGCTACAACGTGGTCCGCCTTCGGCTCAAGGGGAGCCTTCCCGACCGGCACGGGGCTGGCGGCCTCCTTTCGGCCTTCTCGGGTGCCAGCCGCGGGCCCACGCTCCTCGAAGTCCTCCTCGCGCTGGACCGCGCCCGGCGCGACCCGCGCGTCAAAGCTGTTCTTGTAGAAGTGGGCCACCTTCGCTGCGGCCCCGCCCGGGCGGAAGAAATCCGAAGGGCCCTTGCCCGCCTGCGGGAGAGCGGCCGGGAGGTCTGGATCTACTTCGAAGAAGCGGGTCTCCCCGAATACCTCGTGGCCCTGGGCGGGAGCCGGATCGTCCTCGCCCCCGCCGGATCGCTCCACGTGGCGGGGATCGCCTCCGAGGTCACGTTCTTCAAAGGCCTCCTGGACAAGGCGGGGGTGCAGGCGCAACTCGCCGCCCGGGGGAAGTACAAGAGCATCCGCGAAACGGTGGCTGAACCGGCCATGTCGGAAGCGAACCGGGAGATGACGACCGCCCTCGTCTCCGACCTCTACGAGCAGCTCGTGGCGGAGACGGCCGCGCACCGGAAGCTTGATCCAGCGAAAGTCCGGGAAATCCTGGACGAAGGGCCCTTCCTCGCGGAACAGGCGAGAAATTACGGCCTCGTGGACGGCACGGGGTATCTGGATGATCTCGCAGAAGAACTCGAAGAGAAATTCGAGCCCTACCGCCCCCTCCCCCTGGGCGCGTATCTGCGGCTCTCGGTGGATGTGATATCCAAGGGAAACCCCACGGCCATCGCGCTCCTGGAAGTCGCCGGGTCCATCAAGAGCGGCAAATCCCTTCCCGGCCCCGACGGAAGAAGGGCCACGGGCTCTCGGACGTTTTTAAAGGAGCTCGAACGGGCCGCCGAAGACAAAGCGGTCAAGGCCATTCTCCTTCGCGTGAATTCCCCCGGCGGGAGCGGCCTGGCGAGCGATCTCATGTGGCACGCCCTCGTGAAAGCTTCCAAGGAAAAGCCCGTGGTCGTCTCCATGAGCGACGTGGCCGCCTCGGGCGGCTACTACGTCTCGGCCATCCAGGGGACGACCATCCTGGCGTGCGATTCGACCATCACCGGCTCCATCGGTGTCGTGGGCGGAAAATTCTCGCTCGCGGGGCTCTACGAAAAACTCAACATCCGGAAAGAAATCATCCGCCGGGGGAAGCACGCCGCCTCGTCGAGCGACGCCGTTCCCTACACGGAAGAGGAATTAAAGAAGCTCGCCGCCGACATCGACGCCTTCTACCAGGATTTCGTGAAAAAAATGGCCGAGGGGCGGGGCAAATCCTTCGAGGAGATCGACGCCGTGGCCCAGGGGCGCGTGTGGACCGGAAAGCAGGCCCGCGAGCAACACCTCGCCGACGAGCAGGGGGGCCTTCTCGAAGCCCTCACGTTCATCCGGCAGCGGTTGGACCTTCCCGAAAACGCCCCCCTCGCCCTTCTCGAAACCCCGGGCGAGCGGCCCCGGCTTCCCATCCGCTGGGAGTGGAACTTTTCGGAGCGCCCCCTCTCGCGCCTCGGCATCGCGGAAATTCTCAAGCCCCTCGAACTCGCGCGCCAATTCGCGGGCGAGCGGGTGCTGGCGATCCTGCCGTTCGAGGTGAGGTTCTTTTAATTTCACGATCATTCCGTTCTCTCGCGACTGAGGTTGATTCTTTTCTAGTGTGTGTCTAAAATTGTAGACATTGGAGTCTACATCATGCCTCAGACCACTGTCCGAGTCACAAACGCCACCCGCGCCGTCTTGCGCTCACTCGCTCAAGCCGAAGGACGCTCCATGCAAGCTATTCTGCAAAGCGCTCTCGAACAGTACCGGCGCAACCGTTTCCTCGACGAAGTGAACGCTGGGTACGCGGCCCTCCGTTCAGACCCCAAGGCATGGGAGGACGAACTCACAGAGCGGAAACTTTGGGAGCAAACACTCTCCGATGGTCTTGCGGAGGAATCCGCACCGTATGGGCGCCCCAAGAAAAAAACTCGGAGGGGCAAACGCCAATGACCTCTCTGGTGCGAGGAGAAATCTGGCTCGCAGATTTGGACCCGATTCGCGGCCACGAACAAGCCGGCCGGCGGCCGATCTTGGTTCTCTCAGCGACTCGTTTTAATGAGGGACCCGCTGGACTTGTAGTCGCGTTACCCATTACGGGAACGATTCGACCCATTCCTTCGCGAATCGAGATTCAGCCACCCGAAGGAGGGCTCACGAAACCCAGTTCGGTCATCTGCGAAGGGATTCGATCGCTCTCCCACGACCGTTTGGTCCGCCGGTTGGGGAAAGTGCGTCCCGACACGCTCTCGCGTGTAGGAAATGTTTTGCGGTATCTGCTCGAATTGTGATCTGGGCTTTTTTAAGGAGGCGGTGGAGCAGCCGGCGGCGGGGTGAATTCTTTTTCCAGCTTTTCGAGGTCGATCCCCCGGGCGTGGGCCACTCCGTTCACCCAGACATAAACGTCCACGGCGGCGATCCAGATGACGATGATGAAAAGGAAAAAGGAAATCGGAAGAAAGACTTTGGGCGCGAGGCGGAAGTCCGGATCCTCCCGCTTTCCGCCCACGTGGATAATGGCGTAGATGGGCGCCGTGATCCCCAGGAGGAGGTTCGCCAGGCCCCAGCCGATCCGGCCCGTGGCGAAGGCATGGATCACGAGCCCCAGCCACGTGAGAAGGGAAACGGCGAGGGAGACGAGAATCCCCATTCCCCACCGCTCGGCGAGCCCCTCCATCTCCGAGACTTCTTTTTCGGTCAGGGGGTCTTTCCCGATTCTTTCCAGTTCTTTGTTGATCCCCCGGGCCGCCTCGTGGGCCCAGTCCGGCCCCCCTGTGGGAGTTTCGGGAGCGGCTGTCGGAGCGGGCACGCCGGGCGAAGAAGACGTGGCTTGCTCGGCTTGGAGCGGCTTCGTTTCGACGATCTCGGCGTTCCCGAGGTACTCGGCCGGAATGGCGCCCTTGTCGTTCGTGTAGTGCTGTTCCCCTTTGCCGTCAGTCCAGCGGTAGAACTCGGCCCGGGCCGCCGAAGGGAGAGTGAGGATCGAAAGGAGAAAGAAAACGAGCCAGCGTTTCATTTGGAAGCCCCCGCCGTCACGTCGATCACCCCTTCAAACCGTTCCGATTCCTTCGCGCAGATTCCGCCCGTCTCGTAGCAATAGAAATAATTGGCCTCGCCCGAGAAGGGATAGGCCCCCGGTTCGGCCCCGGCCGGGATTTTGACGGGTATTTCGACGGCGGGCGGATCACCTTCGTAATAAGCCAGCCGGCCTTTTTCCTCTTCTTCGGGAGTAAGCACCCGGGCGAGTACCCGGCCCGTGGGGCCTTCGAGGCCGGTAAAGACGTCGATCTTGTCGGCGTAGGCCGAAGGATAGATCGGCACCTTGACCGTGGCGCGTGGGAGGAACTCGATCCGGATTTTGGCCGTCCCCCCGGCGGTTGCGGCACCGGGCGCAAGCATCCGGATCACCATGGGCTTTTCATTTTCAGAGGAAGTTTCCTGAGCCGTTTCCCGGGTGCATCGGAAAAACGCCAATGAAAGAAGAAGCAAAAGAACGTATTTGGGAAATAGTTTCATGGTTATTTCGCCGGCGAGAGGGTGGCCGGGGAGAACATCTTCACCAGGAACGGGCCGTAGTTCACCGGCCGGTCCGGGAGGAGATAAGAATACTCTCCCCGGTCCGCCCCCGTCTGCTGGAAGCCCTCCGCGCTGCGGTCGATCTTGAAGAGGTACATGTCCCCCGGCACGCCCACCGGGGCGATGAAACGGCCTTCCTTGGGGGAGAGGGCTTCCAGCCAATTCTGGGGAACCCGCTCGACGGCGCCCAGGACGAGAATCCGGTGGAAGGGACCAGCGGAGAGCGCCTCCCCTTCCGAACGGGCGAAGTGGATTTTCTTGGGGTCGAAAGGAGAACCGGCGGGGCCTCCCGGTTCGTACTGCGCTCCCTGAAGGGCCCGCTCGACGGTTTCCACGCTGCGGCCCGTGGGCTCGAAGACGATCACGTCGAGCCCGATCCCCGCGAGCACCCCGGCGGCCCAGCCGTCCTGGGCGCCCACGACCAGCGCCCGCTCGCCCGATTTGGGGTCCAGGGCGGTGAGCGCAAGGCCCAAGGCTGAAGGCGCCCAGATGAAAGTGCCGTCTTCCGCTTCCAAGGGCACGTCCTGGTACCCGCTTTGCCGCTGCTCCGGCGGCAAGAGTTGGTGGCGGGGGAAGCGTCCCATTTCCTGAAGGACCGCGCCCCGGACGCCGCGCAAGGAGAGCCCTTCGTAGACGAGCGTTTGCTGGTCGCGGATCAGGTATTCGAGGCTCTCGTCCTTGCGATCGCACGCGGGGGCGCCGAGCAGGACGAGAAGCCCCAAAGCCGCCCGGGAAAAACGGGCGTTCACCGGATGACCTCCATCGTCGCGGCGACCATGTCCATGGGTTCGGCGACGGGAGCCGCCTGGGCGTCCTCGTAGACGAGCGTGATGCGTTCCGGAAGGAGAATCCCTTGGAATTCGTTGTAAACGGGCGTCACCGTGTAACGAAGCGTCACCGTCTCCACGGCGACGGTGAATTTCTGCTGTTCGACGACGCGCCGGCCGCCGATACTGGTGAATTTCGTCGCCGTCGTGAACTTGGCGTTCGGGCCCACGCCTTCGATGACGGCCTCCGAAGCGTCCTCGGAAACGAACTTCCGGAAGCCGTCCAAGGGAGCCTCGCCGTTGCCGCGCCCCACGATCTCGTATCCGTCGGGAAGTTTGCGGTACCAGACCTCGTAAAAAGACAGGAAAGCCTCCTGGGTGGGCGGAACGATCAGTTCCACCAGGTCGCGGACGACCTTGATGTACCGCTTGCGCTCGAGGGTCTGGATGTTTTCGGGCCAGCCAGGAAGGTCCACCTGAATGCCGACCCCCTCCCGCCAGAGGTACTCCACTTCGACGTGGCCCTTGGCCGCTTCCTCTTCGGGAATGCCGTTCTGCACCATCCAATGCTGGAGGATGGCGGTAAGAAACTCGCAGTGGAAAGTTGCCCGGACTTCCCGAAGGCCCGCGTGCTGGGGGTAGTAATACGCCTCATCGAGCTGGCGCCCGAGTTCCGCCCCGTCGATGGGGCGCAGGGCCGGGTTCCAGTAGTAACGCCAGAAGAGAAAACCCCCGGCGGCCAGCAGCGCGGCGGCTCCCGCCACGTTGAGCCAGAACCAGCGCCGGCGCCTGGAGAGCGCCTCGATGTGGTCGAAGGCGCCGGGAGAAGTTTGCCGTGGAGAAGTATCGTCCATGGAGTCCAGGGAGTGTGCCACCTGGCCGGGCGGGAGACCAGACGCGAAGTGATGCGCCTCACCGGGGAAGAGAGCGTAAACGCTTGCAAAGACTACCGAATTCCCCTGGACAGCGGCAAGCCGCCCTCCGTATACTTTGGTCTGACTCTTCATAAGGAATTCCGGCTCCGTGGCGCGTGCGACGGCGCCCGTGCCCCGGGCGGGCGGTGGCCGGACGATGGTCCCTGAATCGATGCCTACTTTCCCTCTTCGCTCCCTTGGACGGTATCTCTTCGCGGCCGCGTGGCTCGTGCTTTTTTCCGCCTGCGGGGGCGGCGCGGGCACCAGTATCACGCCCCCCGCGCCGTTATCGATCACGGCCTTCGCGCCCGCCGACTTGTCGGAAGCCCCTACCAACACGCTCATCATCGTCGGCTTCAACCAGCCGGTGGATTTGGCCAGCCTGGAAGACGGCTTCCAGCTCCTGCTCGTGGATACGGCCGCGGCGCCCAGCGAAACCCCGGTGGCCGTCACCCGCCGGACCGATTGGGACGGCGCCTCCGATGGCACCTGGGCGGTTTTCGACCCGGACGCCGATCTCGAAATGAACCTGGACGCACCGCCTGGAACCCGCTTCTACCGCATCCAGATCGCCGAGGGGACGCTGGCCGCCAGCGGCGGAGAGCTTCCCGCCGTCTTTACGTCCAATTTCGGAACCGCGGCGGGGCCCACGACGAGCCTTACTTTCCCCGCCGCCCTCACCGTGAGCGGCCTTGGCTTCGGGAACCCCGTCTACCGGCAACAGCCGGATTTCACCCTTTCCGGAAATTTGGGCAATTCGATCGTCCTGCTAACCATCGACGCCGACGATGGCGGCGGCCTTCCCGGGGAGCTGCTCCCGATTCTCCTTCCGGGAATCACGGCTCTAAACGACGAATTGATCGAAATCCCCGGCGCCGCGCCCCCCGAGGCGGAAGAGACCTACACGATCACCCTCACCTTCTACGACCTCGCCGGCAACAGCGCCATGGGCACTTTCACCTTCGTCTACGACAGCACCCCACCCCCAGCCCCTTCGGCTATCGATCTGGCAGCGGGCGAAACGAGCCCCACGTCAAACCCTTCCGTGAACGTGGAAGTGGAATTCCCTGGGACAGCTTCGGATATGGGAATCCAGCGGCTTCAAGTAACGGGTGGTTCCTCGGCGGTCACCGTCAATGCGGGCGCCTCACCTCAGACGATCTCCGTCGATCTCCAGGAAAACGTTTCCAATTCCCTTTCCGCCCGGTCCCTGGATGCCGCGGGGAACGTCTCGCCATCCGTCACTCCCTCCCTCGTCGTCGTGCACGACAGCAATCCGCCGGGCATCTCGTTCTCTTTCTCACCCGCCCTCGCCGCCGGGGCGATCCCGTACACCCGGGTGAACACAACGAGTTTTCTCCTCTCCGGCCAGGTTTCCGGAGAGCCTTCCTCTCTCATCGAACTCCTGGACGTCACCTCGTCGTTCCCCGGCACGCTGATCGATTCGGTGACGGCATCGGGTTCCTTTGCCATCCCTTTTACTCTCACGGCCAACGTCCAGACCGATCTCCAAGTACGGGTGAGCGACGTGGACCAGCCCGGAAACACGCAGACGTCGGCCACTTTCGCGGTTTTCCCCGACACAGAAGTAAATCCCCTCCCCGAAGCCACCCAAGCGTTCGATGACAACGGCGAATGCCTGGACGGCGCAAACCCCAGCCGGAGCCAGACGTGCTTGCGGTATTCGGCCTCCCCTCCTGGCTTCCGTGCTTCGATCGCCAGCGTGACGATTTCCGGCAACCTGGAAAAAGAATCGACGCTGCAAATCCGTCCCACGGGCCTTTTCAGCACGACGACTTCGGACGATGCGAACGATGTCTTTCCCGCATCGGGAAATGACAATCCCAAGGTGAACTCCCTGGCGGGAATCGTGGATCAGGTCGAATTCTTCGCCACGGATTCCGTGGGCAACGAGGCGACCGTGAGTCCCGGCATGGAACTCATCGTGGACCCGGCCCCGCCTCTCGGCCCCGAGATCCAGGATGCGGCAGGCCAGGGCACTTGCAGCAGCACGTTGACGGCGGGACCGCCCGCGATCCTGCGGCTCACCGGCACCTTCGCTTCCAATTGCCAGGCCGTCGACTTCGACGTGGACGTGACCGACGATCCCGCCAACCCCGATCCCACGAGGGGCGAAACCCTCTCGCTCCGCATCTACGACGACGGGACTCCGGCTGAAAGCGCTTCCCAGCCCGTCCCCGTACCGGCGACGGACCCGGTGAATTTCCTTCTCACGGCCCAGCTTCCCTCGGCGGCGGAAAACGCAATCAGCAATCTTTATCTATCCTCCTTCGACGCCGTGACCAACGAAAGCAATCTCGTGCAGGTCGTGGTCATCCACCAGACGGATGCCAACGATCTTCTCAAGCCCCTCGTCGAACAGATCGTAAACGCGGGCGGCGGCCACGACGGCGAAGCCCTTTTGTTTGCGACCACCACGCTGGTGACGACCCGCCCCACGAACGCGACGAGCATCACCCTTTCCGGCCGTACGAGCCCGAACGCCACGAGCGTCGAACTGCACGACGAGTTCCCTCCCTCCGGTGGAGCCATCGATACGGCGACGCCCGATCCCGTGACCGGCGCCTTCTCCTTTACGGGAATCGCCCTCACGGCCAACGGCACGATCCCGTTCAACGCCAATACCTTCACCATCCGGGCCATCGACGCCGACGAGCAGGAAGATCTGGAACTCGAAGTCCAGCACGACACGCGCGCCCCCACGACGGCGGTCAGCGCGAGCGTCAGCTCCCCCCAGGGCGGATCGACGGGGCCAGTGACGGTCACGGTCTCGAACCTCAAAGACCCGGCGGGACTCAACGAAGTGGCGGCGGTCGTCCACCGCTATTCCGACGCAACCTGCACGACCGATCTGTCCACCCAAACGGGCGTATTCCTCGATGAAGCCGATCCCGTGACGGCGACAATCACGGCGACGGTGGGGAACTACCTCCGGACCCAATTGGTCGACGAAGCGGGGAACGCGGGAACCCAGACGGACTGCGACGAAGTGAAGGCCGGAAACCAGCTCGTGGCCCTCGTCCAGGACAACGATCCCATCCTCTTCAACCTCGACGCCGTCCCGCCAACGGCGCAGGCCATCACCGAATTCCCCAACGACGACGTCCCCACGGCCGTGCGTTTCTACAGCGGCAACCGCATCTTTTTCCGCGACACGACACCGGGCGGCATTAATCTCATCAATTACGTTTTTTCTTCCTCGGGTGGTGCCATCGAACAAACCATCTTGCGCACCACCGGAAACGACTTCGACACCCGCCTGGACCGGCAACTGCTCGCCCTTCTTTCCAGTGCTTCGGGAGCCGCGGCCCTGGAAACGGCGCCGGTGGACTCGGCCGGCCTGATCGGCTCCTTCGGGGCGCAAATCCCCATTCCAGGGTGGGCCGCGTCGGGCAAAATCCCCGCGAGGGTCATTCTCTTCCCTGACTCAGCTGAGCCTCAGGGAGATTGGGCGCTCGTGCTGCGGTGGAACCAGAACATCCTGGCAAGCCCTCCGCTCCCCGGCGATGCCCTCGTCTTCGACCTGGCCACGGGCCTCTCCGTCGTCCCCGATCCACCCATTTCGCCTTCAACCGAAGCGGGGCTTCTTCTGGCGCCGCTTCCCATCGACGCGGCGATCCGGCCGGACGGCAAATACGCCATCGTGGCCGCCAGCTCGGCGGTGCCAGGAGATGGGAGCCTTCCGGACCTGACGATCCTCAATTTCTCCAGCTGTCCCTCCAATTGCACGACCGCCGATTTTGCAGCGGTGAACGTGGCGCTTACAAACGGCGATCCCGTAAACGGCCTCGTCGCCGTCCACCTCCTGCCGGGAAGCAGCACGCTGGCCTTGGCGGTCGAATCCTCTAACGAGGCCGATACCGGCGGGACTCTCCTGCTCGTGACCATCGACTGGAATACTCCGGCCAATACGGCAGTTACGGCCGCTCTTCCCTTCTCTGGCAAAGACTTGGAAAATACACTGGCGATCCTGTCCGATGGCTCGGAAGCCATCGTCCTTGCGGGTAACCAGTTGCTGCGAATCGCCATCGACAGCGACGGGCCGACCTATCTCCAGCTGAAAAGCGGCGACGGAGATCCCATCGACCCGACGCCTTCCGGCGCTTTCTTCGAGCCGGCCATCCAGGCGCAGCCTTAAAAGACGGCGGGCGAATGAAGATCGCCGTCAACGCCCTGTTCCTCCGCCCGGGCCGGGTGGGCGGGACCGAACGCTACCTCCTCGAACTCCTTCAGCGTCTTGGCGGCTTGGACCCGGAAATCGAGTGGCTGCTCGCCGTTTCCAAGGAAGCCGCGGACTGGCCCGAAAATTCATCCATCCGCCGGATCGTTGCCCCCGTCCAGGGAGAGCACCGGGTACGGCGGTCCCTCATCGAACAGGCCTGGCTCCCTCGCCTTCTCGAACGCGAAAATGTTTCCCTCTGCTGGAACCCCGGCGCCACTTTCATTTTACCAACTTTCGTTCCCCAAGTGACGACGATTCACGACTGTCTTTCCCGGGCATTTCCCAAAAACTTCGGATTCATCGAACGCCTCGCCGTCGAAGCCCACGTGCGTCTCACCGTGAAGCGGGCGCGGCGGATCATCGTTCCATCGAATAGCGCGCGGGACGATCTCGTTCGCGAATACGCCGCCCCCGGAGAAAAAATCGAGATCGTCCCCCACGCGGCGGGCGAAGGGTTTTCCCCGTCATCAAACGAAGGTGATCTTGCATTTCTCTCCCGCCACAGCCTTGCCGCCGGGAATTATTTTCTTTCGGTCGCCTCGCTCCTTCCCCACAAGAACCTCCCCCTCCTGCTTCGGGCGTACGCCAAGGCCCGGCAAAACAGGAAGGATTTCCCGCTCCTGGCCTGGACGGGCCCCGGCGATCCGAAGGTTTTTCTGGAGTGGTCAAAAAAAGCGGGCGTTGAAAAAAACGTCCGGCCCCTCGGATGGACCGGAACAAAGACCATGCCCGCCCTCTACCGGGGCTCGCGGGCCGTCCTTCTATCTTCCGCCTTCGAAGGTTTTGGCCTCGCCGCCTTGGAAGCCCTTGCCTGTGGGGCGCCGCTCCTTTCGACCCCTTGCGCGGCCGTGCGGGAAGTCGTTGGGAGTACCGCCCTTCTGGCTGACTCCTTTAGCGAGGAAGAACTGGCCGCGAAGATTCTCCGGATCGCCTCGGATGAACCCCTCCGGGCGCGCCTCGCCAGCGAAGGGCCCCGCCGGGCCGCCGCCTTCTCCTGGGAGGAATCGGCGAAAAAAACCCTTGCCGCGCTGCACCGGGCGGCTTAAGACTGGGCGGCCTTTTGAAGGCCAAGGGGGCTAGGCGCATGGCGGCTCAATGGGATGTCTGCATCGATACGACGGCCCTCGTCCTGGCGGGCGCCGGAGTCCGGCGTGTTCTCGCGGAAACGGCCATGGCGCTCAGCGTCCATGCGGAAGAACGCCCGCGGATCGGATTTTTCCCGTTCCTCCCCCGCCGCTACGCGAGCGGCGGGCACCGGGCGCCCGTAGCCGCGCCGCTTCGGAAACTCTTCCGCCCATCCCTTGAACAATCCGTGTCTTTGTGGGCCAGGGCCGGAACGCCCGCCATCGATTCCTTCCTCGGAGGGGCCGCCCTCTACCACGTCTCCGAGTACATCCCCTACCCCGTCCGCCGGACGAGGGAGATCGCCATCGTCCACGACGTCGTAGCCCTGCGCTACCCGGAATGGTGCGCGCCCGAGAGCGTCAACTGGCAACGCCGGCGCCTCGAACACATCGCCAAGAAAGCCGTCCACGTGATCGTCCCCTCCGAACCCGTAAAGCGCGGCTGGCTCCTCTATTCCGGTTGGCGCGAAGAACGCGTGAGCGTTATTCCCTGGGCTGTCGATCCGGCTTTCCGGCGCCGCGGCGTAGGGGAGATCGAACACGTGAAGGACCGCTTGCGGATGCAACGCCCCTACTTTCTTCACCTCGGGACCATCGAGCCCCGGAAGAACCTCACGTTCCTCCTTCATTCCTTCGAACTCGCGTGCCGGGAACTCCCCAAGGATTTCGATTTGGTGCTCGCCGGTCCCCGCGGCTGGCGCACGGAGCAGTTCGACCAGGCCGTCGAGTTCACCCGCGTGCGCGACCGGGTAAAACGCCTGGGGGCCGTGGCGGAAGAATACCTCCCCGCCCTCCTCTCGGGGGCGACGGCCCTCGTCCTCCCGAGCTACGAAGAAGGTTTCGGCCTCGCGGCCCTCGAGGCGCTTGCCTGCGGAACGCCGGTCGTGACGACCCAGGCCCAGACCCTTCCCGCCGATCTCCAGCCCCATTGCATCCGCGTCGGCGGCGCCGATGAAGAGGAGCTGGCCCAGACCCTCGCCGACCTGGCCGACGACAAGGACGCCTCCAAAGCCGCCCAGGAAGAGGCCGCTCCGCTCGCCCGCGCCCGCACCTGGGCCGACGTGGCCGGAGACTTCCGGCGCGTCTATTCGGGTTTGCTTTAATCCGGGTCCATGAAAGCCCTGGTCACCGGCGCAAGCGGCTTCCTGGGGGGAAACCTCTGCCGCGTCCTGCTCGCAGAAGGCCGGGAGGTCCGCGTCTTGCTTCGGAAAACCTCCGACCGGCGCGGGATCGAAGGACTCCCCCTCGAAATCGTGGAAGGGGACGTGGCCGACGCGGGAAGCTGCGAGAAAGCGGCCAAGGGATGCGGCGAAGCCTACCACTGCGCCGCCGCCTACCAGCTCTTCGTCCGCGATAAAAAAAAGATGTACGAGGCGAACGTCCAGGGGACGGCGAACGTCTTGAAAGCCGCCGCCCAGGCGGGTGCCTCCCGCATCGTCTACACCTCGACCGTGGGCGCTCTTGGCAACAAAGGCGACGGAACGCCCGGGACGGAAGAAACCCCTGTCTCCGAAAGCGACATGGTGGGCCCCTACAAGCATTCCAAGTTCCTGGCCGAACAGGAAGCGCTAAGACTTTTCCGGGAAGAGAAAATCCCCGTGGTGATCGTGAACCCCACCGCCCCCATCGGCCCGTGGGACGTAAAGCCCACCCCCACAGGGCGGCTCGTACTCGATTTCCTGAAAGGCGACATGCCCGCCTACGTGGATACGGGCCTGAACGTGATCGACGTGGAGGATTGCGCCCGGGGCCACGTGCTCGCGGCCGAGAAGGGCCGCCTTGGCGAGAAATACATCCTCGGCGGAGAAAACCTGACCCTGGAAGGAATTCTAAAGCTCCTCTCGGAAATCACCGGCAAGCCCGCGCCGAGGTGGAGGCTCCCCTACGCTCCGGTGCTCGGGATGGCCTACGTGGCCGAAGGGTTCGCGCGGCTGACGGGCTGGCCCCAGGACCTGCGCCTCAACGTCGCCTCGGTCAAGATGGCGAAAAAGAAGATGTGGTTTTCCTCCGAAAAAGCCAGGAAGGAACTGGGCCTTTCAGCCCGTCCCGCCCGCGAGGCGCTGGAACGGGCGGCCAAGTGGTTCGAGGAACATGGATATACTCACCGGCCTTCTTAACGGGGTGATCAAGCGGCCTTACGTTTTCCTCTTCCTGGCCGTCCACCTTTTCCTTTCGATCCGGCACCTCGGATGGCGCCGGGCGCTTCTTTTCACGGGAATCGGTTATCTCACGGCCCTGGTTTGCGAGGCCAGTTCCATCCGCAACGGATTTCCCTTCGGCCTCTACTACTACCGGCCCGAAGGATTCGAGGGAGAGCTGACTGTCTTTGGCGTTCCCTACTGGGATTCCCTCTCCTTCCCGTTCCTCACGTATTTCTCCTACACGGTCGCCCTCTTCCTCTACGGGCCGCTCTACAAGGCCCCCCGTGATCTTCAAGTGCTCGAAACGAAGAAGCTCCGGCGCTCCCCCGCCGTGCTGCTCACGGCGGCCCTCTTCATGGCGGTATTGGATACGGCCATCGACCCCATCACCCTCCAGGGGGACAAGTGGTTTTTGGGAAACATCTATTACTACCCGAACGGCGGCGCCCACTTCGGCGTTCCAATTTCCAATTACCTCGGATGGTACTTCGTGGGGTTCGTAACGCTCGTTCTCTATGCCTTCGCGGAAGCCCGGCTCTTTCCCCCCGCCAAGGGGGATGAAAGCGGCTGCCGCCACACCCCTTTCGGGGCCCTGGCAGGAAGCGCCGTCTACCTGGGAGTGGTCCTCTACATGCTGGCCGTGACCCTCTACGTGGGGGATTACACCCTAGCCACCGCGAGCACCCTGGTTTTCATCCTGCCCTTGGCGATGGGCGCCGCCCGCATTCTCTCGGCGCCGCCTCCCCGGCAGGAAGAAATCTCGGCCCACGTCCAGGATTTCCCCGTTTCCCCCACGGCCCGGAAATACTTCCAGGATTAAATCACACCCGTTTTTCCAGGGATCGTCTAAACTCCCGGCCATGCGAACGGCCCTTTTCTTCTCCGTCCTCGCGGTCCTTCTATCCGCTTGTACGCAGGCACCGCCTCCACCATCCGCCCCCGCGGGCCCAAGGCGCCTCGCCCTCGCTTTCACGGGAAACGGCCTTGGGACGATCGACCCCTGCGGGTGCGTGGACCGGCAACGCGGGGGTCTCGCCCGCCGGGCGACGGTCCTCTCCAAGCTCCGCCAGGATTATCCGGAACTTCTTTACGTGGATTACGGCAATACGCTCTTCGCCACGAACGAACTCACGGACCTGGAAAAAGACCAGAAGACCCAGAAAGCCAAACTCATCGTCCAGGCCCTCGGAGAGATGAAGCTTGCCGCTTACTCCGTGGGAGGGAACGATCTGGCGGGCGGGTGGGAAGTTCTCCGAAGTATTCTTGCAGACGCCAAGTTCCCTGTCCTGAGCGCCAATCTCTACGACGCGAAGACGGGTTCTCCTTTATTCCAGCCCTGGGCGGTCGTGGAGACGGGCGGAATCCGCCTGGGAATTACGGCGACGAGCGACGCGGGTGACGGCGTGCAAATCCCGGAAGGGATCCAAATCCGCCCGGCGGCCGAGAGCGTGGCCGCGATCCTCCCGGAACTGAGGGCCAAGTCGGATAAAGTCGTCGTCTTATACCGGGGGGCAGTCCAAGAAAGAATCAAAATCGCCCGGATGGACGGCGTGGATATCCTCGCCGGTTTTCCGGATCATGCGGGAGGGCACGCGCGGGCGGAGGGAAACGCCATCCTCGCCGCCACCTCCGGCCGGGGTGAGAGCGTCGGATTTCTTTCCTTCCTCCTGGACGGAGGGAAGAAAGGCTACGTCCGCGAGGACGAAGAGCGCGCGGCGCGCATCGAAGCCGAATTAGCGGGGGAGAAGGCCGCCGAGGCCCGGAAGAACGGCAATGAAAAAGCCGCCGCCGTCCAGGAAGCCAAGGCCCGGGATTACCGGGTCCGGCTCGAAGAAATGTCCTCGAAGATTCCCTTTGAAATCCGCTTCATCGATGTGTCGGAAGAAACACCCCAGGACAGCGGCGTCCACCTCCTCGTCGATCATTTCCGCCGCCAGCAGGAGCAGGCCGCGACACTCCTCTACGGAGAGAGCCGCGATCTCTACACCCGGGAGGAGGGCCGCTTCGCGGGGGCCGAAAGCTGCCGGACCTGCCATCTCCCCCAGTACGACAATTGGCTAAATACCCGGCACGCCCACGCTTTCGATACGCTGGCCAAAACCCACCAGACATCGGACCAGGAGTGCCTCTCCTGCCACACGACGGGATACTTGAACGACGGGGGCTTCCAGGGAGCCTACGCACCCCTCCTCTTCCGCAACGTCCAGTGCGAATCCTGCCACGGCCCGGCGGCTACGCACGTGCGGACGCCCCGCGAAGTGAAACCCCCTCGCAAGGTCAACCCCGTCACTTGCATCAAGTGCCATGGCGTCAAGCACGAAGAGACGTTCAAATTCGCGGAAGCCCTGCCCATCGTCGCCTGTCCGGTGGCGAAGATATTCGGGGACGGAGAAGGGGCGGGAAATCCGCCGAAGAAGTAGGCTTATTCCGTAATCAATTCGTCAATGACGTGGGAGAGGTCTTCGAGGCTCCCGCAGTGGTAGGTTTTGTCCACGTAGGGAAGGTACTTGAGCATCTCCGAATCGCCATAACCCCAGGAGGAGCGGGATTCGGGATTGAGCCATACGACGCTTTTGGCCTTGTTCTGGATTTCCCGCAGGACCCACTCGTTCGCTTTGTTGTAATTGTTCCGGCCGTCGCCGATCACGATGACGTGGGTCTTTTCCGACCGGATGGCCGAGAAGTGGTCCCGGTGGAACATCTCGAAGGCGAGGCCGTAGTTCGAATGGGCGTAGGTGTTCACCACGTCGCCCCAGAGGGATTTCTCGATGGCCTGGGTGATCTCGAATTCCTGGAAGAGCCTCGTCGCTTCGCCTAGTTCCGCCACAAAGACGAAGCTCCGGACCCGGTTGAAGAGCTCCTGAAGGCTGAAGACGAACTGAAGGAAGAAGCGGGAAACGTTCCGCACGGAGTCCGAAATATCGCACAGGACCACGATGTCCGGCTTGTCGATCACCCGGTCGTTGAATACGAGTTCGAAGGGGACGCCCCCGTGCTGCATGTTCTTGCGGATGGTCTTTTTGACGTCGAACTTGCCGCGCTTCAAATGCTTGCGCTTGATCTGGATGAGGCTTTTGAGGCGCTCAGCCAGGCGCTGCACCACATCCTTCATCCGCTGCACGTCCTCGGCGGAGAGCTGGTAGAGCGGGCGGTTCAAAAGGTGCGAGTCCCGCATCTTGTTCAGATCTTCGTAGTGGTGGAGTTCCAGCTGCCGCTGGACGAATTCTCGCACCGCTTCCCGCAGGCGCTCCAAACGCGCTTCCAGGTGGCGGAAGATTTCTTCGAGCTTGTCCTCGGGCATCCCCTTCCCTTTGAGGCGCTCTTTGAGCTTATTAAGCTCAACCTCCACGCCGTCCAGGTTCAAAGCCTGCCGGATACGGTTGGCCACGCGCCCGAGCTGGAGGACGTTCTGCACTTCCCCGATGTTGGCTTCCTCGGAAGCCTCCCGGATCATCTGCTCGATCTTGGAGCGATCGCCACGCAGCAAAGCATCCGTGAGTTCGGAGAGTTCCCCTTCCAGTTCGGAAATGGTCCCTTGAAGGAGCTTGGAGAGATTCTCGAGCTCGGGGGTTCCACCCTTCAGAAGCCGGTTGGCCAGGTCTTCCGTGGGATCGCCCAGGACTTCCCCGAGTTGCGAGAAATAGAGATCGAAGAGTTCGTCGAAGGGACGCACGTCGATGCGGCGCTTTACGAGGGCGCCCCGGAGGGCGTCTTTCACGACGCCGCGCTCTTCGAGGGCGATTTCTTCTAAAACCTGGAGAGCATCGATGGACTCGGCCGCCGATACACGGATGCCGTTTTTCCGGAGGATGCCGACGAATTCGAGGATCTTGTCGTCCATGGAACTTCCGTCAGTTCAGGAAATCTTTCTTTTCCTGTTCCGGCACCACGATCCCCGCCTGCTCGGCCCGCTTCTTGGCGACGAAATGCTCGAGTTCGCGCTGGGCCTTCTGGATGTCTCCCTCGTATTTGAGGATCGTGTTGAGGGTCGCCTGCACCTGCTCTTCCCCAAGGCCCTTGGCGTTCAGAAGCGTAAGGGCCCGGGCCCAATCGAGGGTCTCGGAGATGGACGGGGTCTTCTTCAAATCTTTCTTGCGAATTTCCTGCACGAATTCGACTAGTTCCTTGAGGAGCTTCTCTCCGGCTTCCGGAACCTTGAGGCGAACGATCTCGAGTTCCCGCGAGAGATCGGGGAAATCGATGTAGAGGTGGAGGCACCGGCGCTTGATGGCGTCGGAGAGCTCCCGGGCGTTGTTGGACGTGAGCACCACGAAGGGTGTGTGCTTGGCCTTGATCGTCCCGATTTCCGGCACGGAAACCTGGAAATCGGAGAGGACTTCGAGAAGAAACGCTTCGAACTCCGAATCGGCCTTGTCGATTTCGTCGATCAGAAGAACGGTGGGTTCCTTCGATTCGATGGCCTTGAGGAGGGGCCGGGGCAGGAGGAACTTTTCACTGAAGAACACATCGTCTTGCTTGTAGATACGGTTTACCGCTTCATCGAGGGTCTTCGCCCCGGTCATCACTTCCCCGATCTTGTCCTTGAGAATCTGGGTATAGAGGAGCTGCTTGGAGTATTCCCACTCGTAAAGAGCCTTGGCTTCGTCCAAACCTTCGTAGCACTGAAGGCGGATGAGCTCGCGGCCCGAGGCCTGGGCGATCATCTTGGCCAAGTCCGTCTTGCCGACGCCTGCCGGGCCTTCCACCAGGATAGGCTTGCCGAGCTTGTCGGCCAGATAGACGAGCGTCCCGATCCGCCGGTCGGCGATGTATTTCTGCTTGCTTAATTTCTCGATGACGTTGTCGATGGAGGAAAACATTCGCGCTCCTTGCTCAACCCCTATTGGATGCAGTCTAAGGACCCGGCGATTCGCAAGTCAATGAACGGTTGTTCAGTGAAGTAAGCGGCGGTCATTCCACGCTGCCCTTACCGCTGGGGAGAAGTATTCCACAAAAATCCCCTTTCGTCCTTGACGAAAAGGATGTGGCGATTATATTTGCATTATGACGCAAATGAGCAAAAAACCGGAAAAGAAGGCGCCCGGCAAAATAGAAGCCTCCGCCTGTTGCGGCCCGGCCCTGGGGGAAACCCTCTCCCCTAAGCTCTTTAAAGCCCTCTCGGACCCCGCCCGGCTCGCCATCCTCGCGCGCCTCGCCGCCCAAGGCGGAGAGGCCACGACCGTGAGTGAAGTCGCTTCCTGCTGCCCCACGGACATTTCGGTGGTCTCCCGGCACCTCGCCCAGCTTCGAGAGGCGGGCGCCGTCTCGGCCGAAAAGCAGGGCCGGGAAGTTTATTACCGGGCCTGCTGCTCGGAACTCGCGTCGGCGCTCCGCCAGATCGCCGACGCCCTGGACGCTTGTTGTCTCCCTTCGCCTGGAAAGCGGCGAAGCCAAGGACCCGCAAAGGAGGGCTCCAAGTCATGAGCAATGCTGATTCCGTACGATCCCAGGTCTCTGAAACCTACGCCCGGGCGATCACCACGCCCAAAACCGGGGGCTGCTGCGGCCCCTCGCAAGCCGGCTCCACCTGCGGCTCGACGGCCGTGCTGGGCTATAGCCCCGGCGAAATCGCCACGATCCCCGTGGAAGCCGCTACGAGTTCCTTTGGCTGCGGAAATCCCCTGGCCTTCAACCAGGTCCAGGAGGGGCAGACCGTCCTCGACTTGGGTTCGGGCGCCGGGATGGACCTTCTCCTGGCCGCCAAGAAAGTCGGCCCCAAGGGCCGCGCCATCGGCGTGGACATGACGGATGAGATGATCGCCGCCGCCCGCAAGAACATCACTGCCGCGGGCGCCGCGAACGCCGAGGTCCGCAAGGGGATTATCGAAAACCTCCCCGTCGAGAACGGCACCGTGGATTGGGTGATTTCCAACTGCGTCATCAATCTTTCCCCCGAAAAGCCCAAGGTTTTTTCCGAAATCGCCCGGGTCCTCAAATCCGGCGGACACTTCTCCATTTCCGACATCGTGGTGGAGGATTTCCCCGAAGCGCTCCGGAGCAACGTGGCCCTCTACGGCGCCTGCGTCGCCGGAGCAGTGAGCGAAAAGGAATACCTGGCGGGCCTTCGGGCGGCCGGCCTCGAAGACGTCGCGATCGTCGAGAAAACGCCCTATGGCGCCGACTTCATCCGGTCGTTCCTCGCATCGGCCGAATCACCGGTGCCAGAGCTAGGCAAGAACACCGCCTTCGTCGACGAGATCGCGAACCGCTTCGCGGCCAAAGTGGCGAGCATCCGAGTCACGGGCCGCAAGGCCTAACGGCGCCGGAGCCGCCCAAGGGCGGCAATCGCCCACGCCGGGGCTTTTTCCGGAAAGGCCTGGTGGGTGATAAAAAGCGCCTGATTCAAGACCCAGTTTCTAAATAACCCGTTCTGCTCGTAGCGCCGGGGGCTCGTCCCCAGGCGTTCGGGCAGGACGGTTATTTTCCCGTAGTGGGAGAGCCGTTTCATCAGATCGAGATCGGGAAGAAGAGGCCCTTCCCGAAAGCCTCCGAGGCGCTCGAAGTCTTCCCGCCGCAGAAAGATCCCCTGGTCCCCCATGGGAAGCCCAAGGCGCCTTCCCCGAAAATTCGCCCCCGCCGAGAGAATTTTCCACCGAAGTTCCTCTCCGTAATCGAGCGTAAATCCTCCGCCCGCGCTCCCAGGCTCCTGGAGCGCACGCTCGATCGGCTGGAATAGATTTTCAAGCAACCGGGAATCGGCGGGAAGAAAGAAAAGGATATCCCCCTTCGCCTCTTGGGCGCCGCGGTTTAATTGCCGGATGAGCCCGCCTTCTTG
>JBFLVN010000028.1:0-21086 GCA_040758475.1 Bdellovibrionota bacterium
CAATTTCGGTGTTCGCCTCTAAGGGTTGGGGGTGGGGTTCGTTTTCGGAGGCAAGTTTCTCTTTATCCTCTTTTTCCCAACTCTCCACTAAAGCGAAAATCTTTTCTTCTTCCAACCGGTTGCACTCCGCGCAGAACACTGGCGGGGGGGCAGGCATTTGCTCCAGAGCCGCCCTTCTCGCGTATTCACTATCCGGATTCAGATGGCCGAACCGCAGGGACCAGGAGGGGAAACGCTTAAAGCGCTTCTGCTCGAGTTCCAGTTCCTCCTTGGGACCCTTCGACCAGCCCCGCTTTTCCCCGCCCCCGGGGCGGCCCGGGCCGCCGGTTAAATAAAGCTGAGGGAGTTTTTGAAAAACAGTCTGCTCCGCCGTGAGCCGGGCCTTGGCCAGGGCCTTGTTTATCTCTTTGACGAATTTTATGAGGATTTTTTCCAGATCCGTCCGTTCTTGTTCAAGCTTTTTCTTGGCCTTCTTCCCCTCGTACCAGAAATACCAATAGTCGTCCTCTTCCTCCATCCCCTCCGCCTGGGCGGCGATATGGGGCGAGCCGCCCTTGAGGACGTGGGCGCAGATCGTGGTGAGGAATTCGGGTGAGCGGACAAGCGCCTCGGCCCCCGGAGAAGGCGAATAGGCCTCTCCTTCGGGATTTTCTCCCCCAAGGGAGCGCGGCGTGTGTTTCGGGCAAGGCATGGGTCTCTCAAGGGCGCAAAAGGCCCTGGCATCAAAGAAACGAAAAGAAACAAGGGTGAACGGGGGAAGACGGGTGTGAACGAAGAAGCGGAAAGAGCGAACCGAACGAGAGTTAAATATTAACAAGCGATTCAATAAAAGTCAACACAAATACCAAATTCGCATCAAAATTCTATTTCAAGTTTTCCAACGCGTATTTCAAGAATTCCTCGGCACGAGTAATTTGATGGGAAGCCTGTTGAGCAGGCACGTGCCTATCGAATTGATAATCCCCGATATTGCGGTCTTCCTGGGCATCGATCACATAACGGTGAAATTTCGCTGGAACCCGCCCTTTGCTGGCGAAACGCTCTCCAAAGGCGGAGATAACGGCCGATTGCTTGGAGAACATCAGGTTGTCGCCAACGAGGAAGGCCTCAACGATATAGAACATGGCGTAAAAGGCCCGGCCAGCGGCGAAGTCATGAAAACCTGCCTCCAACATGACCTTCGCTCCGCGCAGGCTTTCCTCCGCCTTCTGGAGGATGAGCCGCTGTTCCTCGGTCAAAGGGCAATTCCCTCCCGCCTGACGTTTCGCAGGAACGGGGTTTTGTACGTCTCGTCATCGAAACGATCCGCGGATTCAATGGCGCAAGAGATCAAAACACCGTTCGCGAAAGAAAGATCGTAGGCGATATCTCCGATCGCCAGCCGTTCTGTCTCGAAAGAAAAAGGCTCATTGAGCACCACCAGGACGTCGATGTCGGAGGTTTCTTCCGCGTCTCCCCGGGCTTGGGAACCGTAAAGGACGAGCTTTGCGAGGCGTTTGCCGTAATGGGCGGAAAGGCGCCGTTCAAACTCCCGGGCAATGTTTTGGACCTTGGCGTTCATAGTCCGCTTATTTTAGCCCTTTTTCTGAAATACGCGAATCGGGCGGGAATCAGCCTATTCCCCCCGCGCGCTCGGGTGGGCTTTTTCATAAACGCGGGAGAGGCTCTCAAGGTCCACGTGCGTGTAAAGCTGCGTGGTGGAAAGAGAGGCATGGCCCAGGAGCTCCTGGATCGCCCGAAGGTCGGCGCCGGAGGAAAGGAGATGGGTCGCAAACGAGTGGCGCAGGGCGTGGGGGCTCGTATCCGAAGGAAGGCCGGCCAGGACGGCCCGGCGCTTGACGATGCGGGAGATCTGCCGCGTGGAGAGCCCTTTCCCACGGGGCCCCAGGAAAAAGGCTTCTTCGTGGCCCGGAGCGGCTTTGCGGGAAAAACTTTCCCGAAGGCCGAGCCATTCGGAGAGCCTTGCGGCAGTCCCTTCCGCGAAGGGGACAACCCGTTCTTTCCCGCCCTTCCCTTTGCGGACCCGGAGAAGCCGCCCGCCCAAATCCACGTCCGCGAGGCGCAGGGCCGCCAGCTCCGAGAGCCGAAGTCCCGAGGCGTAGAAGAGTTCCAGGATGGCGGCGTCCCGCTCGGGGGAACTCCCCTCCTCCGCCACTTCCGGGGCGTCCAGAAGCGTCCCTGCTTGTTCGACGGTGAGGAACCGGGGAAGGTGCGCCGGGCGCCTCGGCGTCGCCACGAGAGCGGCGGGGTTGGCTTTGAGAAACCCCCGGCGCACGGCCCAGCCGAAGAACGTCCGCAGGGCCGCTAGCTCCCGGGCCGCCGTCGTGTTGGATACACCCGCCCGGTGGCGTTCGGCCAAGTACGCGCGCACGTCGAGGCGGCCTAGTTTCCAGAATTCGGAGGGAGAGAGCTCCCTCCCCGCCCGGGAAACAAGGAAATTCCGGAAGCGATCCAGGTCCGCCCGGTAAGCCCGCGAGGTATTGGGAGAGAGGCCTTTTTCAGAGGAAAGAGAAGAGAAAAAATCCTGAAAATGCCTTTGCATTCAATGAGTTATACCGCATTCCTTCGAGCGCTTTCAAGGGCTTCGGCAAGGTCCTGCCTTGCCCTGGCGCAGTAGCGCTCGCGGCGCAGGTGGCGCGGGGGTTTCCCGGGCAGGGCCGAAAGAAGGCCGAAACTGAAGTTCATGGGCTGGAACGTTTCGGGGGTCGCCTCCCGGAGATACTGCTGGAGCGATCCGATGGCCGTCGTGGGCGGAAGGACGAGCGGCGGACGCCCCTCGCGCTTTCGGATGACGTTTTCCGCGACAACGAGCCCCATGGCCACGGCTTCCAAGTACCCTTCGACGCCGGTGAGCTGACCCGCGATGTAGACGTCCGGCCGCGCTTTTAGCGAAAGGTCTTCCGCCAGGACGCGGGGCGCGTTCACAAAGGCGTTCCGGTGGACGGAACCCAAACGGACGTACTCGGCCGCCGCGAAGCCGGGAAGCATTCCGAAAATCCGCTTCTGTTCCTCGTAGACCATCTTCGTCTGGCACCCGACGAGGTTGTAGAGAGTTCCTTCTTTGTTTTCGGCGCGGAGCTGCACGACCGCGTAGGGGCGCTCGCCCGTCTTGGGGTCTTCGAGACCCACGGGCCTGAACGGACCGAACCGGAGGGCGTCGAACCCTTTGTCCGCGATCTCTTCGATGGGCTGGCACGCGGGAAATTCTCGGATGTCCTCGAATTCGGCGTACGGCACTTTCTGAGCCGCCAGGAGTTCCTTGACGAACGCTTCGTACTCTTCCCGGCTCAGGGGAACGTTCAAATAATCTTCCGACTCGCCCCGCTGGTACCGGGACGCGCGGTAGAGTTTGGAATGATCGAGCGAATCGGCTTCCACCACGGGGCTGATGGCGTCATAGAAGGCGAGGTTCTTTTCCCCGGTAATGCGGATCAGGTCGTCCGCCAGGGCGCCGCTCGTAAGCGGCCCGGTGGCGGCGATCACGGTCCCCTCTTCCGGAAGGGAGGGGACTTCCTCCCGCAGGAGGAGAATGAGGGGCTCCCCTTCGATCCGTTCGGTGACGAGCGAGGCGAAGGCCTCCCGGTCCACGGCCAGGGCCTCTCCCGCCGGGACGCGCGTCTGTTCGGCGCATGACAGAATCAGAGAGCCAAGCGTCCGCAGTTCTTCCTTCAAAAGCCCCTGGGCCGTGCCGGGGCGGTCGGATTTAAGCGAATTGGAGCAGACGATTTCGGCGAGGAGCGCCGTCCGGTGGGCCCCCGTCGTGCGGGCGGGCCGCATCTCGTAGAGCGCCACGGGAATCCCCCGTCGCGCGAGTTGCCACGCCGCCTCGGCGCCCGCGAGGCCCCCGCCGATTACGGTGATCCGGCTTTGGTTGTCCGGCATTTTCTTTCTTAAAAGGCAGAGGGCCGCACGGCCCGTTCTGGGTTTGGGGAAAATCCCCGGAGCTAGCTCTCGGCGCCCGCCGCCTGGGAGACTTCCTCGGCGGATTCTTCCAGTTCTTCGGGGCCGGCAATGGTCTCTTTATAACCGCAGCCTTCTTTCGGGCACACGAGCTGATGCCCCGCCCGCTTGGTGAATTTCTCGGTAAGGAACGGGTGGTTGCAGGAGGGACAGGCTTTGGCCACCGGCTTGTTCCAGACGACGTACTTGCAATCGGGGAACCGGCCGCAGCCGTAGAAGAGCTTGCGCCGCTTGCTCGCCCGCTCGACGATGTCCCCGCTGCATTCGGGGCACTTGATCCCGATGGGGAATGGGCGGGTGACGGTGCAGCCGTTCTTGTACTTCTCGCAGGCGATGTACCGGGAGCCCGTCCACGCGCGGCGGACCGTGAGGGTCGAACCGCAGGCGGTGCAGCTTCCTTCGTAGGGCTCCCAGCTGTCTTGCGGGCGGACGGGCGTGATCGAGCCGTCCTCCTTCCGCTTGATGTTCATGGTGTTCTTGCAATCGGGATACTTGGGGCAGGCAAGGAATTCCCCGAAGCGGCCCCACTTGAGGACCATCTTTGAACCGCACTTCTCGCAGACGAATTCCGTCTCGATGGCCTGGCCCTTCACGTCCCGCATGTGGACGGCGGCCTTGTCCAGGCTGTCGCGGAACGGGCCGTAGAATTCCTGGAGGGCCGTCACCCAGGGGCGCTTTCCGTCCGCGATCTCGTCGAGTTCATCTTCCATCTTGGCCGTGAACTGGATGTCCATGACGCTCGGGAAGTGTTCGACCAGCAGGTCCGTCACGAGGGCGCCCATCTCCGTAGAGAAGAAGCGGTTTTCTTCCTTGACGGCGTATTTCTTGTCCTGGATGTTCGAGAGGATGGCGGCATAAGTAGAAGGCCGCCCGATGCCCTGCTCTTCGAGGGCTTTCACAAGGCTCGCTTCCGTGTACCTCGGCGGCGGGGCCGTGAAGTGCTGCTCGGGAATCACCTTGCGCATCTGAACGTCCTGGCCTTCGGTGAGGACCGGAAGGCGGCGGTCGCCCTCCTCCCCTTCGTCCAGGGAATCCCCTTCGTCGTGGCCTTCCGTATAAACGGCCGTAAAGCCCTTGAACTTGAGGATGGAGCCAGTGGCTCGCAGGGTGATTTTTTCCTGGGAACCCTTGGGAGAAGCTTCGACGTCCACGCTCGTCTGGTCGTAAACGGCGGGCGTCATCTGGCAGGCGATGTAGCGCTGCCAGATGAGCTGGTAGAGCCGGAACATGTCCCGTTCGAGGAAGGGCTTTACCTTTTCAGGCGTGTGTTCCGTCGAGGTCGGGCGGATGGCTTCGTGGGCCTCCTGCGCCCCCTTGCGGGCCTTGAAGGTGTTGGGCTGTTCGGGGAGGTAGTCCTTCCCGTACTGCTTGCCGATGTATTCCCGCGCCGCGACGATGGCCTCGTCGGCCAGGCGCACGGCGTCGGTACGCATGTAGGTGATGAGGCCGACGAGGCCCTCTTCGCCGATTTCCTGGCCCTCGTAGAGGCGCTGGGCCAGCATCATGGTCTTCTTGGCCGGGAACCGGAGTTTCCGGGCGCCTTCCTGCTGGAGGAGGGACGTCGTAAACGGCGCGGGGGCGTTCCGGCGGCGCTCCTTGCGCTCCACCTTGGAAACTTTGTAGGTGGAAACATCGAGGAGGTTCTTGATCTTGTCGGCACCTTCCTGGTTGCCGATCTCGACTTTCTCGCCGTTCACCCGCCAGAGGTTGGCCAGGAACGGAGGCGGGTCCTTCCCCTCCAGTTCCGTGGCGATGCTCCAGTACTCCTGGGGGACGAAGGCCTTGATCTCGCGCTCCCGTTCCACGATCAGGCGGAGGGCGACGGATTGGACGCGGCCGGCCGAAAGACCCCGGCGGACTTTGTTCCAGAGGAGCGGAGAGAGCTTGTAGCCCACGAGGCGGTCGAGCACGCGGCGGGCCTGCTGGGCCTCGAAAAGATCCTTGTTCAAGGCGCGCGGATGCTTGATCGCTTCCTGGACGGCCTTTTTCGTGATTTCGTGAAATTCCACCCGCTCGACATTCTTGTTGATGGTGCGGAGGGCCTCGGCGATGTGCCAGGCGATGGCCTCCCCTTCGCGGTCCGGGTCGGTGGCGAGCAGGACTTTTTCAACGCCCTTGGCGGCCTTCTTCAAGTCCTTGAGGACGTCGGCCTTCCCCTTGATGACGACGTAGCTGGGCTCGAAATCCTTCTCGACGTCCACGCCGAGTTTGGATTTGGGCAGATCGATGACGTGCCCCACCGAGGCGAGGACTTCGTATCCCCGGCCCATGTATTTCTTGAGCGTCTTGGCCTTGGTGGGCGATTCGACGATGACGAGCGATGATCCTGCCATGAGGTCTTGCCAGTTTCCTGCCGGGCGGAGGGAAGACTTCCCTAGGCCAGGCTGTAGTGCCCCCCGGCCTCAACCCGAACCCGCCCATTGAGTTCGAGGCGAAGCAATACTGGAGCGCCCCGGCTGGCGTCAAGGCCGGCCCGGGCCAGGAGGTCGTCCCGGTGGAGGGGGCTTTGGGCGGAAAGTACTTCCAGGACGCTTCTTTCTTCCTTTCCCAGACCGGCATCCGCAGGGGCATCCCCTTCCCCGCCCGGCCGCTTCACCTTCGCGGCGGGCCCTGGTGAAGCCGCCCGGGGATCGAGCGCTTCCACCACGTCCCGCGGGTGCGTGAGCGGAGCGGCCCCTTGCTTGAGGAAGTGATGTGGCGCTTCGCTACGCCTTGAATGAATCTGGCCCGGCACGCAAAAGACCTGCCGGTTCTGTTCGAGGGCATAGTTCACCGTGATCCGGGCGCCCGATTCGGCCGTGCCCTGCACGAGCACGACGCCCAGGGAAAGGCCGCTGATGACGCGGTTGCGCTGGCGGAAGTTGTCGGCGAGCGGCGGCGTTCCGGCGGGAAATTCGCTGACGAGGGCGCCGGCCTTCTCGACGGCTTCCCGAAGCGATCCGCTTCCCTTCGGGTAATCCACGTCCAGGCCGCACCCCAGGACCGCGATCGTGCGGCCCCCCGCGTCCAGGGCGGCTGCGTGGGCGTCCTGGTCGATGCCCCGGGCGAAGCCGCTCACGACCGTAAACCCGGCACCCGCCAGTTCCGAAGCCGTCTCCCGGGCCACGCGCGTCCCGTAGGCGTCCGGGTCCCGGGTGCCGACGATGGCCGCCGCCCGGGCGTCTTTCGCTAGAATTTCACCTTTCATGAAAAGTACCGGCGGAGGCCCTTCGGTCTGGGCAAGAAGGGAGGGATATCCCTCGCCGCCGAAATAAAGGCCCTGGATCTGGCGCCTGGACATTTCTTCCAGGATCCGGTCCACGGCGTCCCATTCCTTGAATTCGCGGATGGCCTGGGCCGTCTTCGTCCCTACCCCGTCGACTTCCATCAGGCGTTCGGGAGAAACGGCCCAAACGGCCACGGGAGACCCCAAGGCCCCGCACAGGCGCTGGAAGGTAACAGCGCCGATACCCGGCACGCGGCTAAGCGCGAGCGCGGCCCGGAGGCCTTCGAGCGCCTTCTCCATGGAAAGGATCGCCGGAGTTACTGCGTGACGGCGCCGGCGGCGGGAACTTCCTCGGTTTCGAGCGTGATGGGGGTGATGCTGACCTGATCGCCCACGATCACTTCCCGCCGTTCGCGGGTGATAAGGCACGTCGCGGTCGTGGCGCTCGTTCGAATCACGGTGAGCTCGCCCACGTAGAACCGGGGCAGTTCGACCCGGTCGCCCACTTCCGGGTCGGCGACATCGCGGTTCGGACGGTAGATCGAAAAGACGTTTCCCACTTCGACGCCATCTTTGGTTCCACGGTCGATGTAGACGATATCCTCGGTAGATATGCTGAGTTTCTTCTCTCGAGCCGCGATGATGAGACCGTTGATTTCCTGGGAATTGGCCTTGATCTGGATGTTCTTGTCCACCTCGGCTTCCGGGATGATCCGGTCGTAGGTGTCGAGGCCATAGAGCCGCTCGTCGCCCATGCTGATGTCTTCGTAAGCTTCGGTAATGATGGCGCTCGACGTCCTTTCGTACACTTTCTGGACCTGGAGGTGCCCGACGACGATGATCTTGTGGCCGATGTATTCCTCGGTTTCGGGGTGGACGACCTCCTCCCCGATCCGGAAAATCGTGTAGCGGTCGCCTTCGGCGACGCCGTTGATCTTGCCCCGGTTGATATAGATGAGATCTCCGGAAGCGGCGCGAACGCGCGCCATCACGTCTTCCTGCCCCAACAGATAACCGGCGTTGTTGAGTTCGGAAGTTTCGAGGAATTCGATCCATCCGACGGATTGGGCCCGCGGGTATTCGATCACGTTGCGCTGGCGGCGCGCAAGTACCGCCCGCTTCTTGCTGATGAGTTCCGTGGCCTTTTCGTCGAAAACCTCGAGTTCGGTGCGCTTGGTGAGTTCTTCGAGATAGCGATCCCTGTCGGCCAGTTCCTGCTCCGTGGGTTCCACTTCCTCGATCTGCTCGATCTCGACTTCGGGCACGACTTCCTGGCCCACTTCGATCTCGGCGGCCGTGGGGGCTTCTTCTTCCGCCGCCGAGCGTTCCAGTTCGGGCGGGGGAACCAGCTGGACCACCGTGGCCTGGGAGAGGTCGAAATCCTTGGGGTAAACCGTGATGGGTTCACCCGGGTAGATGAGGTCCGGATTGACGATCTGGGGGTTTTCGCTGTGGACTTTGGTCCAGAGGAACGGGTCGTTCAGGAAACGGGCGGAAATATCCCAAAGAGTATCCCCCTGCTTGACGATGTAGACCTGGGGGGCTTCGGAAGCGCCTTCCCCGATGATGGAGAGGGGCATTTTGCCCCCCATGTCCACGCGCGCACGGACGTTCGCACCGGAATCATCCGTGGGCACTTCGCCCTGGAGGCGGCGGACTTCCTGCATTTCGGGGCTTAGTTGCGGGCCTGTAGGAGCGCCTTCGGCGGGAGCAGCGGCGGGGGTTTCCGCTGGGGCTTCTTCCACCGGCGTTTCGCTTACTGGAGTCTCCTCCAGCGGAATTTCCTCTTGCTCGGCATAAGCACTGCGAGCGCCCCACACGAGGGTTCCCACAAGCAGGACCGTGGCCAGTGTTTTCCTCGTCATAACCCGTATCTCCCGGGGCCTTGCGCCCCCTTTCGCCTCATCCGCCCTTCGCGATCAGGGCCTGCGCCTTGGCAGCCGCGTCGCTGAAGGGATACTCATTAAGCAACCGCTGGTAGACTTCCTCCGAGCGGCGCTTGTTTCCAAGGTTCTTGTGGCAAAGGGCCATCTTGAGAAGAGCGTCGGGCGCCTTGTTGCCGCCCGGATATCCCTCCATAAGATGGCTGAACGCCTTGAGGGCGTCTTCGTACTTCGACTGGGAGTAATAACACTCGGCCTCCCAGTAGATCGCATTGTCGGCGTAGTCGTGGGCCGGAAGTTCCCGGGCGAACCGGCCGAATTCCTCGATGCAGCGGTCCCACTGCTGGGTGTCGTAGTACCCAAGGGCCTGCTTGTAGAACTCCAGGGGGTTCTTGATCGCCCCGCTCGATTTGGCCGGCGCGGGTTTGGCGGCCGCCTTGGGAGCAGGTGGCGGCGCAGGGGGCGCCGGCTCGGCCTTGGCGATTTCAACAGGCACCGAACGGGCTGGCGGCTCTTTTTTCGCGGGCGCGAGAGGGGCCGGCGCTTCGGCCTTGGCCGGGGGGGCTGGCGGCGGAGGCGTCGGCGTGGGTTCCGCCCGGGTGGCCGGGGCGATGGACTCGGGCGTCATCTGAACGATCATCATCGCCTGGTTCTTTTTAAGGGAACTGATGTACTGCCGGTTCGTATCGACCTGATCCTGAAGGATGAAAAGAGTGTTCGACACCTCTTCCAATTTGGCGGCATTCTCCGCCTGTCCCCGCTGGATGGCGGAAAGCTGGTCTTCGAGCCGTTTAACGTCGCCCTCCAGGCGGTCGGCCTTGGAGGAGCACGCCAAGGGCCCCAGGAAAAGCACTAAAATGCAGGTGACGGCGCGCATACGTACGCCTTGGAAACCTCGCAATGGGTGGGAAGAAGGTGAATGCATGATCGCACAAGGGGTCCGTTCTGTCAAGCAAATAGAGCGCAATTAACTTTCACTTCTATTTAATTATGCATAATTTAACTTAAATAAGAGCCCTCTCCCCCTTGACAGGAAAAGCCCCGGCCATTAACGACGCCTTGGCTAATTCAAGGGGCCTTGGCCCCTCAAAACCACCAGGAAAGCACCATGCCCGCGGAAGTCGACCCGGAAATTGAAGTCCTCGAAAAGAACGAAGCCGGCGTCATCGAGCGCCTGCGCGTCAAATCCCCCTACACGGGTTTTACGGAATACTTCTACGTCCGGGTCCACGGCGAAGTGGCCCGGTCCTTCCAGACCGAGAAGTCGGCGCGCAAATACCTCTTCGAGCGCACGAAGAACCTCCGCCAGCGCAATCAATCGACGTATACGGGGTAGTTGTAACGACCATCTCCCGGCAGCTTCGCTGCCACCCTCTTCCTCGACAAGGAAGAGGGTGAAGATGGTTTTGCCCCCTCCCTCTTCAGGAAGGGGGCAGCGCGTTCCGCGCCGGGGGATGGTGGGGAATGCGAATCACTCCGGCTCCCCAAAACGGTTTTCGAAAAGGGCCTGGATTTTCTCAACGAGTTCCTTGGCGCCGTCACCCCAGGCGCGCACCTGGAGTTGTTCGCCGCGGGCAGCCGCCAGGGTCAGCACGCCCATGATGGACTTGCCGTTGATCTCCTCGCCGTCCTTGGCGATTCGGAGTTCGGTCTTGGGAAAGCTCTGCGCGAGCTTTACGAGCTGGCCCGCCGGCCGGGCGTGAAGGCCCAGCTTGTTGACGACGGAAATAGTGGCGGCGTGCTCATTCATTGGGCCTTGGCCTTGGGAATCCGCGCCGGGACCCCCAGGATCTCGCGCGCGAGGTAGATGTTCTTGCGCCCGGCCGCCTTGAGTTCAGCGGCCACGTCCGAAAGGGACGTCTCTTCGCTGCGGGCGGTCACCAACTTTAGCAGCATGGGGAGGTTGATGCCCGAGAGGACTTCGAGGCGGCCGTCGCTGTCCAAAAAGCTCAAGGCCACGTTCGAAGGGGTTCCCCCGAACATGTCCGTCAGGATGAGCACGCCGCGGCCCGTATCCAGCCGCTGGGTGGCCGCACGGATCCCCTCGCGCATCTGCTCGGCCGTATCCTCCGGCCGGACACTCACGGTTTCGATGGCGTGCAGTTCCCCGGCGATGAGCTGGGCCTGTTCGAGCAGAATCTCGCCTACCCGGCCGTGGGTGACGATCAAAACGCCGACCATTGTGCCTCAAACCTCCGGATGCGCGTCGGTCTATGTGTTCTTAAGGAGCGGGGGCAAATCCCGGTGAATTACCCGGGGTGGATAACCATGCCCCCGAAGCCATCCCTCGGCCCACCGGCAGATCGCAACGGAGCGATGCTGGCCGCCCGTACAGCCAAAGGCAATGGTAAGATAGGCCTTCCCTTCCGCCGCATAAGCTGGGAGCAGAAGCCCCAGGAGCGACGCCCACCGTTCCAGAAACGCTTTGGCTGGGGCGCTATCCAGGACGTAGCGGTAGACCTCCTCGTCTCGGCCGTCCCGGGGGCGAAGCGCCTCGACGAAATAGGGGTTGGGAATAAAACGGACGTCGAAGATGAGATCGGCCTCGGGGGGCAGCCCCCGCCGGTAGGCGAAGGATACGAGCGAGACCGTCATCTGCTGCTTGCCCTCCCCTTCGGCGCCGTACGTATCCATCACCCACTTCCGCAGGGCATGGGGGGCAAAGCCGCTCGTATCGAGCTTCCGGTCCGCCCGGGCCCGAACGGGAGCGAGCGCCGCCCGTTCGGCGTCGAACGCCTCCCGGGGGAGCCGGCCGGGTCCCAAGGGATGTTGGCGGCGAGTTTCACGGAAGCGCGAGAGGAGAACATCGTCGCTCGCGTCCAGATAAAGGACTTCGACGGCATGCCCCTGCGCCCGGACCGATTCGAGAACCGGAAGCATATCCTCCAGGAAATGCTTTTCCCGGATGTCCATGCCGACGCAGACCTGGCGGACTTCGGCATGGGGCTGGCCGCAGAGTTCGACGAAACGGGGGAGAAGCGCGGGCGGAAGGTTGTCCACGCAGAAATAGCCGAGGTCCTCGAAGGCCCGGAGGGCCGTCGTCTTGCCCGCGCCCGAAAGCCCGGTGACGACGACGACCCGGATGGGGTTCATTCCACGTCCCCCTCCGGGGAAGGCGCCGCCCGTTCCGAGAGGTCCTTGAGCAGTTTTTCCTGGAACTCCTTGGCCGAATGGATTCCCTGCATCTGCAGGAGGCGGTTGCGCGCTGCGACTTCGACGATGGACGTGATGTTGCGGCCGGGAGAAACGGGGATTTGAAGGTGGGGGATGTGCACCCCCAAAATTTCGCTGGTTTTCTCATCCAGTCCCGTGCGGTCCACCGCTTCGCTCTTGGCCCACGCGATGAGTTCCACGACCAGTTCGATTTTCTTCTGGTCCCGCACGGCGGCGACGCCGAAGAGGTCTTTCACGTTCAGGATTCCAAGACCGCGGATCTCGATGTGGTGCTGGATGAGTTCGGCGCCGCGGCCGATCAAGGTCGCGGGCGGGCGCAAGGACACGTCCACCACGTCGTCGGCGATGAAGCGGTGGCCCCGCAAGATGAGGTCCAGGGCCACTTCACTTTTCCCGATACCGCTCTCGCCCATCATCAAGATGCCGACCCCGAAGACGTCCATGAGGACGCCGTGGACGGTCGTCGTGGGAGCCAGGGATTCCTGAAGCACGCGGGCGGCCCGCGCGACGAACTCCGTCTCTTCGAGGGGCGTGAGCAGCAGGGCCACGCCCCGTTCGGCGGCGATCGCCTCGACGTCTTTGGGCACCTCGCCCCCCGCCGAAACGACGAGGGCGGCCGGCCGTTTCTCCAGAAGCGAACGAAGACGCTCCACCCGCTGCAAGACCGGAAGGCTCGCCAGGTACGCCTGCTCGGCCCGTCCAAGGAGATGAATGCGCTCGGGATGGAAGTGCTCGAAGAATCCGGTGAGGTGGAGCCCGCAATTGGTCAGGTTTTCGCTGCTGATCGCCCGCGAGAGCCCCGCGCCGCCGACGAGGACTTGAAGGGAGAGTTCTCCCGCGGCCAGGAAGTCCTCGACTTTGAGCAGCGCCATGGTGAACCCGTCCCCCTGGAAAAGGGTCAGGGCGCCGTATCCCCCTCGAAAACGATCCGCACCATCTCCGCCGCTCCCGGCGCGTCCACCACCTTGCGGATAAGGCCCGGGCGGGAAAAGAGGCGCGATACGCGGGCAAGCACCTTGAGGTGCTGCTTGGGGTCTTCCTCCGGAGCGAGAAGCGCCAGGAAAACGTGCGTGGGTTTTCCGTCCCGGGCCGCGAAATCCACTCCCGAAGGCGAGCGGGCGAGGCACGCGATCACCCCTTCGATCCCCGCGTGGCGGCCGTGGGGAACGGCGGCGCCTTCGAACATGGCCGTCGTCCCGATCCCTTCCCTGTCTTTGAGCACTTGATGAATGTGCGCCGCGTCGATCGGGCGTCCCGAGCAGAGCGAACCGGCGATCTCCCGAAGAATGTCTTCCTTGGTCGTGCCCAAGAGCGCGGGCAAAACGGTCAGCCGGCCGCCCAGGAGTTCTTCCAGCGTGGGAGAACGCGCAGCGCCGCCGTTGCTCGTGCCGTTCGCATGAGAACTCGGCCCCTGGGTCCGGTCCGCGCCACTTTTCATTTGAAATCAGTAGGAGGGGTCGATGAGCCCGAATCCACCGCCCTTGCGCCGGTAGAGGACGTTGATTTCATTCGACTCATCGTTCCGAAAAACGAAGAAGTCGGTCTTCGATTGGCGGAACTCCAGGAGGGCCTCCTCAATGCCCATTGGCTTTCCCATGAGTCCTTCCCGCTGGAGGCCGTCGCCTTGGTTATTCGCGGTCCGGCGACGCGAGACGCCGTTCCCCCGGGAAGGGCGGGAGGAACCGTTCAACTGCTCCAAGGCCCCGTGGTGAGGCAGTCCATGGTGGCGGCCATTCCGATCCTTGCGGCGCTTGAGCTGCTTTTCGATCTTGTCCATGACCCCGTCGATGGCCGCGTAGAGGTCGATGGTCGTGGCTTCCCCCTGGCAGGTGGCGCCATGGGCCGAAAGATCGACGCGGGCCCGGTGGCGGTCGCGCTCCACTTCGAGAACGACGTGGGCCGTGATGGGCTCGGATAAATACTTCTTCGCTTTTTCGAGCTTTTCTTCGGCGTAGGCGCGGAGGGCTTTGCTGGATTTTACGTGCCGGAAGGTAACGTCAACCTGCATGGAGTTGGCCGGACCTTTCGCAGGGTTGGAGCCGGAGCGGCGATTCCCGTCCCTACCGGCAAAGCCGGATCGGACTACGCTTGCTTGCGACGCGAGGAGGAATCGATCCCCATGCTCTCTCGGTATTTTGTGACCGTGCGCCGGGATATGTCAATCCCTTGGCGCCGGAGAAGTTCCACAATTTGAAGGTCCGTGTAAGGGCTCTGAGGCGGCTCGCTGCCGACGAGCTGGCGGATCTTGTCCTTGACACTTTCAGAGGCAACTGCCCCGCCCGAAGTCGTCGAAATGCCCGAGTTGAAGAAGAACTTGAGGGCGAAGATTCCCCGGGGGGTGTGAACGTACTTGTTGGAGGTCACGCGGCTCACCGTGGATTCGTGCATCCCGATGGCCTGGGCCACGTCCCGCAGGACCATGGGCCGCAGGTATTCGATCCCGTAATCGAAGAATTCCCGCTGCACCTTCAAGATGGTCTCCATGACCTTGTAAATCGTCCGCTGCCGCTGGTGAATGGACTTGATGAGCCAGACGGCGCTGCGCATTTTTTCCTGGATGTATTCCTTGGCCGCTCCGTTGCCACCCGAAGAACCATTCCCTCCCGCCAAGGCCTGCTTGTAATAGGAATTGACCCGGAGCTTGGGGAGTCCGTCCTCGTTCAGGCTGATGACGTATTCTTCACCCACCTTGTAGACGTAAATGTCCGGGACAACGTACTGGGTCTCTGCTTCCGGAAAAGCCCGGGAAGGGGTGGGTTCCAAGGATTTAATGAACTCGACCGCCCGCATGACGTCGGAAACGGGCCTGCGCGTTTTTTTGGCGATCTGGCGGAAATTCTTCTTTTCGAGGAGATCGGCGTATTCGGTCAGGATGATCCAGGGGAGTTCGCCTTCGAGTTCGGCCTGCTCAAGCTGGGCGAGCAGGCACTCTTCGAGCGTGCGCGAGCCGGCGCCGGGAGGGTCCAGAAGGCGGACCTTGCGCCGGACGGCTTCGACCGCTTCCACCGGCGCCTGGCAGGTGGCACAAAGCTCCTCGTCGGTGGCGTCCAGGTACCCGTCTTCGTTCAAATTGCCGATGATGAAGGCTGCGATCTTGCGCTCTTCGTCGCTAAAGTCCCCCATCCGGACCTGCCAGAGCAGGTGTTCGGCGAGGGTCTCGGGACGAGTAATCGAATTTTGAAGAAATTCCCGGGTTTCGTCGTCGAGGGGAGTGCTGATCCGGGGGTGGGAGGGCTCGATGTTGTAGGATTCAAAATACTGCTGCCAGTCGAAGTCCTGGAAGGCTTCGGTCCCTTCCCCGGAAACCGGGGTCGCCTTCTCCGAGTTGGTCGTCTCAAAGGGACTTCGCTCCCCGGCGGCCTCCTCGGGGTTGGCCCGTTCACTAACCTCTTCCAAAACCGGGTTTTCGACCAGTTCCTGGGCGATCTGTTCAGCGAGTTCCAGGCGATTGAGTTGCAATAGGCGGATCGCCATTTGCAGCTGGGGGGTCATGACCAGCTGCTGGGTAAGCTTTAACTGCTGTCGAAGCTCTATCGCCATAAATCAAGTAATTTCAAGTAGTTAGCCTCTAAAGATGAGATGTTCTCCAGTTGGAAAGGAGTATACCACTTCCATTAATAGGGGTAAAGAAATTTTTAAGCAAAAACAGGGCCAAATTTGTGATTCTTGGAGACAACACCTACCCTTCCCCCGTTTTAGCAATCCAGGGGTTCCGGATGTAATGGGAGATTCCCTGTTATCCTCCGTGGAGACAGCACAACAGAGGCGGCCCTTCGTGCCCGACGACTCCCAACTACCGGCCATCCTGATCGTGGATGACTCGCCCACCGTCCGGGCGATCATCCACCGGGCCCTTGGCAAATTGGGAAGCATCTCCTTCGAAGAATCCCCCGACGGCCTGGACGCCATCCGGCGGCTCTCCCAGAAGAAATTCGCCCTGGCCGTTCTCGACATCAACATGCCCCTTCTCGACGGCCTCAAGGTCTTGGCGCACGCGCGGACCTCCGAACTCAACGCCAAGGTGCCGGTCATCATGGTGACGACCGAGGGTGGATCGGCCGAACAGCAAAAGGCCCTCGAACTCGGGGCAACCGCCTACCTCACCAAGCCCATCGACAACGCCCTGCTCGTCGAAACGGCCCGGCTCCTTCTCAAGAAAGACGGGCGGCATCCGAAACAAGAGTCTCTGTAACTCCCCTAGCCTCGGCGTTTTTGCAGCCCGGAAAAGAGTCCGCTAGTCTCGGCCCGCCCGGCGGCGCTCTCCTTCCGGCTTGCCCCTCCGCAAGCGTGCCGCCAGACGCGATCCAAATAGGGAGTTATCAATCATGCCCAGCGAACAGATTTCGGATTTCTGCCGGATCGACGAACTGCTCTCGCCCGAAGAGCGGCTCGTCCGGGATAGCGTCCGCAATTTCGTGCAACAGAAGTTCCTCCCTCGCGTCCGCCAGTGCTACCGGGACGGAACTTTCCCAAGCGAACTCATTCCGGACCTGGGAGAGCTCGGCATCTTCGGCATCACGATCAAGGGCTACGGCTGCCCGGGCCTTTCGTACCTGGCTTACGGGCTCGCCATGCAGGAACTAGAGGCGGGGGATTCGGGCCTGCGGAGCTTCGCCTCCGTGCAGGGGGGTCTCAGCATGACGGCCCTCAATCTCTTCGGGTCGGAAGAGCAGAAGAAGAAATACCTGCCCGAACTCGCCCGCGCGAAACTCCTCTCGTGCTTCGGCCTCACGGAACCGGACTTCGGCTCCAATCCGGGCGGCATGATCACCCGGGCCAAAAAGGACGGGGACCGCTGGGTCATCAACGGAACCAAGATGTGGATCACGAACGGGAGCGTCGCCAACATCGCCATCGTGTGGGCCAAGACGGGCGAGGATTCCAAGAGCGTCCGCGGCTTCATCGTCCCGACCGATGCCAAGGGCTTCAAGGCCAACAAGATCGAAGGAAAGCTCTCCATGCGGGCGTCGGTCACTTCGGAACTCGTCCTGGAAGACGTCCGGGTACCTGCCGACGCCATGCTGCCGGGGGCGGCGGGGCTTACGGGCCCCCTCTCCTGCCTCAACCACGCCCGCTTCGGGATCGCCTGGGGCTCTTTGGGAGCAGCCCGGGCCTGCTACGAAGAAGCCCTCTCCTATGCCAAGAACCGGGTACAGTTTTCAAAGCCCATTGCCGGTTACCAACTCACCCAGCAAAAGCTCGCCGATATGCTCACGGAAATCACCAAGGGGCAGCTCCTCGCCTGGCGCGTGGCCAAGCTGCTCGACGCGGGCCAGGGCAAACATTTCCACATTTCGATGGCCAAGCGGAACAACGTGGCCATCTCCCTCGACATCGCGCGACAGGCCCGCTCGATCCTGGGCGGGAACGGAATCCTTGACGAATACGGGGCCCTTCGCCACGCGGCCAACCTGGAGACGGTCTACACCTACGAGGGAACCCACGAAATGCACACCCTCATCCTGGGCGAGCAGATCACGGGCATTGCCGCGTTCGAATAAGCAGGAACTATTTCGAAATTTTGGCGTTCGTAAACCGCAGGAGAATCTTCTCGGCCACGGCGGGGGTAATGGGCTTGGGATAGAAGGCCTTGAAGCCGAGTTCCCGGGCATCGCGTTCGTGGTCCTCGGCGCTGATGAGGATCATGGGCGTCGTATACTTGCCGTGCTCGGCGAGCGCGATAACCGTCTGCGACGCGTCCTTGAGAGGCATGTTGTAATCCATCAGGACGAGATCGTACTTTTCCGCCCGGATTTTGTAGAGAGCGACCGTGCCAGTCGTGGCAGTAACGACATCACATCCCAGAAGCTGAAAGGTCTTCTGCATCTGGGCGAGGGTCGGGATGTCGTCCTCGCAGACGAGGACGCGGGTCTTCCCTTTGTCGCCGGACGCCGCAGGGGGCTTGGAAGCCTCCGTCGCCATGATGGATCACTCCTGGGGGCGGAACTTCCGGTAGTCATACACCGGCTCGCCACTGGAATCCAGCATGGGGTCCCGGATGAGCGTGAATGAACCGATCGCTTTTCCGACAAGTTTCCCATCCGGCGTCTTGAGTTCGCACTCCACCGTCCCACCCCGCTTTCCCCGGTGCAAAACGCGCGAGAAGGCGTAGAGGGCCCCCGCCCCCTCGGGAACGGGGCGGAAGTAGCAGATCTTGATTTCGTTCGTGACGCCGATCTCCCCCTTTTCGCACGTGGCCCCGAAGGCAAGGCCCATCGACGTATCGGCGATGCCGAAGACCGCCCCGCCGTGGAGGACCCGGTTGCGCGAGAGAATCCGCTCCGTCACCGGAAGCCGCGAAACGTTCCCGCCCGCCGGGTCCTGCTCCAGGAATTCCATCCCCAGGAGCACCCCGTAGGGGCCCACGTAGTCGGGCGTAAAAATGGGTTTCTTCTCCAGATACTGCTGAACCATTTCCCCCTCACTTTCCGTTGAAAAACGAAAGCCAATCCCGCGGGCGGATGTATTCGGGGCATTCGAGAGAGCCGTATTCCTGGACGACCCGTTCCCGCAGCTCCGGGTGGCTCTCGAGCGGGATAGCCCCCCGGTACCCCTCGATCCCTTCCACGTAAGGACAATCCGAAGGGAAAAGCCCCATCCGGACGGAACGAGCGGAGACCTTGCAGCAGAAATCCGTCTCCAAGCGCCGGGAGTAAATCTCGCAGCGGCTCTTTCCCTGGGCGTCGTAACGGAGGTGCTTGCAGGGAAGTTCTTTCACGGAGACGCGCTTCCCATCCACTTCGAAAGCCAAGTGGCAACAGGCGCCGCAATCGTTGCAGAGGGATTCCTGCTCGAACCGGGCCTTGTGCTCGGCCTTGATCTTGGGCCCCCGCCGCCGGAAAGAAAGTGGCATGGAGAGAGATTTCCCCTAGAACTGGCTCAGGGCGTCGCGGGCATCGGAATGGGAGGGGTCGAGGGAGAGGACTTTTCCGAAAGCTTCCTTGGCCTTTTTTTTATCCCCGCCCTGGAACAGGGCGTATCCCATGGCGTAGACCAGATCGGGATCCTTGGGTTTTCGCTTGGAAGCATCCTCGTAGGCCTTGGCGGCTTCGAGCCATTTCTCCTTCGATTCGTAAAGCCCTGCTAGTTGCGTGAGCGGAGCCGTCCGTTTCGTATCCAGGGAGGCCGCTTTCTTGAGTGCTTCTTCGGCCAGATCGAATCCCTCTCGAGAGGGATCGGCCCAGAACGCCCCCACTTCCTCCGCCGTACGGGCGTCGGCCAGCGGAATAATCTCTTTCGTAATATTTTTCGCCTTCTCCGGCGCTCCGCTCATGTCGTAGGCGCGGACGAGGAGGAGGAGAACTTCCCGGCGGGCGTCCTCGTTTTTTTCCGTGAGTCCTTTATCGAGTTCTTCCTGCAAGAGGAGCGCTTGCTCGGCGTGGGAAAGGGCGTCCTTCCCTTTTTTCTCCTTGAGCTTCGAGCGGCAGAGTTTGACGTGAAGGCTCTTCAAACTCGTCCGGGCGTTCTGGAACGCAGGATCGATCTTGAGGGCTTCTTCGTAGCGGCTGGCCGCCTCGTCGTAACGCCCCTCCGATTCGATCAGGTATGCGAGGTTGTAGAGGGCACCCACCCGTACCGAATGGGTGGGGTAATCCTTTTCGAGGAGCGGGAGCGCTTTTTCATAAAGCTCCTTGGCCCGGGCCGAATCCCCTTCGAGGCGGTTCAAAAATGCGGCCTTGGCGAGGGCGAGGCCATCCTCCGCCAAGCACCCGCCCTTCTCCGCCCCCGCGAAGGATTTGAGGGCCTTTTCGTTTTCCCCCTTGTCCGTGGAGAGAAGGGCCGTGCGGACGTGGGCATCGCAAGGGGATTCCTTGGGATGCGCTGCCCGGTAATCCTCCCAATCCCCGGCCCTCACCGGGCTCGCCAGAAACAAAGGGACGAACACCCAAAAAATCTTCCTGGAAATGGAAAGCATCAAAACCGGTTCACTCCTTCGGGAGCGGAAAATTCCAGGCAATTGCCGTCCGGGTCCCAAACCATGCAGTAGTATCCCACGTAATCGTCGGCCACCGGCCCCTGGACCTTGCAGCCCGCCTCCCGGGCCATCTTGGCGCACCGGTCCACCGCCGCCCGGTCCGGGACGGAGAGGCCCAGGTGGTTCAAATGGCCGTTCCCGCTGGGGGCAAGGCCGCTCTCCGGCGTGAACAGTACGAGGCCGCAGGCTGGCGCGCTCTTCCCGCCCCACCGGAGCATGACCGAGTGGCTCGTCTCGTAGACGACCGTAAAGCCCAGGAAATCGCGGTAAAAGGCGAGGAGCCGCGGCACATCGGCCGTTTCAAACGCCACGTGGGAAAGCGCTTTGATCGGAAAGGGCACAAAAAATCCGCTACAACCAGGGCGCGAGCTTATCACCGGGGGCAAGCCAGAGGTAGGGGTGCTACCCTCCTTCACCCCGGAAGGGGCCGGAAACGAACGAATTCATGGGGCGCGGCAAATTCATCGTCCTCGAAGGGATCGACGGGTCGGGCAAATCGACCCAAGCCCGGCGGCTCGCCGGGAACCTGAAGGCCAAGGGATTTTCCGTGGTGCTCACCCGGGAACCGGCCGATTCCCCCGCCGGAGAGCGCCTTCGGAAGCTGGCGCGGGAAGGCCGCAAGGGCGTAAGCAAAGAGGAAGAAACCCGCCTCTTCCAGGAAGACAGGGCCTGGCACTGCCGCAACGTCATCGAACCAGGCCTCGCGCGGGGTGATACGGTCGTCAGCGACCGCTACTGGTATTCGACCGTCGCCTATCAAGGCGCCTTGGGGGCCGATCCCCTGGCCATCGCCAAGGAAAGCCGGGAGAAATTCCCGGCGCCCGATTTTGTCGTTTATTTGCGCGTCACGCCGAAGGAAGCCCTCCGGCGGATTCTCGCGAGCCGCCCC
>JBFLVN010000029.1:0-20356 GCA_040758475.1 Bdellovibrionota bacterium
TATAGGCGACAAAGCGGCCGTCTCCTGACAAGACCGGCCCGTGCACGCTGGTAAACTTGTCCGCTGACACGCCCCACGCATTGGGGCTAACCCATTCGATGGACCAGCCGGGCGCCAAATCCGTCCGAACATCCATGGAATAGAGCAATGTTGGCGCCACTCCCGGTGCCTCCGCCCAAAGCGAGATTGGCTCAACGGCGTCATAGGAAATATCCCCAAATACGGCAACTCCTGCATCTACAGTCTGGGTCGTGGTTCCAGACAACGTCTCCGTGCCACCGGCTACCCGCAAGGAAACGACTGTTGAATCGTCCAGCCATACCACCGTTTCGTCCTGGGCACGGACCTCGACAATAAAAAAGCTAAAGGGCTGGCCGCTCCACTCCACGGGCGACGGGAGGACACCGAAAGCAAGGTGATGGGGTACGGGAAGCGGTTCCACCGCGACCGGAACGTTCAACAAACCCCTGGGCACGCCGGAACCTTCAACGGTTATAGAAATATTTTCGGCCCGGTCGTAAACGACGTTCGCAAAAGTAACAGCGCCACCCACCGGTACGGCCGGTGTGGCGGTAAGGACGCCGCTGGCAGCGGCAAGAGAAAGGCTCACCTCCTCCAGGTAATCAGTCACCAAATTGCCGTATGGATCTTCGACCTGGACACTAAAAGGGGACCAGGCGATCCCGGCGAACTCGCTCTCAGCTGGCGGCACCTTAAATGCCAGGTGATCCGGTGGACCCGGAATGAAACCATGCATTTGACTGATTGGCAGGAAATATCCGGAATCATCGAGCACATCCAATTGGAACAGCCCCACGTCCGTTCCTTTAAAGTAAAAAACGGAGGTGGCGGTTCCTTCTGGAAGGGTGAGTTGCGAGATGAGTTGAGTACACGCCGGATCGGAATAGAACGAAACTTCCGGAGGCCCCATCAAATCGACCGTCACATCGGCGGGGGCCATGACGGGAACATCCTGGTTATCGTGGACTTCGAGCACAGTGGAGCCCGAGCAAGTGTATACTGGAACGGATTGGCCGGTATCTCCGGCAATGGCCAGTTTGAAGGCCACGCCGCCATCGGGCAGAACAAGATCCAACGGCGGAAGATCGCCGCCCATCTGGCCCGAAGACGAACCTAGGGGTACCACACTCGAATAACCAAGCCCCAGTTGCCCATTGGAATTGGCGCCCCAACATTTTACCAAGCCGGGATCCAGTATGGCGCAAACGGAACCCGGTCCTGGTATCTGGGAACCGCCATCGATTTGCGCAACAACGCGCCCCGCCCCCAGATCGACGGGAGCGAGACTCTCTCCCATTTCTCCAGGGCCATCACCCAAATTGACGCCGGAACCCAGACCCAATCCGGCCGCGCTTCCACGTCCCCAGCATTTGAGTGTCCCTCCGTCAAAGATCGCGCACGTCGTGGAACCTGGGGCGACCTGAACCGCGAAAACCTCCGGCCCCAGATCGATCGGTGGAAGAGCGGCCGGAGATTCTCCCGCGTTATCGCCCCAGGCCTGCGTATTTCCTGATCCCAGCTGACCGAAATTATTCGCACCCCAACACTTCAGGGCTCCTGTATCGAGGATCACGCAGGTATTATCCCCCCCAGCAAAAAGGGCGGCCGCTGTGACATCAGGGCCAAGGTCTACTGCTGGAAGATTCGCTCCCATCTCACCCGGCTCGGCGCCAAGATCGGTCGTGTTTCCAAGGCCCAACTGTCCGAATTGATTGTCGCCCCAGCATTTCACGTGGCCGGTCGAAAGGAGGGCACAGCTGTGAGCCCGGCCTATGGCCACTGAAATGGCCACAGCATCGGGCCCCATATCCGTCACTGGAAGAGGCACAAGGGCATAAGTGGAGTTGAGATTTCCCAGGCCGAGTTGTCCGGAGTCATTGGCACCCCAACACCCGACCTTCCCTCCCGAAAGAACGGCACAGGAATGATCCGCCGAAGCATCCGATGCTAAGGCCAGAACCGGCAGATCTTGCTCGAATTGGATTGCCTTCAGAGAGTCGCCCAAGAACAGTTCGCTATCCCCCACTCTGTCGTAAATGTACGCATGGATTAGTGAAGCGACAAAATACAAGTTCCCCAATTGGCCAGCGTTGTTATATCCCCAACATTTTACTTTTCCTGTCAACAACAGGGCGCAGGAATGGTTCCGGCCGGCCGCGACAGCCGTTGCCGCGGCATTGGTGCCGAGATTGACGGGTGGGAGGTTCACGCCCATCTCTCCCGCCTGATCGCCTCGCGAGAGGGAATCCCCCACACCCAACTGGCCGTAACCATTTCCCCCCCAGCATTTCACCTGACCTTGCGGGAAAAGGGCGCAAGCGTGCTTTTCTCCGACGCCAATTCCAGCCACTCCTCCCGAAGCGACCACGCGAAGCGGGCGGTCCAACAGTGGCTCGAGCGTCCCAGAAACCAAGTCGAAAGAGATCGTCTCTGAAACATCGTATGAAAGCCCCGAAAAAGCCGCGACACCATTGACACTCTGCACGCTCGCAGGACCGTCTAAAAATCCCGTTCCAGATGAAAGGATAACATCCATCCATTCATTACTTGCGGCGGCCATGTTGCCGAAAGCATCTTGAACCACTGCCTGGAAACCCCAGGTCGCGCCCGCTTGAACCACGGGAGGTGGCGGAATTTTCCACCCGAGACGAGCGGGAGCGGCAGGCAGAACGATCAGGCCTTGTGTTCCCCAGATGGTGTACGTGTACCGGACCATAAATCCGAGGGAGAAATCCTTGCTGACATTAACTGCTTTAGTTCCAGTGGTCGTGGCGCTCAGGTAAAAGGAGGCGGTTCCCGAACGGCCGTCTTCCTCTGGAATAACAATCTGGCCGGAAGAGGAGGTGGCGGAGAGAGGATCCGTACAATCTGGATCCCTGTACGCCACAACTCCAGCCGCTACTTGGACGCGAAACGAAAGATCGCAGTCCATGACGGCCGGATTGCCGAATCGGTCCTGTGCCTGAACGGTTATGACCTCCGAGCATGCACCGGCCGTTGAGGTACGCACGGGGGTGAGGAAACCAACTTTGTCGGGAGGCCCCGCCGAGACTTCCACAGGAGCGAGGTCGGAGCTCAGGACACCGGGCGCCGAAGCGACGAGAAACATCTCTTCGGCTTTGGGGTAAGAGAAATAATGTTCCGCGTATTCAAACGTCGCGATACCCCCTGCCAAAGTCTCATTAAAATCATTGATGGTGGATTTTAGGGCGGCCGATCCCAGCGTGGAGAGAGTGACGATGGTCGAATTGTCATTGATTGCCAGATTGCCGAAAGCATCTTGGGCCAACACTGTAATCGCCTGCGTCCAAGTAGCTCCCGCGAGAACGCTCGCTGGCGGAGGAATTCCCCAAAGCAACTTGGCGGGGGGCCCGGGTTCTACAATCACCAGAACGGATGGGGCAGAAAAGAGTGCTTCCGATGCAATGCCAACGAGTGCGTCTCCAGCCTTGTCACAAGAAAGGTCATCAAAAACCACAATACCACCGGAGGCACAACGAGTAGTGGTTCCCGATAAAAAAGCGGGACCATCCACCGAGATCGTCACACAACTTGTAGCGGTGGGGATTTGATTTCCGTTTACGTTCTGAATCTCAACTGTTATAGAAGGCCAGGTCTCCCCGGCTTCAACAATCACGGGCGGCGCCGACCGGTAAGCGAGCCGGAAGGGTTGGGTGTTCGGCAATATGCTAATGCTGACAGAACGAGGCGCTGAACTCCCACCCTCCGAATCAGTAACGATGAACTCGATGGCGTCACTTCCAGCGTAATCAGTATTTGGCGTATAAACGATTGGAAAAGGCGCCGCTCCATGAGTGCCGTTAAGAAAACCGTGGATGGGTCCAGCAACCACCGCCACCGCAAGACCACCGGCCGGATCCTCCACATCCGTACCCGTCAGAGAGAGGATGGCCGAGCCACCCTGGACCAGTGAAACCGGGACGTGCGGGACCGCAACCGGCAGATCGTTGACGGAGAGCACTCTAACGCTTACCGTCTCCCGCACCGAAACCAACGAATCCGTATCCGTAACTGTAAATTCAAAAGAATCATTTCCAGAGAAGTCGGGGGGTGGCGTATAGATCGCTTGCAGGGGGGCCGTCCCGCTCAAGATATCCAAGCTTCCGATAAGGGGACCAGAAACAACCGATACGGTGAGGGAGTTTTCGAGATCCTGCGCATCCATTCCCGTCAAAGTAATCTCAACGGAAGAATCTTCTTCAACGACCATTCCCAAAACAGGAACAGCTACGGGAATATCGCCACGGCTATAAGCTTGAAGTGAGACAGCCCGGGCAGCCGATACCGTGCCTTCCGAATCGGTTACGGTAAACTCAAAAGAATCGCCACCCGAATAACCCGGAATAGGTGTATAGAAGACTTTCAAGGGGGCATTTCCACTTAAAGTACTTAGAGAGCCGTGAAACGGTCCACGAAACACCGTTACTACCAATGATTCGGCCAAATCTTCCACATCCGTGCCCGTAAGGATGAGATGTGGTGTCAAGCTCCCCTCAATGGCGGTTTGCGTTCCAGAGAACTCCGCGCCGGGAAAGTCGTTCACCGGAAATACGGAAACAGTAACGGCCGCCACATCCGTCAAGCCATTGGGATCACGCGCGGTATAGGAGAACGAATCCTCGCCGAAAAAATCTGGGTTCGGCACATAACAAAGGAGACCATCATCTTCCTGCGTCACAATACCATTGTCCGGTTGGGTAATGGAGACGATGGACAAGTCCTCCCCGTCTTCGTCGAAATCATTTTCAAGAACGGGAATTTCAACAGCGCGGTCTTCCAGCGTGTGGGCAACGTCGTCCTCGATCCGCGGCGGATGCAGGACTGTAACGAGCACCTGCTCACTGGCAGGCCCTTGATCTCCCTGGCATGTAAGCGTGTAAAGCGTCGTCGCAAGGGGTTGCTTCTGGACCGCGCCCTGAGCCCATACCCAACCGTGATCTGTCAACGAACAAGTCGTCGCGTTCGACGCATCCCACCAAAGCGTCGTCTTTTCTCCGTAAAGGAGTATCGCCGGAATAGCCATAAAAGATTGGATTTCAACTGGAGCAGCTACCTTGACGTATTGGGCCACAGAAACGGGGCCACCTTGCCCCTGGCAAGTCAACCAATAATACATGGACTCCGATGGAGTGACGGCGAGACTTCCATTTCCTGGAACAGACATTCCGTTGACGGCACAGGAGGCCGCATACCGCGTCGTCCAGGAAAGAACGCTCTGCCCTCCTGGGGAAACGACATTGGGAAGCGCCGAGAAAGAAAGAATCCGGACGTTGGCTGCCTCCCCCGTCTTGCAATCGAATGCATAGACGGCGTTTACGGCCGTTGGGTCGGAGGCGATCGGAACGCCGTAAAGAGTCAGCGGCCAGAGGCCCAGCTTTGCACCAAGCGGCCAGAAGGTGACCACCGATGAACCAGCCGGAACATTCTCCACAAAGGCTTGCCCGTCAGAACCGGTTCCCAACGCCACGGTCTTACCGAGCGAATGGTTGTAAATTGAATAATTAAACGCGGGAATGGGAAATTTCTCGCCGCCATCCGTGCATTTCCCTTCTATTTGAAGCTTTACGTCCACTACTGGAATCGTGGGAGCTGCTACGGGAATCGAAAAAGGGGCGCACGAAGGCCCCAACATCACATCGGTAGCGCCCAGCACCTCGTTTCCAAACAGCACGTCAAAGCGAAGAGAAATGGACTGAGGAACACCAACGACATGGACCAGGTTGTCCCGCGTATAATGATAATTGGTATTGAAGAATCCGCCCACCAGACGTTGAGCGCGTACATACACGGGAACACCCACGGCGTTCGGCGCACGATCCAAGGCGATGTCGACGTTGCAGCCAGGAAACGACCAATCCAGGTTCCAATATGACAGATGGGCCGCCTCAAACGCCGCCAGGAAATTTCCGTTCTCATCCGGCCCGCTGACCGTAGCCGTGGCCTCGTAGGTCCATTCCCCCGTTTCCTCGTCGTAACTCCAAATAGGGATCGTATCGCCGTCCCCAAGCGGCTCCCCCGTTTCGGGATTCACCGTCTCACCCGGAACGCTCGTGGTTACCTGGATGGGCTTGGGGTTTCCGGAAGCATCCTCAAATGTTTCGGCTTTTTCTCCCAATTCATCCGTTATCTCGATCGCGACGAAGCCGCCCGTGATGAAGGCGGCGTCTGGCTCGAATTCGCCGGCCTCATTCTGGGCGAGGGAGACGCCGAACCCGCCGGGGAAGGAGGAAAGCGATGCGGTTTCCTGGTTCGTGAAGTAAGTGACTGAAACCGACAAATCCCCGGCGAGCGGGACGCCCCCCTCGCCCAGAAGCACCGTGCCCTTCTCGATATCAACCGAGGCGCTGGCCCCCGTTCCTTCGTCCGGTGGCGTATCGATGCGAAGATCGGCTTCCAAGAAGCCATACGCACCCGCACTACCTTCCACGTAAAAGGCGGATGAAACCCCTGCCGGCGGATCGCTCAAACTGGCGACATTGATCGTGACGGTGTGATCGCCTGTTTGAAAAAGCCGGACCGGCTGGCTCGTGGGGACGAACCCCTCCCCCGTCACAAGGACGGTGAAATCGACCGGATCGTCCGTATCGGGAACGATCCCCTCGGCAAGGGTGAAAACCGCCGATCCGTCCGTGGTTTCGATCGCCGGGGCGGGCAGGCCCGCCGTATCGGTTACTTTCGCCGCGTCATCACCAGACACTTGGACCGTGAGCGCATGAACTTCTTTGAGACCGATGGGGATGCCGGAAGAAGCGTCCACGAGCCGGACCGCGATAGTCGTTTCGAGGGGCATGAAAGGAGGGGGTTGCTCACCAGCGCAGGCGGCAAAGGACGCGAGCAGAAGAGCTGCTATCCCAGACCTCTTTGAACCCATCGTAACACCCTCCATCCGACCGGGCGCTCTCGCGCCCGCCAAATCCCGCCGTTTTATCAAATGACTCCTCCATTGTGATTCCAGCGGGAGGAAGTTCGTAGTGTTCTGGGCCACTCTTCTTCAAAAACCGTGTTCTGCGCGAACACGCTTCGCGCGGAAGAAGAACAAACTTTTGCATAGCGTGTTCTGGGAGTGTACGGGAACGAACTGGTTTTATGGCCTTCTTCCGGCGGTTGCCAAAAAATGGCGATGAAATTTCCAGTAATTCACTTGATATCTGGCCAGACCGTGTTCTGGTTGAACACGGGGTCCCGGCCGCAAGCGACTCGCTCGAAATTCGTCAGGGGGCAGTTCCGGAGAGAGGCGCCCCCTCCGGCACCTCGGGGTGCCGGGCGTCGTATTCGAGGATCGCATCGGTGAGGGCCTGGGCGATTTTCTCCTGGTACTGGCTCGTCCCCAGGAGCTTTGTATCTTCCACGTTGCTCAGGAACCCGATCTCGACGAGGACCGACGCCATCTGGGCGCGGGAGAGGACGAAGAAGGGCGCCTGCCGGACGCCCCGGTTCTCGGTCTTGAGGGCGCCCGTAAGATGCGTGTGGACCAGGATGGCGAGTTCCTCGGAGGCCTTGATCTGTTCGGTGGAAGCGAGGGAGAGAAGCGTCTGGAAGAGGGGGTCGTCCGGATTCTTCCCTTCTTTTTCGAGCACGGCGTTTTCAGCCAGGGCGAGCTTTCTCGCCTCGGCGTCACTGGCTTCGGTGCTAAGGAGATAGGTCTCGACGCCCCGGGCGGTCTTCCGGGGGGCCGAGTTGGCGTGGATCGATACAAAGAGCCGCGCCCCCAGATGATTGGCCAGCGCCATGCGCTCCTGGAGGGGGATGTATTTGTCCTCTTCGCGGGTGAGCTTTACCGGGAGATCCGGCTTTTTCTTCCGGAGGGCGTCCCGAACCTTGAGGGCCACGTCGAGCACCAAGCGGCTCTCGGTGTAGCCCGACTCCGCCACGGTCCCCGTGTCTTCGCCGCCATGGCCCGGATCGATCACCACGGGCGGCGGGCCCGGGGTTTCCACCACTACGGACACGGCGGGCGGCGGCGGTTTGGCGCAGGTGGAAAGAAAAACGAGCCCCCCGAAGAGCGCGCCTAAGGGAAGCGCCCAGCTCTTTCGTTCCGCTTTTGAGAACGGGGTCATCTTCATATTTTCCAGGCGCCCCTCATACCGCATGAGCCCTATTGCCGGAAACAGGCCATTCGCCCCAATAACGCAACGCGTTACATAAGTCTCGTTTTTACTTGCCCAGCCCCGGAGGGTTTGATAAACTGTTTTTTACAGCGAGGCTACTGGATTCCGGTTGAATGACACGGGATGGGTGGTTTGCGCTGTTTTGGGAAAGTGGAAGGGCCCCGTCCGGCGGCCGTGGTGACCGTCGGCGCACAAAAGGGCCCGACGGACGTCCTGACGGACATTAAAATGACCGGGGAATCCGTCCGGGCCTAATAAAGGCCAGGGGATCAGCCAAGTGTCTGCACCGAGCGACCATCAGAAGAAATCCGTGACCATCCTCGCCGTCCCCGAGGGACGGGCGACTCTCCACCGCTGGCACCTACCGGCGTGGGTCCTTAACCGGAAGTTCCACCTGGGAACCCTGATCGGTTTTTCGATCCTGGTTCTCCATTATTTCGTCTCCGTTTACCTAAGCGCCCTTGTACCGGGGCTTCTCTCGGAGAACAAGGCGCTTCGGGATCAGGTGGCCGAACTCCAGGTAAAGACCGGGGCCATGTCGGCCGAGCTCGAACGGATGAACATGCTCGACCACCGGGTCCGGCACATCCTGGGGATCGAGCAGCAACAGGACGCCCCCACCGTGGGCGTGGGCGGTCCCCTCGTTCCAAGCAAGCAGGAAGAACTGGATTTAAACCCCGCCGACGCCAAGCGCCTTACGCAGCTCGACGCCGAAGTAGAGAGCCTTTCGAGCCAGATGCACGTCCAGCAGCAGCGCTTCGAGGGACTCCTGAATTACTTTAGTGAACAGCGCTCCCAGCTCGCCTCGACGCCTTCCATCTGGCCCGTGCGCGGTTGGGTGACCTCGGGCTTCGGCAATCGGACAGACCCCTTCACGGGGCAGTACCGGATGCACGAGGGCCTCGATATTACGGCCAATATCGGCGCGCCCATCATGGCCCCCGCCGACGGGATTGTGATCTTCGCGGGCGCCCGCGGCGGTTACGGCAAGATCATTTCAATCGATCACGGCTACGGCGTGATGACCAGTTACGGCCATCTCTCGGAAATCCACGTCCGCGAGGGCCAACGCGTTTCCCGCAGTGAAGTGATCGGCGGCGTCGGCAGCACGGGCCGCTCTACGGGCCCCCACGTCCACTACGAAGTGAGCGTGAACGGCGTCCCCGTCGACCCGGCCAAATTCATCCTGAATTAAACGAGATTGCTTGAAGCTTCCGGCAGGCAACCGGTGTGTTCGCACGCCTTTTCGTTGGGGCCGCAACCCGGGCATTTCTGGCTGGATTCGCTTTCCCATACGAGAACCATGGTGCCTTCTTCGTCCCGGTAAATGCCCCGCTTTTTCCAATGGGAGAGGGTCCGGATGGTCGTTTCGATCGTGGCCCCCACCATGTCGGCAAGGTCCTGCCGCGTCACAATGCGGGGAAGCCGGATCTCGGGACCCCGCCGCTCTCCGAAGCGGCCCGCCAACTGGCTGAAGACGCGGGCGAGGCGCTCTTCGACACTTAAAGCCATGCAGGATTGCATTTCCCGTGCCGACCGGAGGCAATCGGCCACTTCCCCCCAGAGCGCCTGGGAAAGGGATGGATGCTTTCCAAAGAGCCTCCGCAGGGAGGGGACGGCGGCCGAAAAAACGGTCGCGTCGGAGGCCGCTTGCGCGGTGCAAGGAGATAGACATTGGTCCACGGCGATGCATGCGCCGAGGGGTTGCCCGGAGCCCCGAACCTCGAAGACCACCTGACGGCCTCCGGGAACTTCGCGGAGCATCTTGAAGAGGCCGGACGCGATCAAATAGAAGCGCTCCACCTTGTCCCCGGCCCGGAAAAGCCGCTGGCCGCGCCGCACGCCCTGGGGGCGCATTTCCCGGGAGAACTCCTGCAAGGCTTCCTCCGTGCAAGCGGAAAACGCGGGCATGCTCCGCAGGACTTCGAGCGCCCGGACTCTCGCCAGGTCGTCTCCAAGCGGTGCAGAGGGGGCCTTCCGGCGCATCGGGGTGCTTCGGCTGATCGTTGCTAGTCTCATTGCGATGCCTCCTTGAACCGTACCCGCCCGGCTTCTTCCGCCGCCTTTTTCGTCCGCCGCGTTTCGCGCAGGCGCGTCTTCCGCTGGCGAGACTCGAAAGCGGCCACGTCGGCCAGGTTGTTTTCGTGAAGAAACCGGATCTGCCGGTCGCGGTGGGTGGACCAAAAACTATGCGCCGGGCAAGCCCGCTCGTCGCTGCACTCGGCCGTTCCGAGCATGCACCCGCCTTTGAGGAGGGGGTCGTCGAGCGCGGAGCAGATGTCGTAGAGGGTGATTTTCGCGGCCGGGCGGCCGAGCGTGACGCCGCCGCCGATTCCCCGCTGCGTCGCCACGAGCCCCTTGCGGGAGAGCTGGTTGACGATCTTGGCCAGATAGGACCGGGGGATTCCGGTCGCCTCGGAAATTTCCTTGACGAGAAGGGGACGGCCCTGCGCTTCGGCCACGAAGCCCAGGGCGAGTACCGCGTATCCTGTCGTCTGGCTGAGCACCCCGGCCTCCTAAGCCAAATGCCCTAGGGCAAATGACTTAGAGAGTATATGACCTTCAAGTCATCTTATGCAAACCCCTCTTTCGTGCGATTTTTCTGACAAATGTCATAGCCCGGATACGGGGGCGGCGGGTACGAACTGCCCGCGGCAACCACCGCGTATCCCATCTACAGGAAGCAATCCATGCTCAGCTGGCTGCCTGAAAACGTTTCCACCTACGGGGGGAAAATCGACGGGGTCTTCGCCCTCATTTATTACATCGTGGGAGCCTGGTTTCTCCTGGCCGAGGGGCTCCTCATCTACTTCGTCGTGCGCTACCGGCGGAAGGAAGGCCGGAAGGCCGCCTACGTCCCCGCCAACGACGGGAAGACCCTCTCCTGGGTGCTCATCCCCGTGGGGCTCGTCCTCCTCTTCGACCTCGCCATCGACGCCGCCGGGGCCGAGGCCTGGAAGGAAGTAAAACTAAATCTCCCCCCGCCGGGCCAGACCATCCGCGTACGGGGCCGCCAATTCGCCTGGGAGTTCACCCATCCGGGCCAGGACGGCCAGCTCGGCACCCCCGACGACATCCAGACGCTCAACCAGCTCCACGTCCCGGTAGCCACGGTGGTCCAGTTCAGCCTCGAATCCTCGGACGTCATCCACAGTTTCTGGCTCCCGTTCCTGCGCCTCAAGCAGGACGCCGTCCCGGGCCGCACGATCCGCGGCTGGTTCGAGGCGACGAAGGCAGGGGAGTTTCCCATCGGCTGCGCCGAAATCTGCGGAATGGGCCATGGGAACATGAAGGGAATGCTCCACGTCTATTCGCCCGAAAACTACCAGGCCTGGCTTGCCAGCCAGTACGAAGAAACAGAGGAGTAGGCCGTGACATCCCCCGATCTCGCCGTAGAACACAAGGAACCCGGATTCATCGGAAAATATCTTTTCTCTCTCGATCACAAGATGATCGCCAAGCAATATCTTCTCACGGGGCTCGTCATGGCCGTCGTGGGCGGATACTTGGCCTACGTCTTCCGCTCGCAACTCGCATGGCCCAATCAGCCCGTTTGGGGCTACGGCTCCGTGGGCCCGGACAAATACAACTCCCTGGTCACCCTCCACGGCACCATCATGGTTTTCTGGGTGGCCATGCCCGTTCTGCTCGGAGGCTTTGGGAACTTCCTCATTCCTCTCCTCATCGGCGCCGACGACATGGCCTTTCCGCGCCTCAATATGATGTCGTACTGGGTGTTCCTGCTGAGCACGGTCGTGCTCGTGGCGTCCTTCTTCGTCCCCGGCGGCGCTGCCGCGGGCGGATGGACGTTCTACCCGCCCCTCTCCGGTGATCCGAGCTACACGGGCGTTACCTGGGGCGGGCACCTCTGGCTCCTCGCCGTGGCCCTCGAATTCGTCTCCGTGCTCATGGGCGGGGTCAATTTCCTCACCACGGCGCTCAACATGCGGGCCAAGGGGATGACGCTCCTGCGCATGCCCCTCATGGTCTGGATGCAGCTGTGCGCGAGCGTCCTGTTCATGCTCTCCGTGGGCCCCCTCGTGGCAGGAGCCGTCATGCTCCTCCTCGACCGGACGGTGGGGACGGGGTTCTTCATGCCCAAGGCGGGCGGCGATCCCCTCCTCTACCAGCATCTTTTCTGGTTCTTCGGACACCCGGAGGTTTACGTGATCTTGCTCCCAGGCCTTGGCGTCCTCACGGAAGTGATCCCGGCCTTCGCCCGCAAGACCATCTTCGGATACAAGGCCATCGTCTACTCGACCCTCGCGGCGGGAGCCTTGAGTTTCATCGTCTGGGCCCACCACCAGTTCATCAGCGGCATCGATCCGCGCCTGGCCATGCCTTTCAGCCTCACGACGATCATCATCTCCGTCCCCTTCTCCATCGTAATCTTCAGCCTGATCGCAACTTTCTGGGGAGCTTCCATCGAATACTCCTCGGCCATGCTCTTCGCCATTTCCATGCTGGCCGAGTTCCTCGTCGGCGGCGTGACGGGCATCTTCAACGGCTCGGCGGCGGCGGACATCTACCTCCACGACACCTATTTCGTGGTCGCCCACTTCCACTACACCCTTTTCCCGGCCGCAATCCTCGCCATGTTCGCGGGCATCTACTATTGGTTCCCCAAGATGTTCGGGCGCAAGATGAGCGAGACGCTCGGCAAGCTCCACTTCTGGACGACGATCGTTTCCTTCAACGTAATCTTCCTCCCCCTCTTCGCCATCGGTACCCACGGCCATCACCGGCGCATCTACGATCCCACTCAGTTCGATTGGCTAAAGCCCTTCCAGCACCTCCATGTGGTGGCGACGATAGCGACCATCGTTCTTCTGCTGGCCCAAATTCCTTTCATCGTGAATTTCTTCCGGAGCATGTTCGCGGGCGAAGTGGCGGATCGGAACCCTTGGAAGGCCACAACCCTCGAATGGACGGCCCCCTCCCCGCCCGGACACGGCAATTTCGACCGCCCCATCACCGTCTACCGCGGACCCTACGAATACAGCGTTCCGGAGGCGACGGACGACTGGCTGCCCCAGGACGCCCCTGCCTGAATCCGGATCGCTGAGGAGGAAACCCAAAATGAGCGTTGCCGCCGTTGCCATACCCGAACGGGAGAAAACGAGCCTGCCCTCGGGGCGTCTCGGCATGTGGTGGTTCCTGGCCGGGGAACTCGTCATCTTCGGGGGACTCATCGCCTGCTACGTCCTCTACCGGCTCAAGCATGCCGATTGGGCCGAGCACGCGGCCCACGTCCTCTGGCAGGCCGGAGCCGTCAACACGATCGTCCTGCTGACGAGCAGCCTCACGATCGTCCTGGCGTTTCGTTCCGTGGATGAAGGAAATTACAAGAAAGCCGCGAATCAAATGGCGTTAACGATCGCCATCGGTTTTCTTTTTGTCGTCATCAAGACTTTTGAATACACCCACGAAATCCAGGCCGGGATCACTCCCAAAACCAATCTCTTCTGGTCCTTCTACTTCCTGATGACGGGCCTCCATGCCCTTCACGTGGTGGCGGGGCTCGTTGCCATCGCGGTCGTGATGATCGGCGTCCGCAAGGGCCAAAACCTTCAACGGGTCGAATACGTTGGCCTCTACTGGCATCTGGTCGACGTTATCTGGATATTCCTTTTCCCTCTTCTTTACATCGCTTCCGGTTGAGATCGCCTTTAGGAAAGAAACCGAAAGGAACAAAACCGTGGTAACGCCTCACGTATCCGAAGAAAAACACCATCACCCCAATTACGTGGCCATTTGGGCCGTCTTGTTGGCGCTCCTCCTCGCCGGCATCGTGGTGGGCAACGTTCAGAGCCCGGTCCTTGGAGCGGCCCTCGTCTTCGGCGTAGCCGGAGTAAAGGCCTACATCGTTGCGGCCAACTACATGCACCTCAAATACGAGCCCCTATTCGTCAAACTCATCGTGGGGAGCGCCCTCGCCTGCATCGTGCTCGTCCTCATCGGGCTCATCCCCGACGTCGTTTATGTCTACGGCGATTAACACCGGCAGCCTCCCGGCAGGCCGATCCCTTCCCAACGGGGTTCTCGGCATGGCGATGTTCATCGCCGTGGAAGCCATGTTTTTCGCCGGGCTGGCAAGCGCCTTCCTCGTCCTGCGGGCGGGAAGCGGGGGTACCTGGCCACCGCTGGGCCAGCCCCGACTGCCGCTGGAAGTGACCGCCCTCAATACGCTCGTTCTCCTTGCCAGCGGCGCCGCCCTAATCCTGGCCGAACGGGCGGCCCTTCAAGGCCAAAAGCCCACCCGGCTTCTCCCGTTTTCACTCTTGCTCGGCGCGCTTTTCCTCGCCATCCAGGGGAGCGAGTGGCTCCGCCTCATCGCCCAGGGCCTTACGCTCACATCGAGCGTCTATGGGGGGCTTTTCTACACGCTGATCGGCGCCCACGCCCTTCACGTGCTCGGAGGGCTCGCCGGGGCCATCTGGTATTGGTATTCGATCCGGAAATCGGAACGCCTTCGGGACGCGGAGAAAATTAGGTTCCGCGTCGTCCGGATGTACTGGCTCTTCGTCGTGGGGCTCTGGCCGGTTCTTTATGTGCTCGTCTATTTCTAAATCCGCCGTCCTCTGGGCGCTGCTTCTCTTCGTTCCATCCCTCGCCTGGGCGTGCCCCCTCTGTTTTTCCTCGATTGAAAAAGAACGCGCCGCCTACCAGGGGACGACCGTGTTCCTCTCGCTCCTCCCTCTTCTTTTCCTGGGTACCATCACGTGGTGGATCGTGCGAGCCATGCGGCAGGAGAGCCCCTCGCCGGGCACGGAAGGACAAGCATCCTCCTCGCCGGATCAACCGGGTCCGTCCTGAAGCAAGAAAATAGAAATGAGTTCTTTAAGGGCGCGGCGGTTCGCGTCCTTCTTTTTTCACCGGATATGGGAATCCGAGCTTTGCTTCGCACTCGCCTTCTTCTTTTGCCGAGAGATAGCAACTCGCAAGCTTCTCGACCCGCGCCGCTTCGGCAGGAGGATAGAGGTAGGGCTGGAAGGGAAATCCTGGCTGGCGATCCACGGAAATGGGAATGAGGCGCGCCTTGACGCTCTTTTTACCTTCCCCGTCTTTCCGGGCGATGAGTTCGAGGAGCCCTGCGTCCTTGCGCCGGGGGTTCCAGTTACCGGCAAAAACGAAATTCCCAAGGGAATAGTAGACGGGAACTTCCCCGATCATCTCAAAACCCTGGAGAACGTGGGGGTGGTGGCCCACCACCGCGTCGGCCCCCGCCTCCACCGCCGCGTGGGCGAGTTCCCGCTGGTAGGATTCGATCAGGTTCTTCCCCTCACGCCCCCAGTGGAAACCCACGAACACGAAATCCACCTGGGGCCGGAGCTTGGATATGTCCTCTAAAATCCAGGAACGGATCGCTTCGTAATCCATGTGGGTTCCAGCGATGCCCGGCTTTTCCGGAGTCGCATAGAGAGCTTCCGGTTCGATGGAATGTTCTCCCATGTAGAGGTACCCGAGGAATCCGAGCTTGAGGCCATTCCGCTCCAGGATGACGGGCTTCCTTGCTTCCGCGAGGTCTTGCCCCGCGCCGTAGACGCCTATTCCCGCCTGCTCCAGGGTCTTGCGGGTTTCGATCACCCCCGCCGGGCCGTAATCGTAGAGGTGGTTGTTGGCCAGTTGCGCCACGTCCACCCCCGCCACCTGGAGGATTCGCGCGTCGACCGGATCGGCCTTGAAGTTGAAATTCTTCTCCGTCTTGTCCTCCGAACGGGTGAACGTCCCCTCGGAGTTGACCCAGAAGACATCGGCCGTCTGCGTCAAAGAGGAAACCCCCCGGAAGGGGTATTCGAGGAGGGCCTGTTCATCCACGGGCCCCCGGCGCTTTAACTCCTCGAAAAACTCGGGGAGGTGATGGCCCAAGGTCACGTCCCCTCCCGCGACGATTTTCACCTCCCTGGGTTCAGTCCGCACAGCGGGCGATGCTGGCACACCGGCCGAAGGCGCGTCGGCTGCCAGCAAAAGCAACGCGCAGAAGAGGGAATCCACCATAAAATCCCGCGGGGCCCGCCCGATTGCGGCAGGGCCGCCCGTCGGGTATCTCTAACCCCGGGAACGGGTTGTGGCTAGCCAACTTCTCATCAACGTCTCGCCGGGAGAGACGCGGGTCGCCCTCGTCTCGGCCGGGCGGCTCGTGGAAGCCTACGTCGAGCGCCCCGCCGAACGGGGCATCACGGGAAATCTCTACAAGGGCAAGGTGGAGCGCGTCCTGCCCGGCATGCAGGCCGCGTTCCTGGACATTGGCCTCGACAAGGCGGCGTTCCTCTATGCGGGGGACGCCGTGTGGGAAGAAGGGGGCATCGAGTTCGACGGGGAAAACGCCGCTCCCCGCCCCGCCCCCCGCATCCAGGACGTCGTCCGGCGCGGCGAGGAAATCCTGGTGCAGGTCGCCAAGGAACCCCTGGGAAGCAAGGGCCCGCGCGTGACGACCCAGGTCTCCCTCCCCGGCCGCTACCTGGTCTACTTCCCCAATCTCGGGAAGGTGGGAATCTCCCGCCGGATCGAATCGGCCGACGAACGGGCAAGGCTCCGCGCGCTGGCCGAAAAACTCCGCGACGGGACGGGCGGCTTCGTCCTCCGGACGCTCGCGGAAGGGGTTTCGGAAGAAGAACTCTCCCAGGAAGCCTCTTTCCTAAGCCGCCTGTGGTCGGAACTCCGGGACCGGGAAAAGGCCACGCCGGCCGGGAACCTCGTCCACGAAGATTTGGCCCTTCCCTTTCGGGCGGCCCGCGACCTGGCCACCGAAGGGCTTGCGGAGATCGTGGTAGACGATCCCTCCGTGAGGGAAAAACTCGAACGCTTTCTTTCGGCTTACGATCCGGAACTGGCCCGGAAAATCCAACCCTACGCCAGCGGAAAGCCCCTCTTCGACCACTACGGCGTCGAAGTCGACCTCCAGCGCCTTTTTTCGCGCAAGGTATTCCTTCCCTCCGGCGGGCACATCGTCGTCGATTCTTCGGAGGCCCTTACCGCCGTGGACGTGAACACGGGCCGTTTCGTCGGAAAACGGGACTTCGAAGAAACCGCCCTCAAGACCAACCTGGAAGCGGCGGTGGAAGTGGCCCGGCAGCTCCGCCTCCGTAACGTGGGCGGCATCGTCGTCGTCGATTTCATCGACATGCAGCAGGAAACCTCCCGCACACGGGTACGGGAGGCGCTCCTCGCCGCGCTCCGGGAAGACCGGGCGAAAACCACCGTGACGGCTTTCAGCGACCTCGGAATGATCGAACTTACCCGCAAGCGCCTCCGGGAACCGCTCCTCCACTCGCTTCTCGATTCCTGCCCCTACTGCGATGGCCGGGGCCGCGTGCGTTCGGCGGCGAGCGTGGCGGGCGACGTCCTGCGGCAACTCGCGCGGGAACCGAAAGCGAAGGCTTTCCGCGTCCACGCCAATCCGGAAGTAACCGCCTACCTCCAGGGCGAAGGCCGCGCGGCGTTGGAAGAAGCGGAAAAACAATACGGGAAAATCGCTTTGACAGCGGAATCCTCATTCCACCGGGAGAGGTTCGAGGTGAAAAAGGGCTAATTCCAGCCCTACTCTTGGAGAATTTGCTCGATCGGTTCCCGGACAACCGGATCGATGCCGCCGCTCGCGGCTTTGAAAGCCTCCAAAGCGTCTTTGGGGCGCCAGGGGCCGTTGGCGACGATCAAGGGGCTCTGCTTGAGACTCCCGGGGACTTCCCCGTCGTCGACAAGGGAGTGTTTGACGTGGTCCCCCCGCCGCCACTCGACCACTTCTTCCTGTGCGGTCCCTTTTCCATAACAGAATTGAAAACGGATGATTTCATCCCTCTCCCCAAACCAGACAAAAAGGTCGTGGCGGGCGTCGCTGAACCAGCGAAGATGGCCCTCGCTCTTGGCGATCAGATGGGGAGGCACTTCCGTCATGGGCGGGAATCTTAAAGAAAGTGAATGCCCCGTAGCGATGATTTAACTCACCGCTTCGACGGACTCACCGGGGCCGTAAAAGACGCGCCCCTTCCACTCGCCGGGCGGCACGCTCGCGCCGCTCCAAATTACGCACCGTTCGATCTGGGCGCCCGCTTCCAGGAGGGAGCCCTCTCCCACGATGCACCCGGGCCCCGCGCCCGCGCCGACGCTAAGCTGCACGTTTTTCCCGAAAAGAGAGGGCCCCTGGAGGCGGACGCCCCCCGAAGGGGAAAAAGGCGCCGGAGCCAGGATTCCGGGGCGCCGCTGCGCGATGCCCCGCTCCGAGAGGATTTTCCGCGCAGAGGCGGGAAGAAGCGAATCCACTTCCAAATTCTCCAGCAGCGAGAGATTGGCCTCCAGGTAACGGGCCGGCGTGCCCAGATCCTCCCACGGTGCCTCGTCCACGAAATGGGCGAAGAGGGGGGAAGCTTTCTCGATGAGAGGGCGGTAGAGTTTTTGCACGACGCAGAAGATTTTTTCGGAAGGAAGGTGGCCGAGGATTTCGGGCTCCAGCACGTGGAGTCCCGTGAACATCCCGGCCCGAAGGCCCGGGGGCGGGCGCTCGCCCTTGGGGAGATAACCGCGCAGGCGGCCGTCTTCTCCCACAAGAAAGCCTCCATAAGACTCCCAACCGCTCGAACGGAGGAGAAGCGTCGCCAGGGCTTTTTTCTCGTGGTGCACCTTGAGTGCTTGCGCCAGATCAATCCCATGCAGGACATCCGCGTTGGCCACCAGGAAAGTCCCGCCCTGGAATTCTCCGGCCACGTTCCGAATAGCACCGCCCGTTCCAAGCAGCACTTCTTCGATCACCAGTTCGAGCGCAGCCTTGCCGCGCCGGTTGCGGATGAAATCCCCGACACGCCCGGCAAGGTGAAAGGCATTCATGACGATCTCGCCGCATCCCGCTTCTTCGAGGGCGAAAAGTCCGTACTCGGCGAGCGGCACGTTTAAGACAGGAACGAGCGCCTTGGGAAGCACGTTCGTGAGGGGCCGAAGACGCACCCCCTCCCCCGCCGCGAGCACGAGGGCTTTCATGCTTTCGCCCCCGGCACGCGCTCGCCCAGAATAGCGGCGCGCCTTGCGCCCGTGGCCGAGGGAACGTTCCCCGGCCACCCCGCCTCGTGGCACGCCGCCAGGTACGCAAAGGCCAGAGCTTCAACGGCGTCCGGCCCCGCCCCCAGGGCGGCCGTCGTCTCGACGCGCGCCTGCGGCAAGGCGTCCGTGATCATTCTTCCGAGAGTCTCGTTGTGGGCACCGCCGCCGCAGAGATAGACACGCTTGATCTTGGCAGTCGAAAAATCTTCCAGCGCTTTTGCGATCGACCGGGCGGTAAGGGTCGTGGCCGTTGCCAGGAAGTCCTCCGGCCGGGAAAGGCCAAGGGCCCTTCCCCGCGATTCGAAACGATCCACGAAAGATTTTCCAAAATACTCCCGGCCCGTGGATTTGGGCGGTTTCTTTTGAAAATAGGGATCGGAGAGGAATTCAGCCAGGAGTTTTTCGCGAACGCTTCCCTTCGCGGCGCTTTTTCCATCTTCGTCGTGGGAAGGGTTCCCGGGGAGAAGGCGGCTCGCGAGCGCGTCCATCACCATGTTTCCAGGGCCCGTATCGAAGGCGAGTGGCGTCTTTCCCGGCAAAGTCGCGTTGGCGATACCCCCCACGTTGACGACGGCGGCACTGGCCGCGTTCTTCCCGAGGAGCGCCAGATGGAAAGCCGGGACGAGCGGGGCCCCCTGCCCCCCCGCGGCCATGTCCCGCTGGCGGAAACGGGCTACGACAGGCCGCCCTGTCCGTTCAGCGATGATTGAAGGGTCACCGATCTGCAAAGTCGCCGCCAGATCGAACCGGCGCCTGGAACCGGCAAATTCAAGGTTCGCCTGCACTCGCTCCGGCAAATGCCGCACGGTCTGGCCGTGGGAACCGATGGCCTTCACCCTGGAGAGGGAAACCCCCGCCTCCCGACAGCATTCGGCCGCTGCCACGGCGAAGAGTTCACCCAGGAGAACGTCCAGCTGAAGGATTTCCCGGAAATCGGGCGCAGGCGTCTCGCCCAGGGCGAGAATGCGTTTCTTGATCTCCGCCGGGAAGGGATAACAGCGGAAGAACTTCCCGCCCTTAAAACGGGGGGCTTTCCCCCGTACGGCCTCGATTCGAGCCAGGGCCGCGTCCACGCCATCGGCCGAGGTGCCCGAAAGAAGCCCTAAATAGATGCCGGAAACGGCCATGAATCGAACGTCCCCACCCCACAAACTCGTGGGGGCGCGGACTCCCGC
>JBFLVN010000030.1:0-19896 GCA_040758475.1 Bdellovibrionota bacterium
TTCCGGAAATCTGGGAGATCTGGGGTACCTGGGTCATCGGGGGTTTTCCATGAACGCCTTTTAATAGACACACCTCGGGCATGTTTTATTATAGTCTATTTTCGGGATAAAAGACAGGCCGAAATAAAAACCTTCAGCCACCATAGAGGAAATCGCAACCGCCGGATATCCGACCCTAAAGGGTCAAAATGTCGTGACGCAAAGCACGGTCCTTCGCCTGCGGAAAAACGCTAGGGCGTTCACAGTTCGTTCACAATCCAGAGGGGGCATCAATTAAACGGTTCTAAATGGTGCCCAGGGACGGAATCGAACCGCCGACACGAGGATTTTCAGCACCCGGCAGCCGTTCCCAGATAGCGCCACCGGCGCCTTAAAGTCCCGAAAAGACACGAGTTCCAACCCTGACCCATCGGCCCTTCCGGCACCGGTGGGAATGGGTTTCCATCACAATTTTATCACACCCCGGAGGGCGGCCTGATGGGCACCGTGCGCCTTCTGGAGACCCAGCGGATTCACCGCAAATACCCCGCAAACCGTCTCAAGAGCGGTCCCCCAGCCGCTTCATCCCCTGAAAGGGGACCGGGGGGAAATCCAGGCCAAGGAGTACCCCCCAACGGCGGGCTCTCCCCCCGGTCCCCATCCCATTTAAAGGCCCTCGCGGAAGCCTCGAAAGTCTTTTCGCGGGGGCGGGATCGGTTCCGGCTGCCGCGAAGCGTGGCCCTCGTTTTGATCATCGCGGCGCTGGTGCTCGTGGCGTTCGTGGGCGTGGTTTCAAAAGGCCCGCCGGAAGTCTCTTCGGTCGAGACGCGCATCGAAGTCCCCCGGTCGGACGAATGGAGGAAGCCATGGACATTACGGTAGTCGCGCGGGTGCGCGAAAAGGACGCGGAGCGTCCCGTGGCCATGGTCCAGAAAATGGAAGGGGACAAACGGATGCTCACCATCCTGGGCGTACCCGGCCAGATCGATCTGGTGGCCTCCAAGGTGGCCCTCGTGGACATCCGGGACGCGATCACGCGCCACCTGGAGCAAGAGGGCGAAGAGCAGCCGGCAACGCATTGCCACTAACGGAAAGGACGCGGGGCCGGACGGCCCGCGGGAAGGAACCATGCAAAGCCAATACGAAAAAGCGACTCTGGCCAACATCGGCGGGGGCGGATTGCCGGAGAAATTCGAGGCCGAACTCCAGAAGGTCCTCGCCAACATCGCGGACATCAACACGGACCCGGAGGAAAAGCGGCGGATCGTCATCAAGGTGACGTTCGAGCCTTCGGAAACGCGCCAGGAGGGGAACGTCCGGGTTTCCTGCGAGAGCAAATTGGCGCCCATCGTCTCTTCTTCCGGATCGGTCGTCTTCGAGAAGAGCGGAGCCCGGTTCGAGGCCCACGCGCGGGTGGCCACCCAGGCGCCCCTGTTCGATCCGGCAAGCAAGGTCGTTCCGATCAATGGTGAAACGAAATCTTGAAAGGCGTGAGGGCGCACTTTCGAGTTGGAGGGAATTTCGATGATTCGAGAAGCGGTCGATAAAATCCAGGAATTGGTGGAAGACAAAAATCCCATCGTGGAATCCGGCGGGCGGGATTACTCGATCCGCCAGCTCCACCCCGTAGTTCCGCCAACGCCCAAACCCATCGGGCTTTCGACCCTGGCCGGCGTCCGGGACCTTGCCAAGAAGCTCCTGGATCAGCAGGAACTCATCCTCGTCGTCGTGGAAAGCGGGGGCGAAGTAGCCATCGTCTCGCAGCTCCTGGACGATTGGCAGCAACGCGCCGAATACGGCCGGGCCACGGTCGAAAACCAGGGTGCTCCATTCCCTTTCGGCCAGAAGCTCGATCCGGAATCGTTCATCATCGCGGTCCACTCCCAGTTCGCGGATACTGCCGACAAGGGCATCATCCTGAAACTCGCCGGCGCCATCACGGCAGAGCGTGTCGTTACCGCCCAGGACGACGGTATTTCCCAGCAAGTGGGAGTCCGGCAGGGCATCACCATGCAAGAAAAGGCCTCTCTCCCTTCTCTCGTGAGCCTCAAGCCCTTCCGCACTTTCCGCGAAGTCGATCAGCCGGAGAGCAAGTTCCTTTTCCGCGCCCACCAGGAAGGGGACGGAATCCCGCGCCTCTCCCTCCGGGAAGCGGACGGCGGCGCCTGGAAGATCGAGGCCATCCAGCGGGTGGCGAAGTGGCTCCGGGACAACTGCCCCGGGGTGGAGGTCGTGGCGTAGGCGGAACGCGCGAAGAGCGCTTTAAAACGGTTCTGGCCGGTGGGGGAAACCCCGAACCGTGTGGATGATGGGCCGTGGAGGCAAGGATGCTTCCCAAAGAGCGGACCGATTCCATCCGGCCTTTTTCAAAGCCTTGGTTCGGCGGAGCCGAAGTCCAAGGCGTTCCAGGGTGAGGGCTGGCATTCCGGGAGCCAGCCATGGAGGGAAAGCAGACTTCCTTTTTCTACGAGGGTTCAGCCCTCCCCAAGCCGCCGGCGGGGAAGCGCAAGAGCGCCCACCCGAACACGGTGGCGGCAGCCCGCCAGATCGAGCGGGCGGGCGTCAAGGCGGACCTCCAGCGCCGGGTAATCAAATTCCTGGCGGGCGTGGGGATCGTGGGAGCAACACGGAAGGAAATCGCAGAAGGCGCCCACATGGACGAAAACGGCGTGGCCTGGAGGCTCGCGGAACTCCTAAGCGCCGGATGGGTGGAGCGGAATGGGGACCGTATCCCCGAAGGAAAAGGCGCCAAATCGAAATGCACGGTTTGGCGGCTCACGAAGGCGGGCGAAGCGGAAGCAAAACAAATGGCGGAAACGGTGGGAGAGGACAAGCCGAGTGCAGAGAGCCCTGGCAAGTGAAGCAGTCCCGCCCCCGGTGGTCATCCATGGGCGGGCGTACCGGAACAAGCACGACCGGAAAAAGGCCGCGGACCGGATGAATGAGGCTTGCGGGCACGCTTTCCGGATTGGTTTCTCCCAGGGCTTCGTGAACGGCCTCAAGCCGGACTGGGATTACGCGGTAAGTGGTGACTTCGGCAGCAAGAGCGAACGGGTGAGGATCCAGGCCAACGCCGCCTATTACCGGATGCAGGGGCGGCACTTCGGAAATCTGGCACGGGAGCGGCGATGACAAGACATCGAGGAATCGGGCGGCGGCCGAACCCCAAAGGGCGCAAGCAACTCACCCCGGAACAGGTGGCGGACAACGCCATCGGCCGGATGATCGCGGATGGCCTTCTAAACGAAGAAGAAGCGGCGGAATTCCGCCAAAAGGTCCACGAGCGCCTCGCCGTGGGGCGTATCCGTTTCCGCGACGGGGCCTTGAAGCGGGCGCCCCAAGACCTCTTGCGCGAGGTCGAGGAAGAAAAACTGGACGGCTTCGTCTGGGGCGTCTTTCTCGAATCGGCTTACGGACGGACGCGGCCCCTGGTGCCGTTCGCCACCAAGGACCTCCTGGATAACGCCGCCGCCGGCTTCACGCTCGTTCGCTCCCTGGCGCAGCTCGAACCCCGGGGACTTCCAAGGCTCACGGAGAGGAAGCGGAAGAAGTGAACCAACCGGCCCTCCAGATCGTCTTGCCGGAAACCGGGGATTGCCGGGTGTCGGTCGTCCGGGAGCCGCGGCATCCAAGGGCGGACGTGGAAACGCTCGTGCGCCAGGCGCGGGCTTGCGGGGAGAGCGTTCCGGCGGATCTCGCGGAAGATTACCTGGACGCGCTTCCGGACCGGTTGCAAGCGAAGGCCATCGACCTTTTCCGGGCGTTCGACCGGCCCCAGTCCCGCGCATCCCAGCTCCGGGCCGCGCGGGACGTGGCGCGGGAACTCATCGCCTGGCTCGCCGTGGAGGCCCGCCCGTGAGTTCATCGGCGGCCCTCGAACTGGAGATCAAGGCCCGCCCCGATGGCGGGGACCGCTTCGAGCGGGCGCACCAAATAGCGTCGGAACTTTATTTCGAGGACCTGGACCGGTTCTTCGAGGAATTCATTTTCTCCTACGAGAAAGGCGGGAGTGAATAGCGAAAAAGAAGCGGAACCGTTCCGAAGGTGAGGGCTAAACCGATGTGGAACGAAGATGCGGCTTGGTGGAACAGCTATCGGCGTTACGGGACGCACCCTCCCATTGGAGGCCCTCCCGTGAGCGAAACGCCTTTCCAGGTGAAAGACGGCCGGGGGCACGGCTGGCACGTGGTAGACGACGCCGTTACGGACGCGCTCGTGCGGCCCTGGCCGACGCTGACGGCGGCCCAGCAGAATCCCGAAATATCCGTGCGATGGGGAGACGCCAAGGCCGTGTACGACGTTCTGGCCCGATGCGCCAACAAGGATCAGGAATGTTGGCCCGGCTTTACTTTCATCGAGGAACGCACGGAGTTTTCCCGCCCTCACGTCGGCAAGTGCATCCGGTTCCTGGAAGCCTGCGGTCTGATCGAAGTCACCCGGCGGGAACGGATGAACAACGTCTATAAACTCCTCAACCCCTGGGAAACGGGATTTACCAGCCCTGGGAAACGGTATTTACCAGCCGAAAAAAGCCTGGGAAATGGGTTTTCCCAGGCTGGTAAACCGGGTAGCCCAGCGCTGGTAAACCCGGTTTACCGGAAGGGCTACCCAGAGAACCACACCCAGGAACCAGACGAAGAAGCCCCCCCACCGCCTGACGGCGGTGAGGGGGTTACGCGCGGGAATACCCCTGCATCGCGTTCAGGGGTGAAGCCGGAGGGCAATAAACCCCCTTCGCCGCCCCCAGCCGAAGGCCCTGGCGGCGACCCTCCGGGCGCCCCTGCATCGGGCGCAGGGGTTCCCCGGACCACCAAATTCCGCCTCGCGGAACTCACCCTCGACGAAAAGCGGGCCTTCCGGCAGGAACTCCTGGTCTACGCATACGACCGGCTCAAGATCGATTTCGCGCGGCTCGCGGCCGACGCGGGAGAAGCCAACGCCAAAAACTGGATCGTCGCCCGGTTCGACGCGCCGGACGACGGGTTCTGGAGCTACTGGCATCCCCAGAAATCCACGAAAGCCCACAAGAGCTGGAAAGACTGGAAGGCCACGTTCGCCAACAACGTCCTGACCAACGCGGAACACGGCGTCCGGGGCCTCAAGAAATTCATCCGGCAACGGGGGGACGCCTCTCCGGCCGCTCCGAAGAGCGCGGCGTCACTCGCGGCCCAAGCGGAGCGGTTCAGGAACCGCCACGCGGCGACCCACGAGGCCAAGCGATGAATGAAGCCAAGCCCTTAAAGCCCGTGACCCTGCCGGAAAGCATCCGCAGGAAAAACGACAACGTAATCGAATTCGACCCCGAGAAATGGCTGGAGGAACGAAAGGGGAAGATGGCGCCCGCCCAGGATTTCATCGACAAACGGATGAAGCAATGCGCTTCGTGCGACGTGGCCCATCCCGCGTGCCTCGTGGATCAGGCGAATCAGACCGCGGGACTCCGGATCGAGATCTTGGGACAGGGGCACGAAATCCGGAATTGCGAGAAGTGGACCACGTACCGGAAAGCGCTGGCATCCGCCTTGCCCCAGATGTTCATCGGGGCGACCTTCGATAGCTACCGGCCGGCGGACGGCGAGGAGTTCACCCAGCGGGCGGCCCTCTCCGCCGCGCGGCGGTTCGTGGGGCTTTCGACCCAGCCCCCTCCCCTTCCCGGGCTTCTTCTCTCGGGGAACCCCGGATCCGGGAAGACTCATTTGGCTTGCGCGGTCCTGAACTGGGAAAACGAGCACGGCGGCCGGGGTTACTTCGCCAACGTCCCCCGGCTTCTCTCGGACCTCCGGCGCACCTTCGGGCGCGGCAAGGAAGGCTCCTCGGAATTCGACCGGATCATGGAACGGCTGGAGACGGCGCCACTCCTCATCCTGGATGACTTCGGCCGCCACAACCCCACCAACTTCGGCTCGGACCAGCTCTACCTGATCGTGGACGACCGGTGGACGAAGAAGCGCCGCACGGTCGTCACGAGCAACTTCGGGCCGGAGGAACTCCTGAAAAAATTCAAGGACGACGACGACGGGGAAGCCATCGTCTCGCGGCTCCTGGGCCTCTGCGAATTCGTTCCGGTCGTGGGACCGGACGGGAGGAGCGCCTAATGGCCGGATTCCTGGACAGCGCGATCTACGAACCCTGGCAAACCGGGCTCGTGTGCCCCTGCGGGGGGCGATTGCGGCCGGAACTCCGGTCCTACGGCTGGGTCCCGGCCTCCCCGCATGGCGGCGGTAATTGCCCATCGTGCGGCCGCCGTGTGCTTCAAATGAAGGCGGTCCAGATGCGGCTCGTCACAATCCGCGTCCAACTCTGGAAGTGGCTGCCGTTCTGGCGGACGGAGCGGATGTGGGAAGAGCGGCCGTTTAGCCAGGGCCGCATTTCGAAGGAGAAGCCATCGTGAGCATCCGTGAAATCGCCCGGCAGACGGGACTTACCCAATCCCAGGTGCGGCAAGCGATCGCCCAATCCCCTCGCCGTCGCCCCGTGGCTCTGACCAGTCCGGTGGAATTCGAGATGGCAAAACTCCGGGTGCAACAGGGACGGGTTTTGGAGACCCTCCAGAAAGCCTATCCAGTGGGTGCCGACGTGTGGGCTTGGAATGATTCCCGGAAACTCACGAGATTCCCAGGCGAGATCAAACAACATCTGAACGGGAATGCGCTGGGCTATCTCCTGATTACTAATCAGGAAACCGGTAAACGGCGCAAAGTGCATTACAAGAATATCCAGAATGTAATCGGAGCCGCGCCTTGAATAACAACCATGAAATCCCGACCTGGGCGGACCTGAGCGAAGGGGAGGAATTCGCCGCCGATTTTTACAAGCACGGCGGCTCCCAAGCCAGGCGGAAGGACCTCCTCGCCGTTCGAGTCGCCGGATTGCTCTGCCGGGCGCGGGCGCGATGGGCCTCTTACCGTCATCCGATTGCCAGCGGACAATCCAAGAAAGCCAGCGCGTTCGAAGCCGTGACCAACGTGGCCGTGGGTTACGGCGTGGGCGTCGTGAGCCAGTGGGTGCTTTTCCCGTTCTTCGGCGTCCAGATGTCGGCCCCGGCCCATATGGTCCTGGCCCTCTGGTTTACGGCCATTTCCCTGGCACGGTCCTACGTGCTCCGCCGGATCTTCAATCGCTTCACGGAAAGGCCGGTCCGATGCGCGAACTAGTAGTGGACAACTTCGCCGGCGGTGGCGGGGCGTCAACGGGGATCGAATGGGCCCTTGGGCGGCCGGTGGATTACGCGATCAACCACAGCGCGAAGGCCCTCCAGATGCACGCCATGAACCATCCCGAGACCCAACATATCCGCGAGGATGTTTTCAGGGTGGACCCTGCGAAGCTATGCGCGGGACGGCCCGTGGGCGTGGCGTGGTTCAGTCCCGACTGCCGGCATTTTTCCATCGCCAAAGGGGGGAAGCCCGTCTCCCGGAAGATCCGGGGGCTCGCCTGGGTGGCCATCCGGTGGGCGAGGACGGTGAAGCCGCGAATCATCTTCCTGGAGAACGTCAAGGAATTTGAAGGCTGGGGGCCTCTTCTCAAAAACGGGAAGCCTAACAAAAAAAAGAAGGGACGGCATTTCCGGCGCTGGGTCCGGCTCCTTCGCCGCGAGGGGTATCAGGTCGAATGGAAGCGCCTCACGGCGGCGGATTACGGTGCGGCCACGTCCCGGCTGCGGCTCTTCGTGATCGCGCGGCGAGACGGGAAGCCGATCATTTGGCCCGAACCCACCCATGGCCCTGGGCGTGAGAAACCATGGCATACGGCGGCCGAGTGCATCGATTGGTCCTTGCCATGCCCGTCCATTTTCACCCGGAAGAAGCCGCTCGCTGAAAACACTTTGAAACGGATTGCGCTTGGAATCCGGCGTTACGTGATCGAGGACCCGGACCCGTTCATCGTCACGAATACCTCCGGCCATGCGCCGTCATTCGTCCAACTCCCTCTCGCCACCGTGACGACCGGCAATCACCACTATCTCGTGGCGCCGCACGTCACCAAATTCCGCAAGGGGAGCGTGGGCCATTCCATGAAAGAGTCCATGCACACGATCACGGCCAATAGCTTCCAGAAGCGGCCCGGCGGGGCTCCCCCGGCGGGGATCGTTGCGGCCTACCTCTCGAAGGAATTCGGCGGACCCAACGGAAACATGGCGATCGGCCAGAAGGCCACGGAGCCAGCGCCCACCGTCACCGGCAAGGACCACACGCGAGTCGTGGCGGCTTTCCTGATGAAGTACTACGGAACCAACATCGGAAAGAACCCGAAGAAACCGGCGCCCACGATCACGAGCCAGGGGCGGAAGCTGGCGAACGTCTACGCCTATCTGGTCAAGTATTACAAGACCGGCATCGCAAAACCCCTCACTTTGCCGATGGATACGGGGACCAAGAAGCCCCGGTTCGGTCTCGTGATGGTGAAGGGGGAACCTCACGTGATCGTGGACATCGGGTTCCGGATGCTCACCCCCCGGGAGCTTTTCCGCGCCCAAGGCTTTCCCGATTCCTACAAGATCGAAGGATTCACCAACAGCGATCAGATCTTCCTTTGCGGCAACGCCGTGCCGCCCCATTTCGCAAAGGCCCTCGTTGAAGCCAACTACGAGGAACCGGGCGAAGAGAGGATGGCGGCGTGATGCTATCCGCTGAACTTCTCCAGAGGATTGAAGAAGCTGCTGACCAAGGAACAATCCCGGGCGCTCACGGAAGAGTATTTCCGGATCGTGGGGGAAGAGCCCTTCGGCCCTTTCGAGGACGAAATGCGGCGGATGCTGGCCGCCGCGAAGATCATCCGGAGCGCGGGAGGGGAACTCTCGTGAGAAACCGCCACGAACGCCGTAAGGCAAAGGGTCAAGCAGCGCGGCCCCGGCTGAATTTCAGCCAGGGTTACGAAGCCAACCGGCGGGCCTTCATTCGGATGCTGGTAAATGCGGGATGGAAGCCCAAGGAAGCCGCCGAAGAGTACCGCCGGATTCAATCGGGGACATGCGAAGGATGAGCAAGCGCCATCGAAAAGAACACCAGGCGCCCGAACCGGACCGGGTGACGATCCACATGGAAGAGCGGCGGGACTATGGCAGCCGCACGGCGGCCACGTTCGTCTCAACGAGCGTCCGCCCGGGCGAGGACCTGGCCGGAGCCAGGGCGCGGGCGCGGGCGGAGGCCCTCGATGAAATGGAGAAATTCCAAGAATTCCTCCGGGGCGCGGGCAGGTCCGGGCGCGGGAGTTCCTCCCGGCGCGAAGGGGCCGACCTCCTGGATGCCTACCCGCCGGAACTCGAAGCGGGGGACGAAAAACGGGCCACGGACGGGCAGAAAACGCAGATCACCAAGGCCCTCAAGGACGCGGAGAAGAAACCGGCCGATGGCGTGATGCGGGATCTCCGGTTCAACCAGGCCGTGGATTGGCTCGAACAAATCCGGAAGAAAGGACCTCGCCGCCCATGAGCCAGGAGAAACTTTGCTCCCGGTGCAAGAAGACCCCGGCGGCGCCCAAGCACCGCTGGTGCAACTTGTGCAAGACGAGCTGGAACCATGAACAACGGGTGCTCCGGCGCCACAAGAACAAATTGAACCGCATCCGGGCGGGCTCCTGGCTCCGCATAAACGTGCGCGAAATAAGGCAAAAACGGGAATGTTCCACGGGGAACAATGCGGTGAAGCAAGGTAAGGCGGCATGACATGAGCGGACTACTTCCCCACTACTGCCATGCTCGCGGCTGTCACCGCGAAGTCGCGCCGAAGCTCTTGATGTGCCGGTACCACTGGAAGCTCGTGCCGGGGAAACTCAAGAAGGACGTTTACCGGCACTACGTTCCGGGACAGGAAATCCGGAAAGACCCAACTCCCGCCTATCTGGAAGCGGCAGATGCGGCCATCAAGGCCGTTGCTAGGAAGGAAGGCCAAGCGTGAGCATCGGCGGCCACCAGAGCGCCCGGATGGTGAGCGCCGATTGGCTCACGCCCCCGGAGATTCTCCGGGCGCTCGGGCCGTTCGACCTGGACCCGTGCTCGCCGGTCCTCCGCCCTTGGGACACGGCGAAAGAGCATTGCACGATCAGGGATGACGGCCTCTCGCGGAAGTGGGATGGCCGCGTGTGGCTCAATCCCCCCTACGGCTCCCAGATCAAACGATGGATGGCCCGAATGGCGGAGCACGGAAACGGGATCGCCATGGTATTCGCGCGGACGGAAACGGCGTGGTTCTTCGAGTCCGTGTGGCCCTTCGCTTCGGCTGTCCTGTTCCTCCAGGGACGCCTTAACTTCCACCGCCTCACCGGGGAGCGCTCCGAAAGAAACGCCGGGGCACCAAGCGTCCTGATCTCCTACGACGCGGGGGGGGGCACCTTTGCTGAACGCCAAGGCCCTCGAAACCTGCGGCCTCGCAGGAAAGTTCCTGCTGGTCCAGAAGGCGGCGGGGAGGATGGCGGCTTGAACACGGTCCGCATCTTCCAGGGGGACGTTCTGCGGGTGCTGGCTGGCATGCCGCGGGGGGAGTGCATGGTGTGTTGCACGTCGCCGCCGTACTGGGGACTCCGGGATTATGGCCACGAAGATCAACTGGGCCTGGAAGCCCGGCCCGATTGTTTCGGATGGGTCATGGGGAAGAACTGTGGCGAATGCTATGTGTGCCACATCCGGCAGGTCGCCGCGGGGGTTTGGCCGGTCCTCCGGGATGACGGGACGTTCTGGCTGAACCTCGGGGACTGCTACGCGAGCGCCCCCAGCGGAAGCATCGGGGCTACCACTCTTGAAGGTTCGAGGAACTCCCAGGACGAATTCCGAAAAGTTCGAAACAATGGATTCAACGCGCGTTGGCATGGAAAGACCTTCGAGACGGACCATCAGTCGGCCGCCTCCCACTCCCGCGCCCAACGCCACACGGGATTGGCGGCGGCGCGGAACGATCGGCCGACGCCGAATGTTTCGAACGAAGCCGGTCCTCCCGGGGAAGCCTATCCGGAAGGATTCAAATACAAATCCGTCCCCGGGCTCAAGCCCAAGGACCTCGTAGGCATTCCTTTCTCCGTGGCCCTGGCCCTCCGGGCGGACGGCTGGTATTGGCGGGAAACGATCATCTGGCACAAGCAGAACGGGATGCCGGAGTCCGTCGAGGACCGGCCCACGATCTCCCATGAATACATCCTCTTGCTCTCGAAGAACGACCGCTATTTCTACGACTCGGAAGGGGTGCGCCAGAAGGACAAAGGCACGGATCACAAGCGGAACGTGACAGATCCGCCGGAGAGCAACGTCCCGAACGCCTCCTCCCATCAGGGAATCCGCACGGGAGACGGCCGGAACGGGACGGGGGCGAACCTCCGGAGCGTCTGGACGATCAACACGAAACCCTTCACCTGGGAAATGTGCGGCTCGTGCAAGCGGGTCTATCCGAAGCGCGAATTCTCCCGCCTCCTCAAGACGCGGGAAGAAAAGCCCCGCCGCATCTGCGGGTGCGGGCGCCACGATGCTTGGCTCTCCCACTTCGCCACCTTCCCCCCGGAACTCGTTGAGATGGTACTCAAGGCGGGTACGCCGCGGCGGGGGTGCTGCGCGGACTGCGGGGCGCCTTACGAGCGGATCGTGGAAAAGGGCGAGCCGGACCTCGAATGGCAGAAACGATCGGGCGGCGATGGGGAAGGCCGTTACCACGGGAGCGCCACCAAGGATTACGAGGGGGCCGGGGTCCAGAACCCCAGCGACGTGAAGGCCCGAATCCTGGAAGGCCAGCGCCGGCGGATCACGGTGGGCTGGGAGAAAACTTGCGCGTGCGAAACCGTTGCCCGCAGCCCGGCCAAGGTCCTCGATATTTTCGGGGGCGCCATGACCACGGGGCTCCAGGCGGCCCGGATGGGAATGGACGCGGACCTGATCGAACTCAATCCCGACTACGTGACCCTGGGAAGCGAGCGGATCCGGCGGGAAACCGGCGGGCTCCTGACGAAGGTGAAGATCATCAAGAGCACGGAGGAAGTAGCGGCATGACCCAACCACCCGACAACTGGGAACTCTGCCGGAGCATGATCCGGAAGGGCCTTCCGCGGGACGCGCGGTTCGGAACGAGCAGCATTCCGGCCACCAAGACCTTCGAGGTATTCATCGAGCAGATGCCCATCCCGCTGGGGATCATCCATTGGCGTTATTCGTTCGACAAGGGCGCGGTGGAGATCCTGAACATCCAGGTCATCGATGCGGTCCAGAAGGCGGGTCTTGGCACCTGGCTCTTGGAGCAATTCATCGAGACATGGAAGGGCGACGCCCAGGTGGAGCGGATCGTGACCCAGGTGGTCCGCGAACCGGCCCGAAAGCTCTTCGTGAGCCATGGGTTCGAATTCAAGGGGAAGTTCTGGGAGCTACGCATCAAGCCGGACCTCGCCAAACTCGCAAAGGAGTTGACCTTTGGGCTGAAAGTGCCCAGCGAGGTCCTGGCGCAAATGGAAGAGCCTGGAATCATCAAACCGCTGAAGGATGGGGAGGCGCCGCCACTATGAATCCCGCCCGCCAGCAAAACGGCCTCATCGTGGCGAACTTCGACGCCTCCCACACGCCCCAGGGTTCGTGCGTGGGGTTCATCGTCTACCTGGAAACCGGCAAGGTGGAGCGGATCTCGGAACGGGTGGACGGGATGTCCTCCTCGAACGAAGCGGAATTCAAAGCGGCCATCCTGGCCCTCGAATTCATCGCCAAGAACTGCGTCCGTCACGGGGATACGTCGGTCCTCCTCTCCGGCGATAACGAATCGGTGATCGAAATGCTCCAAGGGGTAGGCAAGGCCCGGGGCCACTTGCTCCCCTACTTCCAGCTTGCCCGCAAGCTCGCGGCCCCCTTCAAGGCCGTGACCTACTCGCACATTTCCCGGCGTAGCAACCGGGCGGCGGACTTCCTCTCGCGCCAGATGGGCAGAACCCGCGAGGAATGGGAGAAGGACCCCCGCCGGCGGAAGAAGCGCCGGAGGCGCCCCAGGAAACAAATTCTCCGGGAAATCCGGGAATTCGGGACGGAAGGGGATTTACGGCTATGAGCACCAAATCCAAAATCGAATGGCTCGTGGGCGATGACGGACAGGAAGGGACCTCGTGGAACCTCACGGTGGGTTGCCAGAAGACGGGAAAAGGCTGTGATAACTGTTACGCGATCCCCTTCGCCCACCGCCTCGCGGCGAGCCCCAATCCGGCCGTCGCGGAAATCTACAAGGGCCTCACGCGGAAGAGTTCCAAGGGCTACGGCCTCGAATGGACGGGGCTCGTCAAGACGGTGCCCGAACGCCTCGAAGAACCGCTCCACTGGAAGAAGCCCCGCAAGGTCTTCGTGGACTCGATGTCGGACCTCTTCCACAAGGACGTGCCCTTCGAGTTCATCGACAAGGCCCTGGCCGTCATGGCCCTTTGCCAGCGCCACACGTTCATCATCCTGACGAAGCGGCCCGATCGGATGCGGGAATACTTCTCCGGCTTCTGGCAGGACAATCCCAAAGAAAAAGAGCCCAACGCCCAGCGGTGGGACGATGCGCGGCGGTGGCTCCGGGACTTGCTTCGCACGGTTAACCCCCAGGAATCGGAACGGGTCGGTATCGCCATGGCCTATCAGAAATTCCCCATCCCCAACGTCTGGTGCCTGTTCAGCGCGTGGGATCAGGAGAGCTTCGAGAAGGGCTACGTGGAACTCGCCCATACGCCGGCGGCCGTGCGGGGAGTCTCGCTCGAACCGCTCTTGGGGCCGGTGGACCTCGTGAACTGCCAGGGGGAGGACCATCACTTCAACCCCTTGACCGGAGAAGCCTGGGACGATGAAAACGGAGACCTTACGGACGATCTGAAATACGCGCGGCTGGATTGGGTGATCGTGGGTGGTGAGTCGGGCGGCAAGGCACGTCCCTCGGATCTGTTACACATCCTACAAATACGGGATGACTGCGGCCGAAGCGGAACGCCGTTTTTCTTCAAGCAATGGGGGAAATACCGGCCCTGCCAGGGACACGAAGGGCCCGGATATTCCCGCTTCTGCGAAAGCTACTACTCAGACGGCATGACCTATCTATCGAAGGGCATGTGGGCGGCGGGCAAGAAAGAGGCCGGCCGTGTCTTGGACGGCCGGACGTGGGACGGGTTCCCGGAGGTCAAATCATGATAACCATAGCAATTTGGAAACTCGTTTTTCTGGCCGTCGCCGCCGGATGGGCGGCCTTTTGGTTCACCGGATGGCTATTGCTCAAAAACGGCCTCATGGGCAGTTCCCCGGCGACACCAGGGGAAAACTTTAGGAGCCAGATCTGGATTTTCGGGCCCCTTTCTTTGGCCATCGTGCTTTGCATCGATTGGCCAGGGACTATCCGGGCGGCGTGTGACTTGGTGAAGTGCTGAAAGGGAAGCCGTGACCCAACTGGAAATCCAAACCGCCCAGGCCCTCGCCGGATGCCGCTTTTGCCCTGGGAGCTGGGAGAAGCGCTTCGCGCGGGACATGGTGGCCCGGTCCACCTTGGCGCCCGAAAAGGAGCTTTCGGATAGCCAGCGGGAATGGCTTTTTTACGTGGCCTGGCGCTACCGGACGCAAATCCGGAACAACCACAAGCGCTACGATCTGCCTGTGCCGGAAGGGATGATCGCCAAGGAGAAGCCCGCCCGGCCAGCGCCACGTCCCAACGAAGTCCGGGAAGCACGGGGCCGTAAGACCAAAGCGGCGCTGGCGCCGATCACTTCAATGCCGGAGAATCAGCCATGCCTGTTATAGAACGGCCCATTCTTTTTTCTGACCAAATGGTCCGGGCGATCCTAGATGGACGAAAGACGCGCACCAGGCGCGTTCTTGTCCCCCAGCCGAATCACCCGATCACCGAGATCAGCAAATGGAGAGGAATATCCCATGGTGACCGGCTTTATGTACGGGAGGCCTGGCATACAGATGAACGGGATCTCGCCACGGCCAGGGCCAAGCACGAAGATTTCATGTCCCCTTCACCTATTTTCTATCGAGCCACCGAAGAAGTGGAGAATCCCGATGCTGGATGGATCTGGCGGCCCTCGATCCACATGCCCCGTTGGGCATCGCGGATTTTATTGGAAGTTGAGGAAATCTGGCCCGAACGGCTACAAGATATTACGGAAGAAGAGGCCGGGGCCGAAGGGGTAGAGCCACGCTTTGAAATGTCGGGCGCTGATTTCATCGCTGGCAAGCCGGTAGATCCCACTTACCGAATCGGCTTCAAGCATCTATGGGATGAGATTAACGGCAAGCGAGCCGGAGAAATCTACTCCTGGAAGGCCAACCCCTGGGTGGCCGTAATTACGTTCGAAATGGTGAAGCCGGAAAGGAAAGCGGCCTGATGACCAGCAATCACCCTCTCCCCTGGCATGTCGAAACGTTCAACAACACGAGCGGGGATCACCCCTACGAGGAAGAAGGGCTCGTGGACGCGGACGGGGGCCTGGTTGACGTGGACATGCCCGAAAACCTGGAGCGGATCGCGCTGTGGTCGAAGGGCCTCGCCAGCAACGGCGGCTTGGACCTGGAAGCGGTCCTCCAACGGGCGGAGAACGCGGAGCGGCGAGAAAAGCTCGTGATCGATTGGGTAGAGGGTTGCCGGAAGGAATATCAAGAGCTTCTGCGCCGTTTGCATGGGGCGGAAGCGAAAATTCGAAGTCTCGAAAAGAGCGTGGGCGAGGGCAAGAGGTAAAAGGCCATGAAGTAATGGGCAAATCGCGGGAAATCACGCCGGAGAAAGTGCCGGGCAGCATCCGGATCGCCGGGCGACTCTATACCATCGAGGACTTGGAGCAAATCCTGGCCCGGCTCGGACACCAGATGAACGCCCGTCAGCGGGAGCGGTTCGAGGCCGTCATCAAGGAGGGTTCGGCCGCCAAGGCGGCCCTCCGGATCGATCCAGCCGGCCACCTGAGCGGCAAGTACGTTCACCAGACCCTTGAGGAATTCATCAGCCATCGGGCGGCGGAGATTTACTCTTTCTCCAAGAGGCCTCCCGTTCCGGCCCTTCAATATCGGTGGTCGGGCTCTTCGGGCGACGGTCTCATGCTCCGAGCCGGGCCTGTCAAAATCGCGCTCCGCCGGCGGGACCGGGAGAATTATTCGGACGGCTACGAGATCCGGGAGGAGATTATCCACCCCTCGAACTCGCTCGTTCGTTTCCTCGTGGCCGGGTTCATGGGGAAAACTGTGGAAGAGGCCGTGGCCAAGACGGAGGCGATGGCCGCTTTTATCTGGGGGATGATCTACGCCAGCACAGCCGATACGCTGGCGTCCAATTTCCTGGCGATCTCGAAACGGGGCGGCGACCGGACGCAGAAGAGCGCCCAGGCGAAGGTGGCCTGATGGATTTCCCGGAAATCCGATTCGAAATGGACCTTTCGGAACAATCGAAGTTCCTGACGCAGAACATCATGCGCCAGATTAATTTCATTTACGCCAAGGCCCTCACGCTCACGGCCAAGGACTGCCAGGAGCGGGTGAGGGGCCAGCTCCCTTACCGGTTCACCATCCGCAACTCCTGGGTCTCGAAAGGCATCCAGATCGAACCCGCCACCAAGACCCGGCTCGTATCGATCGTGGGGGTGCGGGACGATTTCATGGAGATCCAAAACGAGGGCGGGACGAAGCTTCCCAAAAGAAGCAAGACCATTGCTATTCCCCAAAAGGACCTGCGGCCCAACGAACGGCAGATCATCAAAATCTCCCAGCGGCCCAAGCGGCTTCTCCATGCCACGAAGGGGAAGCAAAAGCCTTTCGTCCTGCCCGTGAAGGTGAAGGGGGCCAGCGTGATCGTGCGGCGGCAAGGGCCGGAGCGGACGCCGCTCGATTTCCTCTACTTCCTCGAACCCCAGACCAAGATCAAGGAGCGGTTCGGGTTCGAAGAAACGGTGAAGGAGACGGCGGAGAAGAGCTTCCCCAAGCGATTCGAGGAAGTCTTTAACCAAACGGCGGGGGTGGAATTGTGAAGGGCCGATGCGGCATGTGCGCCTGCAAGGTGCGCCGCTACAAGCGGGCGGGTGGGTATTGCCACTACGCCCTCCACGTCCAGAAGGACGGGGCGGTACTGCTGGAATTCGCGTGCGTCAAAACCGGCGGCAGGAAGGCCCCCGGAGCGAAAGGCGGGAGGAGGGTACGCCCATGATTTAAGGCGTAGTCCCGTAGCCGGGCCCAACACTCGATGCGATGCAGTAGGGATTATGGGGACCATGGGCGGACGGCCGCCGCCCATGGCCACCCCTTAAAACCCCGAGAAACCCATAGAGGCCTGATTTTATACGAGCAGAATAGCCAATAGAACCGTTTAAATGGGGGCAAGACTAGAGCGCAATGGCTTTAAAGCCATACGATAGGCTATCTGATGCGTTTAAATGGTATCAATATAACCGCACCCCCAGGCCAATGGGTCCTTTTAAAATGACCCTAAAGTGGGTATGGCGCGAGGCGGTTCGTTTGCCTAGTTTCTGGGCACTCTAGATGTCGGGTCGTAAAACTCAGTGAATTCAGGTAGTTATATGGTGTTTGTTCGGTAGCGCTTCAAGTGCTTGTATGATGAATCCAGCATGGCAAAAGGACGGAAAACAGGCCCTAAACCCCCTCGCCCGGCTGCCCCGGAGGGTTCGATTCCGTCTGCATCCGCGCCCAAGGTGTCCGATAAAGCGGACAAACCAGCCACCGACACCGGGTCTGAAAAGCCAGGCGTGGCCTCTCCCTCGAACCCTTACGGCCCGCGGCGGCAGACGGCGGCGTTCCGCGAGAGCGACAAGCCGGACGCCCAGCTTCTCACCGTCGATCAACTCCGCAAATTATTCCCCGCCAAGGATGGGGAGCAACTGGCCAAGCGCACGATCGAGCGATGGGTGGCCGATGGCTGCCCGGTCGCCCGGCTCCAGAAGCTCGCCAAAGGGAGCCGTTACCTATTCGACCTCGATCACGTCCGGGGCTGGTACGAACAACGGTTCGGCGCCAACGCCGAAAAAAAAGAAAGCCTCGTGGCCGCCCAGGCCCGGCTCAACGCCACCAAGGCGGACATCGCGGAAATCGAACTGGCGGAGAAGCGCGGCGAGATGGTCAGCCTCAAGGAAGTCATCCGGATTCTCTCGGATCTTTTCAACCTCTTGCAGCGCGGCATCATGTCCGTACCGGCAAAGTTCCCCCGCTTCAACAGCGTGGAACGTGCGGAAGCGGAAGACTTCTTCCGCCGCGAACTCGAAACCCTGGTGATCAATGCCATCCGCCGCCTCCCCCATCTGGACCCCGCCGAAATCGAGAGCCTCCTTGGCGGTGGGGAAAGCCCTCCGGGCGCTGATCCCGCCGAAGCCCCTGCCCCTCTCGGAATGGGCGGACAAGAACCGCAACCTCTCGCCTGAAACCTCCGATCAGCCGGGCCCTTACCGGACTTCCGAAGTTCCCTATCTCAAAGGCCCCATGGACGCGACGACGGATCCGCGCGTCTGGAAAGTGGTCGTGGTGAAGGGCGCCCAGATTGGCGCGACGGATGGGATATTCCTGAACCGCCTGGGATACAAAATCGACCGCGCCCCGGGCTCCATCCTCTGGGGCCTCCCTACGGACGCCAAGGCGAAGAAGTATTCCAAGTCCCGCGTCATCCCCATGGTGCGCGACTGCCCGGCGATCAAGGGGAAACTGGCACCAGCTAAATCCCGCGACGGCAACAACACAATTCTCCATAAGCAGTTCCCCGGCGGCGAAATCGTCCTGGCCGGGTCCAATAGCCCGTCCAATTTCGCCGGCGATCCGGTGGAGGAATTCTGGGCGGACGATGTGGACCGCTTCGCGCCATCGGCCGGGAAGGAAGGCGATCAGCTCGAATTGGGGGAGATGCGGACCATCACCTTCCGCTCCCGCCGCAAGTGCATCTACGTCAGCACTCCCACCATTGAGGGAATCTCCAAGATCTGGGCGCAGTACTTGGCGAGCAACATGGGACGCTATTTCTTGCCGTGCCCCCATTGCGGCCACTACCAGGCCATCCGGTGGGGCGGCCCCAAGGAGAATGGCGGCGTCAAATGGGAAGAGAAGCCGGGCGGCGCCCCCCCCAACTGGAAGCCCAAGGACGTTTGGTATGAGTGCGAAAAGTGCCGGGGGAAAATCTACGAGGAACAGAAGCGGGGCATGCTCGCCAAGGGGGAATGGCGCTTCGATCCTTCCGTCGAGTTCGACGGCACCATGGGCTTCCATTTGCCGGGGCTTCTCTCCCCGTTCCTCACATGGAAATCCGTCGTTCACAAATTCCTCAAGGTGAAGAGCCACCCGGAGCAATTGCAGGTCTGGGTGAACACGGTCCTGGGGGAGGTCTTCCGTGAACAGGGGGAAAGCCTTTCGGAAGACGCCCTGGCTTCCCGCCGCCGTCCCTGCGCGGCCGAAGTCCCCAACGAAGTCGTTCTTCTCACGAGCGCCTGGGACGTTCAGGAAGACCGGCTAGAAGGGGAAGTGCTTGGTTGGACGGAGGACGAACAACAGATCGGGCTCGGCTATTACCGCTTCTATGGCGACCCCGATTTTCTCGAAGGCTCCCACGGGGAAATTTCCCCCTGGGATGAAATCGGATTGCTTCTCCAGAAGGAATGGAAACGGGCGGACGGCGCCACCCTGCGGATCGCCATTACGTGCGTCGATTCGGGATTCAAGAAAGACACGGTTTACCGGTTCTGCCGCCGTTGGAAGGCCCGGCGCGTGTTCGCCATTTTCGGCTCCCCCATCATGGGGAAGCCCATGAGTTCGAAACCGGAACGGCTCAAAAATCACGGCATGATTCCCCGCTACGAAGTGGGTTCCGACACGGCCAAAACCTACCTCCTCCACCGGCTCCGGATAGTGGACGAAAAGAAGCCGGGGTATTGCTCTTGGCTGGAGCAGCGGGGATACGACGCGGAGTATTTCACGATGCTACGGGCCGAAGAACGCAAGATCACCCGGGACCGTTCCGGCCGGGC
>JBFLVN010000031.1:0-19621 GCA_040758475.1 Bdellovibrionota bacterium
CCCTCATGGACCCGGGAACTTTCGAAGAATTCGACCGCTTCAAGACCCACCGCTGCATCGATTTCGGCATGGCCGACAAGAAGACCCCGGGCGACGGCGTCGTAACGGGCCACGGACTTATCAGCGGCCGGCAAGTCTTTGTCTTCAGCCAGGATTTTACCGTGTTCGGCGGCTCTCTTTCCGGCGCTTTCGCGGAAAAAGTCATCAAGATCATGGACATGGCGGGGAAGGTGGGCGCCCCGGTCATCGGTCTGAACGACTCGGGCGGCGCTCGCATCCAGGAAGGGGTCGTGAGCCTCGGCGGCTACGGCGAAATCTTCCTGCGGAACGTCATGTTCTCGGGCGTCGTCCCCCAGATCAGCGCGATCCTGGGCCCCTGCGCCGGCGGCGCGGTCTACTCGCCCGCGATCACGGACTTCGTTTTCATGGTGAAGAACACGGCCCACATGTTCATCACGGGGCCGGACGTCATCAAGGCGGTGACGCGCGAGGAAGTGACCAAGGAAGATTTGGGCGGCGCCATGACCCACGCTTCCAAGAGCGGCGTTTCCCACTTCGCCTGCGAATCGGACGCCGAGTGCATCCAGCAGATCCGGAAGCTCTTTTCCTACATCCCGCAGAACAACCGCGAAACGACCCCGCGTGTAACCCCCACGGACGACCCGCGCCGCGTGGACGAGGGCCTGCGGCAGGTCGTTCCCGACAACAACAAGAAGCCCTACGACGTGCGGGACGTCATCAAGCGCGTAGCTGACCAGGATTCGTTCTTCGAAGTGGCCAAGGAATACGCCAAGAACATCGTGATCGGCTTCGCCCGCATGGACGGCTACGCCATTGGGATCGTCGCCAACCAGCCCAAGTTCAAGGCGGGCTGCCTGGACGTGGAAGCCTCCGTCAAAGGCGCCCGGTTCGTGCGCTTCTGCGATGCGTTCAACATTCCGCTGCTGGTTCTCGAAGACGTCCCCGGATTCCTGCCGGGCACCCAGCAGGAGTGGAACGGCATCATCCGCCACGGGGCGAAGCTGCTCTATGCTTTCGCCGAAGCCACCGTGCCGCGGGTGACGATCATTCTCCGCAAAGCCTATGGCGGGGCCTACGACGTCATGAACTCCCGCCACATCCGAGGCGATCTCTCGCTCGCCTTTCCCACGGCTGAAATCGCGGTCATGGGGGCCGACGGGGCGGTCAACATCATCCACCGCTCCGAAATCCAGCGGGCCCCCAGTCCCGACACCCGCCGGGCCGAGCTCATCGCCGATTATGTCGAGCACTTCGCCAACCCCTACATGGCGGCGGGCCTCGGATACATCGACGAGGTGATCGACCCCGCCCAGACGCGCCCCAAACTCGTCAAGGCCTTCGAGATGCTCCGGAGCAAGCGGGATTCGAATCCCTGGCGCAAGCACGGCAACATTCCGTTGTAAAAGCGCGGGAAACCGAAGAAAATCAGGCATGGCTCTCTCCCGTGAAAGCCGCCGCCTCTGGGAGCGCGTGGCGATTCTTTTGACCGTGATCGGCGTCGCCTCTGCCGCCTACATGGCCCGGGGACTTGGCCTCCCCAAACCCGCGACCATCGCCGAGTACTTCAACAAATTCCGCGGCGATCCCAAGTTGGTGGTTTGGATGCCGTACCTCTACGTGGGGTTCTGCGCCTTCTGCGCCGCAACCCAGTTCCCGCGGGCCGTCATTATCCTGGCGGCCGTGGGGCTTTTTGGGCCCTGGCTCGCGACGCTCTACACCTCGCTCGGTGGGACCCTCGGAGCGGGAGGGGCCTTCCTGGCGAGCCGGTACGTGGGGCGGGATTTCATCCAGAAAAGGCTTCCCCCCGCCTGGAAGAAATGGGAGGAATGGATTTCGAAAAGGGGGTTCTGGGCGATCCTGGCGATCCGTTCGGCCCCCTTCGCCCCCATGTCCTCGCTCCACTACGCCTCGGGTCTCACCCACATGCACCTCGTCCCCTTCGCGGCGGCGAGCTTCCTCGGGTTCGTGGTTTCTTCGGTTTTTTATGTTTTCTTCGCGGACGTGGTGGTGAATTTTTACAAGCGCTATTTCGATATCCCTTACGTCGTTCCCATCATGATCACGATGAACGCGCTTTTTATCGGCGGCATGGTTTTCTATTACAGGAAATACAAGAAAAAAGCAGCAGTAGCTCCCGTTCCCGCCGAAGCACCCCTCGAAGAGAAGAGCCCTCTCTAGCGGGCAACCGGCGCGCGGGTTTTCAGGTCTTCGTGCCTCTTCCCGAGAGAGAATCGGCGAGCAGCCTGTCGCGGATCGCGAGTACGAGGGCGCCCGCCCCTTCGAGCGCCGGCTGGAGATTTTGGGGCAAGTGGCGCCCCGCCTTTTGCGGAAGGGCCCGGGAGAGAAAAAGCCGGATTTCCGCATCTACTACGCCTTTGATTTTTTCCTTGTAAACAGCGAGATCGGCCACGGCGAAACCCGTTTCTTCGGTAAATCCCGCCTGCCGCATGGCCCCCACGGCTCGGGCCATTTTGCTGCTCGCCGCGTCGTACCGCTTCCCGCCGCTCCCCGGCAGGGACCGGATAAGGCCGATCCGTTCGAGATCGCCTAGCACTTTTTCATCGACCCCTTCGATGGCGAGGAGTTCCTCCCGCGCCACCGACTCGCCCGCGCTTCCGGCCAGGGCGGGAAGGAGATCGGCCTCGAGGGCGCGGGTGAGACCGTAGGCCCGCTCGATGGTTTCGGGACTCTGGCTTTTGAACATGCGGCCGATGACTTCGAGCGGGAGGTGCCGGTTGGCTTGAAGCTCGCGGATCAGGCGGATGTGGCCGACCGAGGCGGGGTCGTAGTAGGCCATGTTCCGGGCGGTGCGGACGGGCGGGGGGAGAAGCCCCAGGTCGATGTAGTGCTTGACCGTGGGGCGGGAAACGCCGGCGGCCCGGGCGAGCTTGGCCCGGGAGAGCCATCCTTCGGGCACTTTTGAGCGGTGGACGATTCTTCCGTTCACGGGGGCTCTTTTAGCACGGGGCCGGGCTTGACAGGAATTATCAAAAGTGATAGGTAGCACATATCACTTTTGCCGGGATAGGCAGGGGAGGACAGTCATGTTGAACTTCGGGCACCTTCATCTTTTCGAGTCGGCCACGAACAAGAGCGAAAAGCAGATGTTCGACGAGAACTTCGAGATGGTTAAACACGCCGAGGATTGCGGCTTCGATTCCTTCTGGGGCGTCGAACACCATTTCACCGACTACGGCGTGATGCCGTCGGCGCCGATTGTTCTGGCGGCGGCGGCGGAGAAAACGAAGAGGATACGGCTTGGGACCGGCGTCGTCGTCCTTCCGCTCAACCATCCCGTGCGGGTCGCCGAGGAAATGGCGGTGGTGGACGTCCTCTCCGGGGGAAGGGTCGATTTTGGCGTCGGGCGTGGATACCAGCCCAAGGAATTCCGGGGATTCAACATCGATCAGAGCAAAAGCCGGGAGATGTTCAAGGAGTGCCTGGACATCATCGAACTGGCCTGGACAGGGAAGCCGTTTTCTTATCCGGGCAAGTTCTACAACGTTCCGGAAATGACCGTCCGGCCCCAACCCTTGCAACGGCCTCACCCGCCCATCTGGATGGCGGCCCTCTCCCAGGACACTTACCGGATGGTGGGGGAGCGGGGGCACAATCTCCTCTTTTTCATGTTCTCACCCGCGGGAGTGGATCTGCAGGGCTATGCGGAAGGGCTCAAGAAAAAGGGGAAGACGTTCGCCGATACGCGCATTGGCGGCCTCTCGCTCGTCTATGTCGCGGACACGAAGGAGCAGGCCGAAAAGGAATTCAAGGACCCCGCCCTTTGGTACTTCCGGACGTTCTCCGGACTCGTGGCGCCGCCCAAAGGGGAGGCGGCCGTGAAGACTTATGAAATCTACACGGCATTGCGGGACTTCACCGCGAGCGCCCAGTTCGAGAACATCCGGAACCTGGACGGCGTCATCGTGGGCGACCCGGAATTCGTCAAGGAGAAGATCGCCCGGGTGACGGCCAAATACGGCGTGACGGATCTCCTTTGCTGGACGCGCCTGGGCGGGCTCGATCACGCCAAGTGCATGCACTCGGCGGAACTATTGGCCAAGCACGTGCTTCCGTATTTCAAGAAGCCGGGGAAAGAACTGGTGCGCGACGCCGCGCGCCTGGCCAGTACGGGTTCGATTCTTTAACGGAAAGCGCCGGACTTAAACGGCGCTCCGGCTCGCTTCGGTGGCGGGCTTTTCGCCAACCATTTCGAGCACCGTCTGGACGATGGCGTCGGCGTCCATGCCGCAGTATTTCTTCTGAATCTTCTGGTCGCCGTGCTCCACGATTTCGTCCGGGATTCCAAGACGCCGCATCTCGATGCCGCGGTGGAGCCCCGCTTCCTGGAGCATTTCGAGGACGGCGGCGCCGAAGCCGCCCATGAGGCAGCCATCTTCCACGGTGACCACCTTGCCCACGTTCCCGATCACGCCGCAGAGGAGGTCGCGGTCCAGGGGCTTTACAAACCGGGCGTTAACGACCGTGCAGGCCACGCCCTTTTCGCGGAGCTTTTTCTCGGCGGCCAGGGCGTCCTGGACGCTTGTTCCGTAGGCCACGATGGCCACGTCCCCGCCCTGAGTCAGGATTTCGCCCTTTCCGAGGGGGAGTTCCTTCATCTCGGGGTCGATGGGAACGCCAAAGCCGTTCCCGCGCGGGTATCGGAGGGCCGCCGGAGAGCCGCAATAGACCGCCGTCTTGAGCATGTGGCGCAGCTCGTTCTCATCCTTGGGCGCCATGACGACCATGTTGGGGATGCAGCGCAGGTACGCGATGTCGTAGTTCCCCATGTGAGTTGCGCCGTCGGCGCCCACGAGGCCCGCCCGGTCCATGGCGAAGCAGACGGGGATTTTCTGGATGCACACGTCGTGGATGATCTGGTCGAAGCCGCGCTGGAGGAACGTCGAATAGATCGCCACGATGGGGCGGATTCCCTCGGCGGCAAGGCCCGCCGCGAACGTGACACCGTGCTGTTCGCACATGCCCACGTCGTAGAACTTGTCGGGGTGGGCTTTCTGGAACTTGTGGAGCCCCGTGCCCGTGGGCATGGCGGCCGTGATGGCGACGACCTTGGGGTCCTGGCTGGTGAGTTCGATGGCCGCCTGGGCGAAGACGTCCGTGAAGGACGGAGCGCCGCCGGCCGGGGCTTTGAAAATCTCGCCGGTCTTGGGGTCGTACTTGCCGGGGCCGTGGTAGGCGAGGGGGTCCGCTTCGGCCACTTCCCATCCGTGGCCCTTTTCCGTGTAGCAGTGGATCAGGATCGGCTTGGAAGCCGCCTTGGCGGCGCGAAGGGCCCGCACGACTTCGTGCACGTCGTGGCCGTTGATGGGACCCATGTAGTCGAATCCGAAGGCCTCGAAGAGGGCCGAGCCGGGGAGGAAGGCCGTCTTCACGGCTTCCTCGATCTGGCCGATGCGACGGACCATCTCGGGCCCCGCGTTCCGGGCGACCCACTTCTTGATGTCGTCCTTGAGACGGACGAAGGATTTGCTCGAAACACGGCGGTTTAGGAACTGCCCGAGGGCCCCCACGTTCGGGGAGATGCCCCATTCGTTGTCGTTCAAAATGACGATGAGGTCCCGCCCCAGGTGCCCGGCGTGGTTCATGGCCTCGAAAGCCATGCCGGAAGTAAAGGAGCCGTCTCCGATAACGGCGACGACCTTGTGGTTCTCCCGCTGCTGGTGCTTGGCCTCGTTCATGCCGAGGGCGGCGGCGACGCTCGTCCCGCCGTGGCCGGCGCCGAAATGGTCGTGCTCGGATTCGTCGCGGCGCAGGAACCCGCTCATCCCTTTCCATTGGCGAAGGGTCGGAAACTGGTCCCGGCGGCCCGTGAGCATCTTGTGGATGTACCCCTGGTGGCCCACGTCCCAGAGAATCTTGTCCCGGGGTGATTCAAAGACGTGGTGGAGGGCGATGGTGATTTCCGTAACGCCGAGCGAAGCGGCAAGATGCCCGCCCGTTTTGGCGACGGCGTTGACGAGCCACTCCCGGCATTCCTTGGCCAGTTGGGGGAGGTCCTCTTCCCGGACGTTCTTCACGTCCCGGGGAGATTGGATTTTCTCCAGCAAGGGATATTCATTTTCATCACTCATGGGAGTGATCTCCTTCCTGACTCTCTAGTCAGGTACGGCGGCGGCTAAGCTGGCTCGTCCAAAATTCTACGGACGCAAGGGGCCCCGTGGATGGGCTTTAGAGCACCATCGTCTCGGGGAAGGACTTGGAGAAATCGCCGTCCACCACCGGAGGGCCCATCATGGCCCCGCAGGCGGGCCTGCGTCCACCCGAAGTTTCAAGTTTTATTGAAATAAATGAAGAATGGAAGGGCTCTCTATTCCACCTTCAACAGTTCGACCTCGAAGACGAGGGTCGCATTGGGGGGAATGGCCCCTCCCGCGCCCCTCTCCCCGTAGCCCAGGTGGGGGGGGATGGTGAGTTTGCGCTTGCCGCCCACCTTCATCCCGGCGACCCCCTGGTCCCAGCCTGGGATGACCTGCCCGGCCCCCAGGTTGAAGGTAAAAGGCTGGCCCCGGTCCAGAGAGCTGTCGAACTTGTTCCCGTTGGTCAGCCAGCCGGTGTAGTGGACCTGAACCCGCTTTCCGGCCACGGCTTCCGTTCCGGTTCCTTTTTTGAGATCTTCGATCTTAAGTTCACCCATGGGCGGAGCCCCTCCTTCGGCCGCCGATTGTCCGGCTTTGGCCTCTTCCATCTGGGCCTTGAACTTGGCCACGGCTTCCTGCATCTGGCGGTCTTGTTCTTCCTTGGCGCTGCGTACTTTGAGCAGTTCGACCTCGAAAACCAGGGTCGAATTGGGGGGAATCTTGTTTCCCGAGCCCCGCTCGCCGTAGCCGAGCGCCGGGGGGATGGTGAGCTTGCGCTTTCCGCCTTCCTTCATCCCGGCGACCCCTTCGTCCCAGCCCTTGATGACGCGGCCCCGGCCCAGGGGGAAGACGAAGGGCCGGCCCCGGTCCACGGAGCTGTCGAACTTGGTGCCATCCTTGAGCCAGCCCGTGTAATGGACTTCCACGAGGTCTCCCGCTTGGGCTTCGGTGCCGGTTCCGACGGCCATGTCCTCGTATTTGAGGCCGGAAGGCGTCGTAATGCCCTTCTGGCAGGCAATGAATACGAATAGCGAAGAAAACGAGATGGTTAGGAACCTTTTCATGGGCTGAGAAAAACTCCTAGTCAGATTCGTTTGACGGGCGGGAGGCTAGCGCGGCCCCCGGGGCGGGTGCAATGGGCCGCCTTGGAAACCGTTTCCCGGCGGGGTAACACGACCCCCGCGGTTTATTACGAAGGAGACGGGAAAATGTTCCAGGAAAACCTCTTCGCCGGAAAGCGCATCCTCGTGACAGGCGGCGGCACGGGCCTTGGAAAAGTGATGGCCGAAAAATACGCCGAACTGGGCGCCGAGGTCATTATCTGCGGCCGGCGGGTTGGCGTTCTCGAAGCCACCGCCAAGGAAATCTCCGCCGGTAAGAAAGGCCGCGTCCATGGCATCGGCTGCGACATTCGCGAGCCCGAAGCGGTCGAGAAAATGGTGGCCGAAATCTGGAGCCAGTACGGTCCGCTCACGGGCCTTGTGAACAACGCCGCCGGAAATTTCGTCTCCCGCACCCAGGACCTCTCGCCCCGGGGCTTTAACGCCATCGCCAACATCGTTTTTCACGGGACGTTTTACGTAACCCACGCGGTTGGGAAACGCTGGATCGAGGAGAAAATCCCGGGCAGCGTCATCAGCATTCTCGTCACCTGGATCTGGACCGGCGGGCCCTACGTCGTTCCCTCGGCCATGTCCAAGGCGGCCATCCACACCATGACCCAGAGCCTCGCGGCCGAGTGGGGGAAATATGGAATACGCCTCAACGCCATCGCGCCGGGACCGTTTCCGACCAAGGGGGCTTCGGAGCGATTGAATCCCCTGGGTGTCACGCCCAACTACAAGGCGACCATTCCGATGGGCCGGACAGGGGAGATGCCGGAACTCTCGAACCTCGCGGCCTTCCTCATGGCCGATGGGTGCCAGTATTTGACGGGCCAGACCATCGCCATCGACGGCGGCCAGTGGCTCGCCGGGAACGGGAATTTCTACCAGCTCTCCATGCTCACGGACGACATGTGGAAAAAGATGAAGGACGTGATCAAGTCCGCCAACGAAAAGGACAAGGCGCAACGGACGGCGTGAATTTCGCTTGAGTTTTCAGCGGCTTTGCTTCCTTGACCCCTTCCTTTCCCCCCTTGTAAGGTAGGCCGCGCTCGGGGTGAGGATTCGGGAAAACCTGAATCATTTCAGGAGCCTGCATTGTCTGGCGAAGATTCCAATCTGCTTATCGAGCAGCGAAGAAAGAAGCTCGAAGCGCTAAGGGCCAAGGGACTCGACCCCTATCCTACGAGCCCGGCGCAGCCGTCCCACGTGGCGGCGGCGCTTTCGGCCGGGCACGAAAAAACTTCCGGCCCCGACCTGGACGCGACGCCCGTCAAAGCGTCCCTCGCCGGAAGGCTCATGACCATCCGGCTTTTCGGAAAAGCCGCTTTCGCCCATCTCCAGGACCGCTCGGGGAAGCTCCAGGTTTTCTTCGACCAGAAGGGGCTTGGTGAAAAGTTCGACGCCTTCAAGGAACTCATCGACATCGGCGACATCGTTTTCGTCGAAGGCGTTCTCTTCCGGACGAAGACCCAGGAACTCACCCTCCGCGTCCAATCTTTCAAACTCCTCTCGAAAGCCGTCCGGCCCCTTCCCGAAAAATGGCACGGCCTCTCGGACGTGGAGACGCGCTACCGGCAGCGGTACGTGGATTTGATCGTCAACGAGGAAGTCCGCCGGACGTTTCGCCTTCGCTCCCAGCTCACCACCTGGATTCGGGAATTCTTCGTGAGCCGCGACTTCTTCGAAGTCGAAACGCCCATGATGCACACGCTCGCTTCGGGCGCCCGGGCCCGGCCGTTCGTGACGCACCACAACACGCTCCAGATGGACCTCTTCATGCGGATCGCTCCGGAGCTTTATCTAAAGCGCCTCGTGGTGGGGGGCTTCGACCGGGTGTTCGAGATCGGAAGAAATTTCCGGAACGAGGGGATCAGCACCCAGCACAACCCCGAGTTCACCATGCTCGAATTCTACTGGGCCTATGCGACATACGAAGACCTCATGCGCCTGACGGAGGAACTCCTCTCGGGCCTCGCGCAGAAGATCGCGGGCCAGACGAAAGTAAAGCTCGGAGAAGGGGAGATCGAGTTCGCGGCCCCTTATAAGCGCCTCACGCTCGCGGGCGCGGTGGCGGCGCTTCCCGGCTTTACCGAGGAAGCGGTCAAGGATTTCGGCGCTTTCAGTAGCGTTCTCGAAGCGAACGGAAAAAAACTCGACGAGAAAACCCGCCGGCGGATTTTCGATCCCCAGGAGCCGGAGAAAAACCGCACGGTGCTCTTCGAGGAACTCGTCGAGCGGACCCTCATCCAGCCCACCTTCGTCACGGGTTTCCCGGCGGCCGTCTCGCCCCTCGCGCGCCGTACGGACGGGGCGCCTCATTTGACGGACCGCTTCGAGCTTTTCATCGCGGGCCGGGAGATCGCCAACGGCTTTAACGAGCTCGCCGACCCAGACGACCAGAAGAGCCGCTTTGAGGCCCAGGTGGCCGCCAAAGAAGCGGGCGACGAAGAGGCCATGGACTACGATGCCGATTACATCCGGGCCCTCGAATACGGCCTCCCGCCCACGGCGGGCGAGGGGATCGGCATCGACCGCCTCGTCATGCTTTTGACCGATTCCCCGAGTATCCGGGACGTGATTCTTTTCCCGCTCCTTCGGCCCGAGAAGACCGAAGGGGCCTGAAGCGGATTTTTCTCGTGAGCTGGCAAACGTTCATCGCCCGGCGCTACCTGCGCGGAGGGCACAGCGGCGGGAGCGTTTCCGCGCAGACGGCCATCGGCGTGGCGGGCGTTACCTTGGGCGTAGCGGCCCTGCTCGTCGTTCAGGCCGTCATGGCGGGGTTTACGGAAAAACTAAAAGAGCAGATGCTTGGCGCCACGGCCCACATCCTCGTGGTGGCTCCACCTTCAGAAACGTCTCTTGGCGTCGAAGGATTCGCGGAAGCTGAAAAGAAGATCAAAAGCGTCCCGGGTGTCGTCGCGGTGACGCCCTTTTTCCGCAAGGAGGCCATGATTTCCCGGTCCGAGCGGGTAGGGGCTGTCCGGCTTTTTGGAGTGGACCCCGCCACGGCGGGCGACGCGACGATCTTTCCCCACAAGATGGAAGTGGGTTCCTTCGAGAACCTCCGGAAGCCCGGCATGGCCGAGAACCTGGGAGATTGGCCCAAGGAAAAGATTACGAGCAGCACGCTCCCCGGAATCATCTTAGGGCGCGACCTTGCTGCTGAGATCGACGCGGTGCCCGGAGATGAAGTCCGGATCATCTGCCCCCTCTGCGGCATCGGCCCCTTGGGGCCCACGGCGAGCGTCAAGGCGTTCATCCTCGTGGGCGTCTTTGAGGTGGGGAACATCGAATACGACGGCCAGTTCGGCTTCGTCCTTCTCCAGGAAGCCCAGCGCTTCTTCAACCCGGAAGGGGAGGGGGAACTCGTCTCCGGAATCCAGGTGAAGGTGGACGATCTGGAGGCGGCCGACAAAATCGCCGCTCAAATTTCCTACGCGCTCGGGCCCACGTCCTTGTGGGTGACCCACTGGAAGACGCTCCTCGGCCCCCTTTTCGATGCCCTCCAACTCGAAAAGCTCGCCCTCTTCGTCGTCCTTCTTATCATCGTGCTCGTAGCGGCCTTCAACATCGCGGGAATGGAAGTCCTCTTCGTGCGGGAGAAGGTCCACGAGATCGCTATCTTGAAGGCCATGGGCGCTCCGAGCACCGGCATCACCCGTGTGTTCCTCTCCCGCGGCGCGTTCGTCGGATTCTTGGGAACCCTTCTCGGGCTCTCCCTCGGCCTTGGCGTTTGTTATCTCCAAGAGCGCTTCCACCTCATCAAAGTGGACGCCTCGGTCTACCAGATGAAGTACATGCCCGTGCTCGTCCTCCCCATGGACGTGATCAAGGTGATTCTGGCCCCCACGTTCATCACGACCGTGGCCGCCTACCTTCCGGCGCGGCGGGCGGGGAAGCTCCCCCCCACCGAGGCCCTTCGGAGCGATTAGATGCTGCGCTGCGAGAACGTGACGAAAGAATTTTTCGCCGGAGGGCGGAAGGTGGAAGTCCTTAAGGGCGTCAACCTGGACGTCCGCCAGGGGGAGCGCATTGCCGTCATCGGCGTTTCGGGCGTGGGGAAATCGACCCTGCTCCACATCCTGGGGACGTTGGAGCGCCCCACTTCCGGGACCGTTTCCTACGACGGCCGCGCCGTGAGCCGCGAGCCCGACGAGACGCTCGCCGAGTTCCGCAACAAGAGTATCGGCTTCGTCTTCCAGTTCCATCACCTGCTCCCCGATTTTACAGCCGTGGAGAATGTCCAGATCCCGCTTCTTATCGCGGGTAAATCGAAGGCCGAGGCGGCGTCCCTCGCCGCTGAAATGCTCGGCAAGGTGGGGCTCTCGCACCGGGAGGGCCACCGGCCCTCTGAGCTGTCGGGGGGCGAGCAGCAACGGGTCGCCCTCGCCCGGGCCCTCGTGGGGAAACCCCTCGTGCTCCTGGCCGATGAACCCACGGGGAACCTGGACGCCCGTACGGGCGAGGAAATCCAGGAACTCCTCGTCGGTTTGAACGAACAACTCGGCGTGACCATGGTGATCGTCACCCACAGCGCCCCCTTCGCGGCCCGCATGCACCGAAGCCTCACCATCGCCGAAGGCCGGATTCAGGAGGTCGGTCCTGGTGGACTCTCCGGCTAGGGGCGTTTCTCTGCCGTTGGTAGTGTTTCGCGCCCTTGGTCCAAAGGGCCTGCGCCTCTTTGCGTTCCTCTCCTTCCTGTTCTTTGTTCCAGGCGCCTTCGCCCAATCCGACGAAGGTGGTTCGACGAATCGTGTTGCCGAAGTACGGGTGGAGGGGAACCGCCGGACCGAGGCCGAACAGGTACTCCTCCTCGTGCGGACCCGCGCCGGGGAGCCCATCGACCGGGAGACCATCGCCCGGGATGTAAAAGACCTCTACGCCCTGGGGCTCTACTCCGACATCGCCGTGGACGTGCAGCGGGGGGCCGAAGGGTACATCGTCACTTTCCGCGTGACCGAGCGGCCCGCCGTAGCGGAGGTGGAGATCGAAGGCGAGGACGAAATCGACGAGGAGAAAATCCGCGAGAAGCTTGCCCTTTCCGTCAATACCGTTTTTACGGAAGCCAAGCTCGAAGAAACCCGCCTCAAGATCGTCAAACTCTACGAGGAAGAGGGGTACTATCTGGCCGACGTGCAGGCCGTCCGCGAGTTCGACCGCGAAAAGAACAACGTCAAGATCACCTTCAAGATCGAGGAAAACGACGAGGTGAAAGTCCGCCGGATCGAGTTCGTCGGCAACGAATCTTTCTCGGACGAAGAACTCAAAAACCTCGAATTTTTCGCGACGAAAGAAGGCGGTGTTTTCTCGGGAATCACGGGCGACGGGAAGTTCCAGGAAGAGGCGCTCGAGCAGGACATCCAGGTGGTGACGCTCCACTACCTGGACCACGGGTACCTCCAGATCAAGGTCGAAAAACCCATTGTCACGCTGTCCCGCGATCGCAAGGACATTTTCATTACGATCCCCCTGGTGGAGGGCCCGCGTTTTACGGTCCGCAAGGTCGAAGTCCAGGGGGACCTCCTCTGGCCCGCCGAGGAACTGGTCGCGAGCCTCAAGACCAAGCCGGGGGAATTTTTTTCGCGAAAGACGGTCCTGGCCGATGCCGAGAGCCTCTCGAACCGTTACGCTGATGAGTCCTACGCCTTCGCCAACGTCGACCCTATCCCCCATCCGGATCAGGAGGGCGGCAAGCACCTCGTCGATCTCGTCTTTGCCATCGACAAGGGCGTTCCCGTCAGCATCGAGCGCATCCTGATCGTCGGGAATTTCAAGACCCGCGACAAGGTGATCCGCCGGGAAATGAAGATCGCCGAAGGGGCCAAGTACAACCGCTCAAAACTCGAAGAGAGCAAGCGGCGCATCCAGCGCCTCGGGTTCTTCGACAAGATCACCTACGCCCCGGAGAAAGTTCCCGGTTCCCGGGATCGCGTGAACGTGCGCTTCGAAGTGACCGAGCGGCCCACAGGCTCCATTCAGGTGGGGGCGGGGTATTCCTCCCTCGAAAGCTTTTTCGCCCAGGCCTCCATTTCCCAGGCGAACCTCTTTGGCCGCGGCCAGCGCCTCGAACTCCAGGCCCAGGTGGGCGGCAGGGTCCAGAGCGCGAGCATCACGTTCCGCGACCCCCGCGTCTTCGATACCTATTGGGACGTGAGCGTTTCGGCCTTCAGCATGCGGCGTGCGGATGCGGGATTCGACACGGCCCGCGACGGCGGCCGCTTGGGGGTGGGGTACGAACTCACGGAATTCTCCCCCCTGCTTGAGAACGTGTCCGCTTCCGTCACGCTCTCGGGCCAACATATCCGGTTGTTGGATCTTTCTTCCTCGCTTGAAAACGACAACGTCCCGGTGAATTTTGTTAACAGGGATTCAGTGACCACATCCATTTCCTTCTCTATTTCCCACGATACTTTGAACGACCTCTTCGATCCCACGGACGGGACGCGGCACACGGCGCGCCTCGAATTCGCCGACAACATCTTCTTCATCGGCCGGGATACGAACGATTTCCTCCGTTACCGGCTCACGGGAGATTACTTCTTTCCGATGCCGGCGGATTTCGTCTTCATTTTGAAGTGGGATTTGGGGCTCTTCGACCGGCGGGAGAAGTCGGACATCCTCTTCCAGGAACGCTTCCGCGGCGGCGGGATTGCCAATCTCCGGGGGTATTCCCCTCAGTCCGTGGGGTTCTACCGCCGCGGAAATATTAATGTTCCCTACAACATGGGCGGCGACAAGGAACTCTATTTCACGAGCGAGGTGCTCGTCCCGCTCCTCCAGGAAGCACGGCTCAAGCTTGCTTTGTTCGCCGATGCCGGCGGCGTCTACTCCGACCAGGATGCCTTGCTCAACTACATCCTGGCCGACGTGGGTTTCGGCATCCGCTGGTTCAGTCCTTTGGGGCCCATCCGTTTTGAATTCGGCTGGCCCCTCGTCCAGAACGAGGATTACACGGGCCGCGATAAGGTTTCCGGCCCCGTTTTCAGCTTGTCCATCGGGCAGTTTTTCTAGAAATTCCGGTCAGGGAACGTCGAACGAAAGATCGATCACCGCGCCGCCGCCGAAGCGGACGGAGAGTTTCGCGGCGCCTTTGTCGAAGGAAAGCCCCGACACGGGGGTCGTCTGTTCCTTGCCTTCCTTGCCGAGGATCACCGGACGGACTTTCGCCCAGGGTTTGGCGTCCACGTTCGCATCCACCCGCAGCCCTTCGGCGCGGCTCCCGTGGGGTTTGATCTGGAGCCGGATGCGAGCTTCATCCGAACCGCCACCCACGATGACGCGCAAGAGGTGTTCCCCCGTTCCAAGGGGAATGGGATTTCCGGGGACGGGTTTTTCGTTCAGAAGGACTTTCACCTTGCCGCTGGCCTGGAGCTTGGTTTCCAGGAGGAGGGGTTCGAGGGCGAACTCGGCCGAGTTTTTTCCTTCCACGATCCCGATCGTGCGGGTGGCCTTCTTCCAGCCGGGCTTGGAGGCCACGAGGGTTAATTTATCACCCACGCTGATCTGGTCCGTCTGGTAGGGGGCGCTGCCCGCTTTTTTGCCGTTCACCCAGATGGCCGTGCCCTTGGGGGTGGCCGTAACGCGCAGGTTCGCCCGGAGCACCGCCAGTTGCACCGTGAAGCGCGGGGTTTCCCGGGGGCCCAGCTCGAAGGGGATTTCCTCTTTCCGGAAACCCGGGCGCGCGATGCCCAGGACGTGTTCTTTGCCGACTTCGACTCCCTCGATCACGAGCGGTGTTTTCCCTGCGACTTCCTTCCCATCCAGGGTCGCCAGGGCTCCGGGCGGTTCCGTGTTCAAGATGATCTGGCCCATCTCCCGGGTGAGTTCGACTTTCTGGACGACGATCTTTGGAGATTCTTTTTGAAGGACCAGCATCGTTTCGTAGGGTTTGAAGCCCGGGCTTTCGACCTTGAGAATGTGCTCTTTGCCGATCCGGATACGGTCGAATTTGGCGGGCGTCGCGGCGGTAAGGACCTGATCGTCGAAGAGCACCGTCGCCGTCGCGCCAGGGGGGTCGCTCTCCACCCGGACGACCCGGTACTTTCTGGCCTTGATCCACGGCTTGATCGCGAGGCGGTAGGTGAGGAATCCCACGCCCGTGAGGAGCGAAACGACGATCAGGGCTGCGAGCGAATTGTAGAGAAGGTTCGTAGCCCGTCCGGTAGTGATGGCGACGGGGCCCGCCTCGGCCGCCTCCGCGCGGGCGATGGCCTGCTGGGCCCCGGAGGAGACCCGGGTTTTCTCGACTTGCCGTCCGCCAGCCGGCATTTCCGGCAGGGCTTCGGGCTTTCCGAAAAGTTCCCGCATATAGTCGGCCACGGAGGGGGAGGGGTGCTTGGGGCCTTCTTCCCGGAGGAACTCTTCGAGGGCCCGGATGAACTCCCGCGCCGATCCGTAGCGGTCCCCGGGATTTCGCGCCGTGGCTTTCTGGAGAATGGCAGCAAGGTCCGGGGGGATTTCCGCCCAGGGATCCCGGCCCGCGCTGGTCCAGTAGGAGAGGTCTCCCCGCTGAATGGCGTCCAGCAGCGGGCGAAGCCCCATCTCGGCCGGGTAGAGGCGCTCGCCCGTGAGCAATTCAAAGAGGACGAGCCCCAGGGAATAGAGATCGCTCCGAGCGTCAAGTGGTTCGCCCCCCACTTGTTCGGGCGACATGTAGCAGTAGGAGCCCTTGATGGCGCCGTTTTCCGTCCGGTCGGTGGCCGAGGCGACCTTGGCGAGGCCGAAGTCGATCAGCTTCACCTCTCCTTCATAGGAGACGAGGATGTTCTTGGGAGCCACGTCCCGGTGGATGAGGCCCATGGGCGTTCCGTCGGCGGAAATTTTCCGGTGGGCGTAATCGAGGCCTCGCAGCACGGAGAGGGCGATCTCGCAGGCGATCTTGACGGGAAGGCCCTTTTTCCCGGCCTCGTGTGCCTTGGCGACGATGTCCCCCAGGTTTTCCCCGTGGACCCATTCCATGGCGATGAAATGGGTGTCCTCCATTTTTCCGAAATCGAAGATCTGAACGATGCTCGCGTGGGAGAGCTGGGCCGCTACGCGTGCCTCGTTGTGGAACATGGAGACGAAAGAAGGATTGCGCGAAAGGGAGGGGAGGAGTTTCTTGATGACGAGCTGCTTGGCGAAGCCTTCTTCTTTTTCCAGGCTCGCGAGGTAGATTTCCCCCATTCCGCCCGATGCGAGCTTCTTGATGATGCGGTAGCGGCCGAGCTGGGAATTATCCGCCGGAGCGGCAAGTTCAGGAGAGCCATTCATTGGGACTGCTTGCTACGTCTCCTGACCGCGGCGCCCCAGCGGGGCCGCTGGGATGAAACGGTCTATTTGCGGCCCGCGCGCTGGAAGAGATCGAGGGTGGGCGCGCCTCCCGCCCGGCCCCCGGTTTCGCTGGAAGCCGGAGCGGCCTTGGCCCCCTGTTCCTTGGGGAGTTCCACGAGTTTTTCCGGCCACGTGGGCGGCTCCCCTTCCCCGCGGAAGAAGGAGCGGCCCATGGACCCGTTGTATTCGGTCCATTCCGGCTCACCCGCCGAGGGGCGGCGGATCTGTTCCGTGATGGCGTTGATCTTGGAATCGAGGTCGTCGAGCCGATGGACGAGCTCGGCTTCGAGCGTCTGCGGGAGCTTGGGCGAGCCGAACTCGTACGTCCCGTGGTGGGCGACCAGGATGTGTTTGAGCCGCAAGGCGAGTTCCGGTGGAAAATCCTTCCGCTTGGCGATGGCCTCGCTCACCTTGACCACACCCATCACGAGATGGCCCACGAGTTTCCCTTCGTCCGTGTAGCCGAAGGCCCGGTCGTAGGAGAGCTCCCAGACTTTTCCCATGTCGTGCATGATGCAGCCGAAGACCACCTGGCTTTCGTCGACGTGGGGGTAGTGGGGGCAGACCCGCTTGGCGAGGTGCGCGAGCGAGAGGACGTGTTCGAGGAGCCCTCCGATCCAGGGATGATGGATTCCTTTGGCCGCGGGTGCTTTGCGGAAGAGCTCGCTGAAGGATTTCTCCGTCAGCACGTCGAGGAGAAGCCCTTTCACGTGGGGGTCTTTCAAATCCTTCACGATAGTGAGGAGCCGGTTCCACATCTCTTCGACGTCGTACCGGGTCGTTGGGAGGAAGTCGGAAGGATCGGCTTCCTGGGGCGGGACGCGCCGCAGGGAATCGAGCCGGAGCTGGAGCTTTCCGTTGTAGGATTCGACGGCGCCCTGGACGAAAACGATGTCACCGAGTTCGAACCGGCGGGCCATTTCCTCCGCGTCTTCCCAGACGCGGGCGGCTAGTTCGCCCGTACGGTCCTGGACTTTCACGATGAGATAGGGCTTCCCGGCGCGGGTGAGCGCCGTTTGTTTTTGATTGACGAGGAACGTTCCTTCCACGCGGTCTCCGTCGGAGAGATCGGCGAGAAAGACGCGCCCCGTGCGTCCGGATGGTGCGGCCATGTTTTTGATCCCCGATAGACCAGCCTCTTCCCCAAGGCTGGTGGTAGCCTCTTAGATGCCCCACCGGCAAGAAACACCTAAACTTTAGCCCACCGGCACCGCCGAACAAAGCAGGGCAGGAGAGCTTTTTCAGGAATGCTTTTCTTGGTCAATGGGGGGCTCTTACTCACTTTTGGCGCGCTGTTTGGTGAGAAGTGCATCGCAAGCCATGATGCTGCCCATGAATCATCTCGGTATCACGCTCGGTATTGCCGGCGCCGCCGGTGCGATAGCGTTCGTTATTGCTGATCGTTTGAAGCTTCCAAGCATCTTGCTGTACTTGGCGTTCGGATTGGGATTGGGGCCGTTGGGCGCCGCGATCGTGGAGACGGGAGAACTCAACACTGTTTTACCTGTGATCGTTCCCTTGGCGGCGGCGATCATCCTGTTTGAAGGGGGGCTTAGCCTCGACATCGGCGCGGTTCGGGGGGCTGCCCGGCCGCTTCGCAACCTCTTGACGGTCGGCGTAGCCGTGTCGTTCGTGGGTGGTACGTTGATTGGCTGGCTGGCCGGTGGGCTTCCGCTCGCTCCCGCAGCAATTTTCGGATCCCTCATGATCGTTACGGGACCTACGGTTATCGCCCCCATCTTGCGCCGTGTGCCGCTTGTCCGGCGCGTACGGGGGCTCTTGCATTGGGAATCCATCCTCGTCGATCCCATTGGCATCATCGTGGCGGTTCTCGCCACGGAGTACGTCATCGGCCGCTCCGGAACTGGCGCTCAACCGCTGGTGCGTGTCGTCCTCCAGATCGTCGCGGGCTGCGCGGTGGGGGCGGCTGTCGGATTGGTGGCGGGATACATTCTGGGCCGCCGTTATTTCGCTTCCGCCCAGCGAGCGGACGCGGCGAATATTACGGCCGTCGGCGCGGCGCTTGCGAGTTTTGCAGCGGCTGAGTCCTTGGTTCACGAGGGAGGGATTGTTAGCGTAACCGTGGCGGGCCTCACGCTATCCTTGTTCCGGATTCCTTGGCTCAGGGGAGTACGCCATTTCAAAGAGCAAATGACGGCTCTCCTGGTCGCGACTCTTTTCGTCCTTATCGCCGCGTCGATTGATCCCCGTGCCGTGGTCGTCCACGGCTGGCGAATATGGATTTCAGTGGCCCTGGTGGCGCTCGTGCTGCGCCCCATCGGCGTTTTTCTTTCCACTCGGGGCAGTGATCTGCCATTCGCTGAACGACTATGCGTGGCATGGATCGGTCCAAGGGGGATCATCGCGGCGGCTGGCGCCTCGTTGGCCGTCATCAAGCTCCGGGAACACGGCGCCGAAGGAGGAGATGCCTTGGAATCCCTGGTGTTCGCCACCATCGCCGCCACGGTACTCGTGCAGGGACTCTCGGCTGGCGTGGTGGCCAAGTGGCTCGGCGTGCGGGCCAAGCGCCCCCCGGGCCTCGCCATCGCCGGGGCCAATGAGTTGGCGCAACGGATCGCTCTTTGCCTGCGTGATTCGGGCGTTCCCACGCGCCTTCTCGATACCAACGAAACGCGCTGCGCCGAAGCCCGGCACAAGGGCCTTGAAGTGCTTTGGGGCAGCGCCAGCGATTCCACGCAGATTGCATCCTTGTGCGAGGACCGCGGCCGGTTTCTGGCGCTCACTCCAAACGCTGAAGTGAATGCGTTGGCGGCGATGCATGCCCGTGAACTCCTGGGGATTGGTTGCGCCTACCGAGTGCAGTTGCCCGACCCTGATGGTGGGACGAGGCTCGCTCCCCTTGACGCGGATGATCGGTTGGCATTCGCGGTTCCGCTAGACGTAGAGGTCATTGCGCTGGCTTTGCAAGAGAGAAAGGCGGAAGTGAATGCCGTAGAAGCAGTGAGGGATGGAATGATCGGAGTGGACGAAATCACGCCCGGCGCACTCCCCCTGATCGTTTTACGAGAGGGAGTCGCGCTGATAGCCGCCCCTGGCCTCGAAGTTCGCAGGCAAGACCGTTGCGTC
>JBFLVN010000032.1:0-19482 GCA_040758475.1 Bdellovibrionota bacterium
TGTTTTTTAGAAAATTGCGAACGGTGGGCTATTTGGGAAGTTTCCATTTGAGGCCGCGAAAGCGGCGGAAACCTCGATCCATCGACACGAGCGTACAGCCGTTCTCGATCGCAAGGGCCGCGAGATAGGCATCCGAGATATCACTTCCCGAAATTCCCGATTCCCGGCACAGCCGGACAAAAATATCCCAAAAATCGGGACCAGAAGTAACCCACCGGTAGTTGGGTTGCTTGCGGAGCTCTTCGATGAAATCGAACGTTGTGTCTGGAGAAGACGGCGGAATGAAAACCGCCGATGAAGTCGCGATGCGGACAAATCCGGTGGCGACAAAATCACATAATGCGACCGGCTCACTCCCCGCCATGGCGTGAACCAGCCAGCGGTTGACCAGCACGTGATCGGCCAGGATCTGGCGGTGAGAATACAAAAGAATGTTAACGTCGACGAGAAGCACGATAGATCGCGGGCTTTTCCCGGGCTTCCAACCAATCAAGAACGGCGGAAGTTTTCCGAAGGTCCACGGGAGCAACGACCTGGCCGCCTTCGACAACCGGAAGTTCCAATGGTTTGGAAGCCCTCTTCCTTCCAGTCCGCGCTTCCTGGATTTGCTCCCGGACCGCATCTTCAATAAACGCGGTCAGCGAACGGCCCGAATCGAGGGCCATTTTCTTCGCCTTCCGGAGAAGGGCTTCGTCCATGCGAATGGTGGTGCGAGCGGGCATGTCTTCATTGTGAAAGAAATGACATATATATGTCAATTCCAACAGACTCAGGCTGAACGCCCCTTCACCCCTTCCACTTCCACTCGGTCCCCTTGGGACCGTCCTTGATCTCGACGCCGTGGACGAGGAGTTCGGCCCGGATGCGGTCGGCTTCCGGGAAATTCTTTTCCTTGCGCGCCTGGTTGCGCTTCTCGATGAAGGCGTTGATTTCGGCCTCGGTGATCTTGGCCTTGGAGGCGACACGGGCAGCAAGTTCGGAGAGGAACTCGCCCGCCGGCTGCTGGAGGATTCCGAGGACTTCCCGCAAGGGCCCCACGCTCTTGAGGAATCCCCGGGCGATCCGGCAAGAAACGGGCGTGCAGGCGAAATCGTGGGCGAAGAAATAACCGTTCACGGCCGCCCGCAGGGCATGGGCGCGGCCAAGGGCGCCTGCCGTGTTGAAGTCCTTGTCCATCGCCTCTTCGAATTCACCCTTGAACGCTTCGATCTTGGCGAGGACGCCCTTTTCCTCCCCGGTCGGATCGGCGGGGCCGCCCGTCCCGGGGCATTCCTTTTCGAGAATCCGCTCGCAGGCCTGGATCGTCTCGCAGAGTTTCCGAAGACCGCTTTCCGTCTCCCGGACGTACTCTTCTGCGAAATCGATGGGCTTGGCGTAATGGGTTTCAAGAAAGAAGGCCCGAAGAACTTGGGGGTGATACTGAGAGAGGACTTCCTTCAGGGTGAAGAAATTCCCCGTCGATTTGCTCATCTTCTGCTTGTTGAGCTGGACGAAGCCGTTGTGCATCCAGTACTTGGCGAAGGGGTGGCCCGTCGCCCCCTCGCTCTGGGCGATTTCGTTTTCATGGTGGGGGAAGATGAGGTCGTTGCCGCCGCCGTGAAGATCGAAACTCTCGGAGAGGTACTTCATGCTCATGGCCGAGCATTCGATGTGCCAACCGGGGCGCCCTTTGCCCCAGGGGGAATCCCAAGAGGGCTCGCCGGGCTTGGCCGCCTTCCAGAGGGCGAAGTCCATGGGGTTTTTCTTGATCTCGTTGATGTCGATGCGGGCCCCCACCTGGAGGTCTTCAAGGCTTTTGCCGGAGAGTTTTCCATAACCTGGAAACTTCTCGACGGCGTAGAAGACGTCCCCTTGGGAAGCGTACGCCACGCCTTTTTCGATGAGTTTCTCGATAAGAGCGATCATCTCGGCAATGTGCTTGGTCGCGCGGGGCTCTTCCGCCGGGGGCTTTAAATTGAGGGGCCCCATGTCCTCGTAGAAGGCCTGGATGTTCTCTTCGGCCACCTGTTCGGAAGAAACACCCCGCTGCCTGGCCCGGTCAATGATCTTGTCGTCCACGTCCGTAAAATTCCGGACGAAATGGACCTGGTATCCTTTATACGTGAGATACCGGTAAACGACATCGAACGTCACCGCCGCCCGTGCGTGGCCCACGTGGCACCGGTCGTAGACCGTGACGCCGCAGAGGTACATCCCGACCTGGGGCGGCCGGAGAGGGACGAACTCCTCTTCCCGTCTCGAGAGGGTGTTGTAGAGGCGAAGGGGCATTTTCCACCCGGAAGCTCAAGGCCCGGTTAGATGGCGCAGGAAGGGAAGAGAGTCAAAACAGAACCGCGTCCAGGGAATAGGCTCCCGGCCCCGTGAGGAAAAGGGCGAGACAAACGGCCGCGAGGTTGATCGTGTATTCAGCGCCAGGAGGATTGTTGGTGATGAGGTACCCGCCACCCCGGTGGCCTACCAAACCCGCCACGAGCATGGTGCCGAAGAGGGCGAAGCTTGCGGGGCGCGCAAAAAGCCCGGCCGCCAGGAACGCCCCGCCCATGAGCTCCGAGAGGAAAGCTCCGTACGCCGAGATCCTTGGAGCAGGAACCCCCAGGCCCCCAAGCCACTCGGCAAAGCCCGCAAGGCTCCCGCCCGGCCCCACGAGGCCGAGCTTCCCGAGGGCATGAACGACGAAACAAATGCCAACAAAGGTGCGTATCAGCAGGACCGCGAGGTCGGTGAAAAACGGCGAAGTGTCAACGAGCCATCGTTCCATCTTTCCAAATCCTCCCACAAAAAATAACCGCCGGTCAGGGCGGCGGATTGAAATCCTGCCGGCCGCCGCGCTGGTCCAGATCGGCCACGACCTTGCCATCCCGGAGCTGGATCTGGCGGGAAGCGCGGGCCGCGAACGAGGGTTCGTGCGTCACCATGACGATCGTATTCCCCCGCTCGCAGACGAGCTGTTCAAAGATCTCCATCACGATTCCGGCGTTCGCCGTATCCAGGTTCCCAGTGGGCTCGTCGGCCAGCATGATTCGGGGCTCATTGGCCACCGCCCGGGCGATGGCGACGCGCTGCTGCTGGCCGCCCGAGAGCTGGTAGTAGCGGCGCCGCTCGAGGCCTTCGAGGCCGAGCGTTTTGAGGGTTTCGAGGGCCCGCCCTTCGATTTCCTCTTCGTCCCAAGTCCCTCGCCGCTTCATGGGCAACGTCACATTTTCAAGGACGCTGAATTCGGGCAGCAGGAAGTGGAATTGAAAGATGAATCCCAGTTTTTCGTTGCGAAGGCGTGCCCGGCCGTTGTCATCGAGCGCCTCGATGTCCACGCCGTCGACCAGCACGGTACCCGAGGTCGGGCGGTCGAGGACGCCGAGAAGATAGAGAAGCGTGCTCTTTCCCGAACCACTCGGTCCGGTGAGGGAGACGAATTCCCCTTCCCGGATGGTGAGGGCCACTTCGTTGACGGCCCGGGTCTTCACCTCCGTCCCCAGATCGCGGACGAGCCCCTGGGCTTCGAGCACCACCGCGCCCGGCGGGGGGAATTTCCACTGGTTCTGGCCGCTCATCCCACCTGCCCCCGGAGCACGTCCACCGGCTCGACCTGGGAGGCCCTTACCGCCGGAAGGAGGCTGGCGATCACGCCGGTTACCAGGGCGAAGGCCGTCGCATAACCATACATCTTTGGGTCGTCCACGACGAGGAAATGATCGCTCTTGATGAGCGTCTCTTGCTTGATCTTGAGACTCCCGAGGAAATCCAGGAGGAAATGACCGGAGACACATCCCGCGGCGCTTCCGATGAGGGCGATCACGATCCCCTGGAGGAGAAACACCAAAAGGATATCCCGGCGCTGGAAACCCGTGCTCCGGAGAATGGCGATGTCCCGGCTCTTCTGGAGCACGATCATGATCTGGATGACCAGGATCGCGAAGCCGCCCACGATGAGGATGGTCCCCGTAATGAACCCCAGGATCACGTCCTGCTGGCGGAAGAGGGCGAGAAAGTTGGAATAGGTCTCCTTCCAGCTCTCGGCGTCGTAATGGAAGATCTTCTCCACCCGCTCGGCCAGCGTATGGGCCAGCTCCGGGTCCGTCATCTTGACGTTGATCTCGCCCACGATGTCGGGTTTCCCAAGAAGCGTTTGGGCGGTACGGAGAGTCGTGTAGACGCGAGAGTGGTCGATGGGCGTCACTTCCGTCTCGAACACGCCGCTCACCTTGAGCGTGAGGGGCGCCCCCGCGGGCGTGCTGCACACGATCAGGTCACCCACTTTGGCCCCCAGGTCCTTGGCGACGCCGGAGCCCAGAAGAGCGCCGTCGGGCGAGGCGGCGAACGAGCGCATGTCCCCCGAGGTGAGATACCCGGCGAGCGGCGTCACTTCCTCCTGCTTCTCCGGCTCGATCCCCCGAAGGCTCACGGAAATTTCCTTCTGCCCGAATGCGACGATGGCCGAGCCCACCAGGATGGGCGAAGCGGCGGCCACGCCGTCCATGGATTCGAGCGTGCGGAGGATCTCCGTGGGCCGCTTGATGCGAAGTTCCCTGTCGCTGGGCGTCTGCTTGGCGATCTCAGCCGTGTAGGGGCCTTCCACGTAGGCGTCCAAAAGCCTGGGCGTCGGCCGGAGCTCTTTGCTGAAAATGGCGACATGGGCGTTGGCTTTGAGAATGTTGAGGAGGAACTTGTCCTGGAAACCGCGCATGATCCCGCGGATGCCGATGAGGGCGACGACGCCGAGGAGCACGCCCGCTACCGCGACGCCGTTCAGGAGCCGGCGGTGCCAGAGAAGCCGGAAGGCGATGAAAACGACGACGGGCATTTTCTAGAACCGGCGGCCAGTGCGCTCCTCGGGTTTACTTTCGAGCGCCTTTCCCACGATCATCTCGACCCGGGCCCCTTCTTCGAGCTTTTCCTGGCCCTGCACGACGACGGGCTCTTCCTCCTGGACGCTCCCATTTACTTCGACCTTGAGGAGATCGCGGATGCCCGTCGTGACGATCTCCCGGTGGGCCCGCCCTTCCCGGATGACCCAGATCGAACCGTCCTGGGCAACCGCGTCAGCGGGGGCAAGAAGCACGCTCTCTTTCTCTCCCACCACCACGTTTACCTCGGCCGTCATTCCGCTCCGCAGGCCTTCGGGAGGTTTGTCGAGGCGGATTTTCGCAAGGTACGCCTTCCGGTCCCGGTTCGCATCGGGAAGGATTTCAAAAACTTTTCCAAGGAACGTTTCATTCGGAAATGCATAAAGCGTCACGACCGCGCGGGAACCGTCCCGCACGCGCGCGACTTCCGCCTCGTCCACCCACACTTCAACGACCAGATCGGAACCCACTCCCACCTTGAAGAGGGGTTCGTTCACACTCACGTACTGGCCCGGCTCGATCCAGCGGGCGAGGACCATCCCGTCGATGGGAGCGCGCACCTCCGTGTCGAGCACCCGCGCGGAAAGGGAGCTTGCCCGCGCCTCGGAGGTTTCGACGCGGCTCTCGGCCTGGTCGAGATCGGCCTTGGGAAGAATCCCCTGGGCGGCCAGGGGCCGGATGCGGTCCAGATCGCGCCGCGCCTGGGCGAGTTCGGCCTGGGCGCCGCGAAGATCGGCCTGGGAGGTGGGACTACCGATTCGCGCCAGGAGATCCCCCTTCCGGACGCCCTGCCCCTCACGCACCGGGAGGTCTTCGATGATCCCCGGCGTGCGCGCCCGGACTTCCACCCGCATGTGGGCTTCAACGGTCCCGGTCGCATAGACCGCTTCCACGGCCTTGCCCTTGGTAACCGGTGAAACCGTGACAGACACGGGCCTTAGGGCCCGTACCGCGAATAAAACTCCTGCGAGTGCCGCTACGCCCAGAACGTAGTAGCGGCGCCGGTTTTTGCGCTTCTTCACTTTGTTGTTTGTCGAATTTTCCACGGTGGGCAGGGGGAGCCTCCCCTTAGAAAACTTGGGAAGGAGTCTATGCGCGTGCCCCGGCAAGACCAAATCGGAGAAAGGAAGCCTTTAGCCCCGTTACAGGGCGGCCCGAAACCGGCTCAATCCTCCCGGCGAGTGAAAGCAAGGGCCCTGGCCACGCGCTCTCGCACGCGCTCGCGGCCAAGGAGGGTGAGGATGTGCTTGAGTTCGGGGCCATGGACCTTGCCGGTAAGCGCCACCCGCACGGGCCCGAAAAGGGCTTTCCCTTTCACGCCTCCGGCGGCCCCCTTGAGGGCGTTCATCACCTGCGCGCCCGAAAAGGGTTCCGGTGCTTCCTCGCAAACGGCGGAAAGGGCCCGGAGCACCTGCGCGGCGTCGCCGTCCTCCAGCACGTCCCGGGCGTCCGCCGAAAGGTGGGACCACCCGGACTCCAGATCCTTCATCTGTTCCCGAAGCTCGGCCCAGGTCTTCACGTGTCCCTGAAAGGCCCCCGCCAGGGCCTCTTCGGCAGCCGGACCTTCCGGCACCTGCATTTCCGATCCCTGGAGGCGCTCTCGGGCCTGCCGCAGGAAATCGGAACGGGGTAGCTCTTTGAGAACGCGGACGCTCAAGGATTCGAGGGTCTGTTGATCGACTCGCGCGGGGCTGTGGGAGACTTTCGAGAGATCGAAGGTTTTGACCAGTTCTTCGCGCGTGAGCGCCCCCCCCTCGGCGGGGGCGTACCCTAAACTCGCCAAGTACCGTACGACCGCCTCCGGCGGAATCTCCCGTCCCCGGAGCCCTTCGATCGTAAAGGAGGGATCGCGCTTGGCGAGTTTCTGCCCTTCGGGGTCCAAAAGAAGGGAGAGATGAGCGAAGGCCGGCGGGGCTTTTCCGAGGGCTTCGATGAGGCAGGCCTGACGCGGAGCGTTCGAAAGGCCGTCCTCCCCCCGAATGACGTGGGTAATGCCCATCTCGGCGTCGTCCACCGCGGAAGCGAAGAGATAAGGATAAGAACCATCCGAACGGGCCACGATGAAATCACCGAGGTCCGCGAGGTCGAAACGGACTTCGCCACGGATCAAATCGTTGATCAAGTATTCCCCCGCCGGGAGGGCGAAACGCCAGGTGTGGCGCTCTCCACGCTCGATGCGCTCGGCCCTTTCCTGGGCGGTGAGCTTGCGGCAAACCCCGGCGTACCGCGGCGGCTCGCCTTTCTCCTCCTGCTTGAGGCGGGAGGATTCGAGCTGCTCATGGGTGCAGAAACACGGGTAGACGCGGCCTTTTTCCTGGAGAAGAACGAGGTCCCTTTGATAGACCTCCGCGCGCTCGGTCTGCCGGTAAGGGGTATGGGGCCCTTCCCGGAGCGGGCCTTCGTCCCATTCGAGGCCAAGCCACGAGAGGTCTTCCAGAATCTGGCGCTCGAACTCTTCCGACGAACGAACCTCATCCGTGTTCTCGATCCGGAGGATGAAGCGACCGCCGTGATGGCGGGCGAAAAGCCAATTGAAGAGGGCCGTCCGGGCGCCGCCCAGATGGAGCGGCCCCGTCGGAGCGGGAGCGAAACGGACGCGTACAGCACCGGCCACGGGCAGGGAGCCTAGCGGGCGGGCGCGGCCGGATCAAAAACATCCCAAAACGCGGAAATCAGAGGAAAACGAGGAGAAACCCGTCATCCGCCGTGGTCCATTGGCCGTCGGGGCCGGGACCGATCCCCACGGCGAGGTCCGGAAGGACCGGAACGGGCGAAGGAACGGTCACGAGGAGTTCCGGAATTTCGAGCATCTCGACTTCGGGCGCGGCGCCCAGGGGGTCGGCCACGACGAAGAGAATCCCCCCATTTCCCCGGAAAACGATGGTCAGCTCTCCCGCAGAAAGTCCCGGAACCGGATAGCTGCGAGCGTCCACCAGAGAGAGCCCCCCGTCTTCGAGACCGACTTGTGCCGCCGCCGTACCGGGCGGCGTATCGAGCGTGTCGATCAGTTGGAAGTAATCGTCGCTGGTACCCATCACGCCGTCTGCGCCTTCCGTCGGAACGAGGGCCTGGGTAACCGACAAGGGAAGGGGCCTGGCCGAAGGGCTGCCAGGAAGATTGGAAACGAAGAGACGTTCGCGGTGCGCGCACTCCAGAGCAGGATTCGAAGGGCAAGGAGAAAGAGCGGTAGGGTCCGCCGCGTCCAAATCGTAAAGGACGTTGATCAAGTCATCCGGCGTGGCCGGTTCCAGGTCCGCGCCAGCACCGACCGTCAAGGCCAGATCGGGACCCACGACGACGGGCTCTCCGCGCCTTCCTTGCGAAAGGCCGGGGCTCGGAATCTGAAATACCTGCGGCGCCGTATCCAGCGTGTAGAGAAGGGCCACCGTGTCGTCGGAATTGGTAAAAGCGCCGCTCCCGCCCCCGTTGGGAACGAGGGCCCTAAGATCGGGCGTGGCGGAAAGGAAAACGGGGCGGCTTACAGCCGATTCGGAAAGGGGCCCCGCATTGATGGCAGGCCCCAAGCTCGGTCCCGCCAAGTCGATGCGGTAAATGGCGTCGGTCGTGTTTCCAAAACCATCGGCCGCTCCGTTCGAGGCGATGAGGGCGAAGCTCGTGGAGAGAACCACCGGGGCGGAAAGGGCCGTCGTTGAAAGAAATCCGACCGTGACCGGAGCGGAGGCCGCTGGAGTGCCGGGAAGACCGGTAACAACAACTACGCCGTCATCGGCTGTACCGAAATCCGGAGAGAGGGTGGAAGAGGGAGCCGCCACAGCGAGGAGTACGCTGGCCGCATCGATCATCACGGGGCGGGAAACCACGTCCCCCTCGCCGCCGGCAAGCGGACCCACGGGAACGAGAGTGACCAACGGATCCGGCATCGCCGCGGAAAGCCCACTCACGACCGCAAGCGAATCATCTGCATTCCCGAAATCCGACGTACGGCCGACGCGGGAGAGGCCATCCGTTACCTCGCTCGTGAAAAGCGAAGCCGCGTTGTTGGCGATGATCCTCAAGGAAGTCCCTAGCACGGAAGCCGTGACGGGTTCCGTTCCCCCATTGATGGCGGCCGCCAAACCAGTAGCGATCTGATCGGGAAGGGCCCCGGTACCCGAAATGTACTGGAAGGGGGTGCCATTGATTTCAACGATATAAGGAGTGCTATCGGCGGCGACCTCGACGGTGATCAGATCGATCTGGGGACGGGATAGATCGGCCGTCACCGCGACGGCGAAGTATTCCCCTTCCGCGCTCGCCTCCAGCACGATCGTTCCGGCCATATCGGTAGCGGTTACGGGCTGGGCCGCCGGGTTGTTCGTGCAGGAAGCGGGCGTATTCACGCACGCGGCGAGAGCCGCTGAAATTTCCAGGGCCGTCGCGTCCGCATCGGAACGAATCCGGAAAATCTCGCCGTTGAGGGTGATGGAGTAATCCCGGTTGTTGGCCACGTTTTCCACGCGGACCGATTCGAGCTGGGCGTAATGGGCCGCCGTCGCAAGCACCAAGGCATCGGCCGAAAGGGCGACGGGGTGGCTCGCCTCCCCCGGGGAAAGGTAAGGAAGCGGAACGCGCAGGAGGGTCTGGGCGCCGTCCAGGTCGCGGAGGACAACGAGTTCATCGTCGCGGCTCACGAACACGCCGTCGGGCCCCGCGCTCCGCACGGCGAGCGCGTCGGTCCCCAGGGCGACCGGCGCGAAAGCGTCCCGGTTCGCCATGGGTCCCACCGCCAGGCGCCTGAAGCCGGAGGGGTCCTTGACCTCGCAACCCGCCGCCAGGGCGGCGAGCAGGAAAACGCCCGGGAGATTCCGAAGCCACCAGATTGCCGTTCGCGTGCGCATGGGCCGTTGCTTGGGTCCGTACGTCCAAGGAAAGAAGGTTGGATAACTTCCGTAGTATATGGCCGCTCCAGCGCGCGGGCCAATCCTCTTTACATCGGCTTACAGAAAAGTTCCCGGCCTTTGCGTGGTCCATGGCCTTGGGGTATAGAGAGGCCCCGACGCGGCGGGCGGACGCACCACCGGCGCCCGCCCGCATTGTTTTAAGCTCTCTGCCGGGGGTGCGCCACCCCTTCCCATGTCCTTTCTCCGCAAGATCTTCGGTTCCCGCAACGAGCGCTACATCAAGTCGCTCCAGCCACTCGTGGCCCGCATCGGGGAATTCGAAGGGAAATTCAAGGAACTCTCCGACACGGACCTGCGTTCCCAGACCCCCCGGCTCCGGGAACGCCTCTCCAAGGGCGAAACGCTGGACGCCCTCCTGCCCGAAGCCTTCGCCACCGCGCGGGAAGCCTCCCGGCGCGTCCTCGGGATGCGCCACTTCGACGAGCAGCTCATGGGCGGCATGGTGCTCCACCAGGGAAAAATCTCCGAAATGAAGACCGGCGAGGGGAAGACCCTGGTCGCCACTCTGCCCGTCTACCTGAACGCCCTTCCCGGAAAGGGCGTCCACGTCGTCACCGTCAACGATTACCTCGCCCGCCGCGACGCCGAATGGATGGGCCAGCTCTACCGGTTCCTGGGACTCGAAGTCGGCGTCATCGCCCACGGCATATCGGACGCCGAACGCAAGAAATCCTATGCCGCGGACGTCACCTACGGGCAGAACAACGAGTTCGGCTTCGATTACCTGCGCGACAACATGAAGTACCGGCTGGAAGACTGCGTCCAGCGGCCGCTCCACTACGCCATCGTGGACGAAGTAGACTCGATCCTGATCGACGAAGCGAGGACGCCCCTCATCATCTCGGGCCCGGCCGAGGAATCGACGGACAAGTACTACCAGATCAACCAGATCATCCCGCGCCTCAAGAAGGACGCCGACTACACCATCGACGAAAAAGCGCGCTCGGCCCAGCTCACCGATGAAGGCGTCGAACACGTGGAGAGCCTTCTGGGAGTCCCGAACCTCTACGACCCTTCCCACATTGAAACGGTCCACCATGTCAACCAGGGGCTTCGCGCCCACACCCTCTACAACCGGGACGTGGATTACGTCGTCAAGGACGGGGAAGTGATCATCGTCGACGAGTTCACGGGGCGCCTCATGCCGGGCCGCCGGTGGTCCGACGGCCTCCACCAGGCCGTCGAAGCGAAGGAAGGCGTGACGATCGAGCGGGAGAACCAGACCCTCGCCACCATCACGTTCCAGAACTATTTCCGGCTCTACGAAAAACTTGCCGGCATGACCGGCACCGCCGACACGGAAGCGACCGAATTCGCCCAGATCTACAACCTCGAAGTCATCGTCGTCCCTACGCATCGGCCCATGATCCGGGACGATACGGCCGACGTCGTATACAAGACCGAGCGTGAGAAGTACGAGGCCGCCCTGGCGGCCATCCGGGAAAAGCACGAGAGCGGGCAGCCCGTCCTCGTTGGCACCATTTCCATCGAGAAATCGGAAGTGCTCGCCCAGATGCTCCGCAAGGCGGGCGTCCCCCACAACGTGCTCAACGCCAAACAGCACGAGCGGGAAGCCGAGATCATCGCCCAGGCGGGGCGAAGCGGCGCGGTCACCATCTCGACCAACATGGCGGGCCGCGGCACGGACATCGTGCTGGGGGGAAACCCCGAACTCCTGGCCCGCTCTCTTTCGGGCGCCACGGAAGGCCCCGAATACGAAGAGGCCCTGGCGCGCTACAAGACCGCTTGCGAAGAAGACAGGAAAAAAGTCCTGGAAGCGGGCGGGCTCCACGTGCTCGGGACCGAGCGGCACGAATCACGCCGCATCGACAACCAACTGCGCGGCCGTTCGGGTCGGCAAGGCGATCCCGGCTCCTCCAAGTTCTACCTCTCCCTCGAAGACGAACTGTTGCGTATCTTCGGCGGCGACCGGATCAAGGGGCTCATGGAGCGCCTTGGAATGGAAGAGGGCGAGCCCATCGAACACCCCTGGCTCACCCGGGCGATCGAGAACGCCCAACGCCGCGTGGAAGCAAGAAACTTCGACATCCGCAAGCACCTCCTCGAATACGACGCCGTGATGAACGAGCAGCGCAAAGTGATCTACGGTGAACGGCGCGCCATCCTGGAGGGCAAGGATTTCTCCCAGAAAATCCAGGAATTCATCGGCGAGGTGCTCGAAGAGACCATGCTCGCCCACTGCGACGAGCGCGGTTACGTGGACGACTGGGACCTCCAGGGACTCAACGAGGCCCTTAAAGCGAACTTCGCCTTCGAAGCGGCCTATCACCCGGCGAAAATCGGGGACAAGAATTTCGACGAATTCTTCGAGATCGTCCGTGAAGACCTGCGCGGGCTCTACCACCAGCGGCAGCAGGAACTCGGGGCCGAGACCTTAAAGCGCGTCGAGACCTGGCGTTATCTCGTTAATCTCGACAATCTCTGGAAAGACCATCTTCACGCGATGGACGATCTGAAGGAAGGCATCGGCCTTCGCGGGTACGCCCAGCAGGACCCCAAGCAGATCTACAAGAAAGAAGCCTTCGAGCTTTTCGGCGGCACGATCGCGACCGTCAAGGTGAACACGGTGCGCGACATCTTCCACGTCCGCCTGCGGCAGGAATCCGAGATCGACGCGGAGGAAAGGAAACGCCGGGAAGCCGTGCGGCGCCTCAACCTCGTCCACGGAGAGGCCGGCGGCAAATCGGAGCCCGCCAAGCCCAAGCCCCAGCGAAGGCCCCAGGTCAAAGTGGGCCGGAACGACCCTTGCTGGTGCGGGAGCGGGAAGAAATACAAGAAGTGCCACGGGCGGGAATCGGCCGAAGGGGGCCAGGAAGGCGATTCGGCCGCCGAGGCATAAATCTTCCTGAATCCGAGACTTGGCGGCCTTGGATTTTGCGGTAAGAATTCAAACTGGGAGAGGAAATCATGATCCACGAAACGACCGGCGGAGGACTGCTTGGAGCCCTCTTCATTTTCGGCGGCATTTATGCCGGCATCGCGGCTGGGGCCGTAGCGGCCTGCGTCGCCCTGGCCAAGTTCCTCCCCAAAATCCAGGCCAAGCTTTCCGCCAAGGGCGGCGAAAAGGCCCCCGCATGAGGCGCCTTGGCGCCGCCTGGGCGCTCGGATTCTTCGTCCTCCTCGGCGGTTGCGGAGCCAAGGCCCCCGACCATCCCGAGGAACTCCGGATCATCGTCCAGGGATTCCTCGCTAGCCTCGAACTCAAGAATTACCCCGTCGCCACGGAATCGGTGGACCCTTCCCGGCGGGCCGATTTCGTCCGTTACACGGACGATCTGGGCGACAAGACGACGATCACCGAATCCCAGATCCGTTCCATCGACGTCCCCACGAACGAGGAGCGCGACAAGCTGCCCGACGATGCCCCTCTCGAGGCCACGGTCGTGGTGAGTTACAAGTACTTCCGCCTTCCCTCGACGACGGTCAAGAACGAGGTCAAATCCATGACCTGGGTGTTTAACAGCGACCGCAAACGCTGGTTTCTCAAAAACGGCTGGTAAAATCAAAATTTCCTTCCGTCCTCCGGTCGCTCCGCTCGGGGCGTCAATGATCGCGCGTTCTCTTCCGTTCCCTGCCCGGTTTAGACATTCCACAACTTCCAGGCCAGATACACCCCAAAAGGCGTTTCCCCGCAAGTACGGAGCATTTGGCTACAGTCGTCGTACGAAATCGCTACGATGACAATTCTGTGACTTGGGTCATGTAAATTCTTGACCGTAGCGTCATCCCGCGTGACCAATCGGGGCATCGCGGTTGAGCGGCGCCACACGACCGTTCTTAATTGTGGTCAGGTTGTCCTAACTAAAAACTTCAAGCACCAAAGCATCGACATCATGGGACCGAGGGGCGGTAGGAGTCTCGGTGGTGAAGATTTTTGATTCCTCCGGTTTCATGCCGCACGGGCATTGTTTCTTGTGGCAGCCGGGCGTCCTCTGGCTTCATGTCCTTTCGGACAGCCTGATCGCGCTCTCGTACTATTCGATCCCTCTGGCGCTGGCCTACTTCGTCCACAAGCGCACCGACCTCGCATTCAACTGGATTTTCCGCCTGTTCGCGGCCTTCATTTTCTGGTGCGGTACGACCCATATCTTCGGAATCTGGGTGATCTGGAATCCGAACTACTGGCTCGACGGCGCGGCGAAGGCCGTGACCGCCACGGTCTCGTTCGTCACGGCCATGATCCTCTGGCCCCTCATCCCCAAAGCGCTCGCCCTTCCGAGCCCCCACCAGCTCGAAGAGGCCAACACGCGCCTCCAGGAACTCAACGAAACCCTCGAACGCCGGGTCGCCGCCCGCACGGCGGAACTCCGCCACGCCAACGGCGAGCTCGAACAATTCGCCCATGTGGTTTCCCACGACCTGCGCGAGCCGCTCCGGGCCATCGTGAGTTACTCGGAACTCATCGAGCGCAAGCTGGGCGTCCAGCTCGATGCCGCCACTTCCAAGCACTTCGGCTACATCATCGGCGGCGCCCGCCGCATGCAGGATTTGATCTCCGACCTCCTGGCCTATGCGCGGGTGGGGCAGCCAGCCCCGCAGCCCCTCATCCTGGTCGATAGCGGCAGGGCCCTGGATGGCGCTCTCTCGAACCTAAAACGCCTCGCTGACGAGACAAAAGCGCAAATCACCCACAACGGTCTGCCGCCGGTGCGCGCGGATTCGATCCTTCTCACCCAGCTCTTCCAGAACCTCGTTGGGAACGCCATCAAGTACCGCCGTCCGGGAGAGACGCCCAAGGTACACGTCCACTGCAAAGGGGAGAGTGGCGCGTGGCACTTTGAGGTGGCCGACAACGGGCGGGGAATCCCTCCCGAACAGCACGAGAGGGTCTTCGAACTCTTCCAGCGCTTTAGTCCCGACGACGCCCTGGCCGAACCCGGCACCGGCATGGGCCTGGCCATCGCCAAGAAGATCGTCGAACGATGGGGAGGAAAAATCTGGGTGGAATCCCAGGCAGGCAGCGGATCGGTGTTTCATTTCACAATCCCCCGCGAGCCACAGGCCTAGGAAGAACAGGGATAGAGAGACAAGGAAAAGAGAGGTCTACTGGTCATGAACACAAACACCTGCCACGTGCTGCTCGTCGACGACAACCCCGCCGATCTGGATCTCGTGCGTTTCGCCCTGGAAGAGACGGGCCTTCCCCACAGCCTGGCCGTCGCCCAGGACGGGGCCGAAGCCCTCGGCTACCTCCGCCGGGAAGGGGCGCACCGCGAGGCCAGGCGGCCGGATCTCATTTTCCTGGACGTCAAGCTTCCCAAGAAAGACGGGAAGCAAGTCCTTGAAGAAATCCGTCGGGACGAGCGCCTCAAGGACCTTCTCGTCGTGATGCTCAGTTCCTCCGATGCGCCAGGCGACGTGACGCGGAGTTATGAACTCGGCGCCGATGCCTACCTTTTCAAGCCGCGCAGCCTCGACGATACGATCTCGCTCATCTCTTCGGCGACGCGCTTCTGGCTCTCCCCCGTGAGCCGGACCCAGAGTCACGTGAGCGCGGGAACGGTGCATACCACCGATCCAGCCATCTCCGTGCTCCTCGTCGAAGACAGCGACGCCGACGCGGACATGGTTCTGGATGCCCTCGAAAAATCTACGAACCCCCGCTTCACCTCGGCCCGGGCCATGAGCCTGTCGGGAGCCTTCAAGAAAATGGAGACCGGCCCCTTCGACGTCGTCCTCCTGGATTTGGGCCTTCCCGACACCTCGGGCCTCGAAACGATCGCCCGGTTCCGGCGCCAGGCGGGCGACATGCCGGTCGTCGTCCTCTCCGGAAGGGACGAGGAAGAGGCCCAGCGCGATGCGCTCCGCCGCGGGGCCCAGGACTACCTCGTCAAAAGTGCTTCCTTCCCCTCGGGGCGGCGGCTCATCCGGACGATCGAACACGCCATCGTCCGCAACCAGCAAGTGCAGACGCTCTCGCGCACGAAAGATGCCCTCGAACGCCTCTCTACCACCGACCCTCACACGGGCCTCTTAAACCGCCGTGGTTTCGTCAACCTGCTCCAGCGGAAAATCGAAGAATCCCCGCCCACGGGCATTTGGGGAGCGGCGATCCTGTTGGATCTCGACGACCTGCGGGAAATCAACAAGACGGTGGGACACGCGGCGGGGGACGTAGTCCTGCGGGAGGCGGCCCGCCGCATGTCCGAGCGCGTCCGCGATCACGGATACGCGGCCCGGATCGGGGGAGATGAATTCGTCGCCCTCCTGCCCGGGATCGACGGCGCCAAGGCCCGCGCCTTCGCCGATCAGGTCCGGGAGGCCATCGCGGGAGCCCCCATCAAATTCGGTGGCAAGGAAATCCGCGTCACCCCCAGCATGTCGGTGGCACCCTTGGGGCCGGACGTCCGTTCGGTCGAAGACCTCTTCCTGCGGACCGACCTCTTCCTCCAGCAGAGCAAGCGGGCCGGAAAGAACCGGGTGACGGTCGATCCCTGCTGCGGAGCCTTCGACGTCCAAAAATCCCTGGAGCAGCCCGAGCAGATGGTGGCCTTGATCGAGCAACTGCGGGCGGCCGCCGCCATGGCCCTCGAAATGATGCCGATGGAGAAAGCCCGCCGGCTCCTGGCCGACCAGGCCGCCAACCTGGAGGATTACCTCAAGCAGCATTTCCACCTGGAAGACGAAGCCTGCAAGCGGCTCCTCGCCATGAACGTGCCGGGCCTCTCACCCCTGGCTTCGACGATCATGAACGAACACGCCCAGATCCTCGCGCGCCTTTCCGCCGCCCGGCAAGGCCCGGGCGCCCACGACGCGGAAGGATTCAAGAACGCGCTCCTGGACGTGCTCGTGCAGCTAGCCGAACACGAGATCGGAGAGGCGCTCCTCCTGCGCTGGCTCCGCAATCACGGCAATGAGGGGGGAGCCCAGGCGTAACGGAACTCTTAAATCTCGTGCTTCTTCACCAGGTTCTTCGCGATCAGGGTCTTCAAAACTTCGTTGCTCCCCTCTCCAATGATCATGAGGGGGGCATCCCGGTACATCCGTTCGATCGTAAATTCCTCGGAAAAACCGTAGCCGCCGTGGATGCGCATGGCTTCGAGGGCGTGCTTGGCGCAGGCTTCGGAGGCAAAGAGCTTGGCCATGCTGGCTTCGAGGTCGCAGCGCTCCCCCCGGTCCTTCTTTTTCGCGGCGCGCATGACGAGCAGTTCGGCCGCTTCCAGGTCGGTCGACATGTTGGCAAGCTTTTCGCCCACGAGTTGGTGCTGCCAGATCGGCTTTCCGAAGGTCTCGCGTTCCTGGGCGTATTTGACGGACGCCTCGAACTCGGCCCGCAGTACGCCGCAACTCCGGGCCGCCACGTTGATCCTTCCGAGTTCCAGGCCGTTCATCACTTGGAAGAAACCCTTCCCTTCGGCTTCGGGACCACCCACGAGATTTTCCACCGGAACTGGAAAATCTTCGAAGACGAGTTCGGAAGTGGGAATCCCGCGCAACCCCAGCTTGGGGATTTTCTTGGAGACCTTGAACCCCGGATGGCCCTTCTCGATCAGGAATCCGCTGATCCCCGAATGGGGCGGGCTCGCGTCGGGATTGGTTTTAGCAAGAAGAAAAAAAGCGTTTCCGTCGGAATTCGTAATCCACATCTTGGAGCCGTTGACGATGTAGAAGTCGCCCTTCCGGATGGCCCGGGTCTTCATGGCGGCCACGTCCGAGCCGCCGTGAGCTTCCGAGAGGGCCAGGCCCCCGCGCATCTCGCCGGCCGCCATCTTGGGGAGCCACCGCTTTTTCTGCTCGGGCGTTCCGAAGTTCTTGACGGCGGCGGCCATCATGAGCTGGGTGTTGAGCATGGACGAAAGCGTCATCCAGCAATGGGCCAGTTCCATCACGACGAGGGCGTAGGTGCTCGTATTCCATCCAAGGCCCCCGTATTCCTGGGGAATGGTAGCGCCGAAAAGACCCATCTTCTTGAAACCGTCGAGCGCCGCGTCCGGATAGGAATCCTCGTGGTCCCAGCGGGAGACGTGAGGGGCGATCTCCTTGTCCAGGAATTTCCGGAGCGTATCGAGGATTTGTTTCTGTTCGTCGGTCAGGTCGATGGGCATGGGCTTCCCCTGCTTCAGGGAGCGGAGGCTACCGCATCGGCCAAGACAAACAAAAGGCGCGTTTTCTGGATCGCGGAGTCTTACTCGTACAAAGCGGGATACCGGGTTCCAAGGGACGAGAGAGAAACGAGCCCCTGTGAAGGGACCTCTTGCAACTCGATGAGGCCTTTCTCGAAACGGACTTGCAGGCACACCCGCTGGGCGGAGGTTTGGGGCGCCGGAGGAAAATCCCGGAACACGAGGCTCAAAAGCACTTCGTCCTGAAAATCCTTGAAGGCTTTCTGCACGTTGCTACGCTCGACGGTGGCGCTTGTCACCTCGCCGCTCGGCTGGATGAACAATTCGACGGCGATCTCCCCGGTCACGTTCCGGAATCCTTCAACCCGGGAGAGATAAGCTTCGATAAAGCGAAGGTGCTCCGCTCGCTCGCCTTCGAGGCTCGAAAACTCCGCTTCACTGCCGGAAAAATCCTCTTCCGAAGACTCCCAATCACAATCGCTGCAATCATCGGCCGTCCACCAGAAATCCTCCGCTTCCGAGCGCGCGACCGGCCGCGAGGCGCAGCCCGCCAGAGCGAGGGCGATGCAGGAGAGAAGAGCGATGGCTTGCCAGGGAAAGGAACGCATGGGCGACCTCCGGGATTTCTCCACTCACTCGAAAGACCGGGAAAGGGTTGCGACGCCCTGGGGCGCAGCGGCGGGAGTTTCAGGGGCCGCGAATACGCGCACACCGCCAGCCGCGAAACGGACGTAGACGCGCACTCTTTCGGCGTCTTTGTGTGCGGACGATGGAAAATCGCGCAAGACGACGCTCATGAGGACGTCTTCTTCAAAGTCCTTGAGAGTGTAGGGAAGCGTGCTCTTTTCGAGCGTCGCCCCGGCCACCTTGCCGTCGGGCTCTACTTCGAGGGTAATGACCATCTCTCCCATGGCGAGCTGGGTGCTGTCGAACTTCACCAGGTACGCCTCGATCTGCTGGAAGTGCCGGTCTCGGGGATCGCCAAGAAGCTCCGCGATGGCCGCCACGCCGCCCGACGAAGCATCGGAGAGGTCTTCCGCCGCTTGAACGGCCTCAAAATCCTCTTCGGCCTCTTCCGAGTCCCACAGGGGGAAATCAGAGGGGCATTCGAAACAATTTTCTTCCTGCCACAGGAGATCGGCGGTTTCGGTCACGATGGCCGCCGGCATGGCGCAACGGGCGAGTCCCGCACAGGCCAGGAGGGCGAGGGTTGGAAGGAAGGGTTTCATGGGCCACCTCACGCGCCGGCAGTTCCGGCGTCCCCTTCCCCAAAGCAACCCCCATACCAAAGTTGGGTATGGCAAAACCCTTTCAAACGGCCTGATTGATCAATTTATGAAAGGCTGTCCGGAACGGCCCTCTCCAGGACGGAGTGCCGCTCAAAAATGGTGCGCCAGAATGGAGCGGGGGAGACGGTGTTCTTGTATCCCAATGGTAGTTGGGGCACCTTCTTTTCATGGTGAAACTTTCGATCAATGTGGACGTAGACGATCTGGAACGGGCAATTTCCTTCTATGGGCAAACCTTCGGGCTGACCATCGGCAGGCGATTGGGAAGGTTTGCCGTTGAACTGGTCGGCGCCGGATCGCCCATCTATCTCCTCGCCAAACCAGCTGCTTCGGCTCCTTTCCCCGGATCGACCGCAACCCGGACCTA
>JBFLVN010000033.1:0-19392 GCA_040758475.1 Bdellovibrionota bacterium
CTCTCCCAGGGGGAGAGGGGCATTAATGGTTGGGGATGGTCGCCCCGCGCCGTTTTGGACGGGCCGGGAAGGCCACCCCCCGTCCATTCCGAGGCGCTCTTCCAAAATGGAGCGCCGCCCCCACGTCCGCGCCAGAACGGACTGCTCCAATTTGTATCAACGGACCCCGCCTCTCTTAAAACAACTCTAAATAGCCAAACCTAGCCGTTTAATTCGTTCCCCCTTCGCGGCACACCCGTTGCTCTAGAGACCTTCCGGAAAAGGGGCGCGCCCCATAGAGGCCGCCCGAAGGAAGGAATCAAGATCATGGTTGGGCACAACGTTTCAAGTCGGTTCTCCAGATTAATCCTGATAGCCCTCTTCGCCTTTTTGGCGGCGGGGGTTTCCGCGTGCGGTTCTTCCCGCGTCACCCAGGCGACGGGCGGCAGCGGAGATGAAGTCCCGCCGCTTTCCCTCGAGTTCGGCGTGGCTCCCTCGGGTGCGGCACAGCAGGGTGTCGCCCTCGAAACCTTCACCGTGGAGCTTCACGACGAGGTGGGAAGCCTCGTCACCTCTCACGAAGAGGGCATCGTCCTGGAAATCGCCTCCGACCCCGCGGGGGTGGAAGGCACCCTGGCCCAGGAACTCGTGGGCGGCGTGGCGATCTTCTCGGGCCTTTCGTTCAGCGCTCCGGGCACGTTCGTCCTGATCGTGACGGCCGGTGACTTGACCGAGCCCCTTGTCTCGGACGCCATCGAAGTCTCCGCCCCTCTCTCCCTGACGGAAGAAGCTTTCAACGCCGCGAGCCTTACCTCCGGCGGAAACGTCCCCGAATCCGACTCGGCCCTCTCGGGCATCTCGGCCGACGGGCGCTTCATCGTGTTCGAATCCATTTCGGCGGACCTGGTTTCCGGCGATACGAATGGAGCTCACGACGTTTTCGTGCGCGACCTGGCGGCAGGGACCCTCTCGCGGGTGAGCCTCGCGAGCGACGGCTCCCAGGGCGAAGGCCCCAGCTACCTGGGGCGCATTAGCGCCAACGGCCGCTACGTGGCCTTCGTCTCGGGCGCCGCGAACCTTGTTTCCGGCGACGCGAACAACGCCGTGGACGTGTTCGTCCGCGACCGCGAGGCCGGCACGACCGAGCTCGTGAGCGTTTCGAGCGACGGGACTCAGGGCGACATCGATTCGGGCGAGCCCGCCATCTCGGCCGACGGGCGGTACGTCGCCTTCTCCTCCTACGCGACAACCCTCACGGCGGTAAATCCGGGCGCCTACTCCCAGGTCTACCTGCGGGACCGGCTCTTCGGGACGACCGTGCTCGTGAGCGTCAGCAACGACGGTACCGCGGCGGGCGATAGCTGGAGCATGACCCCCTCCGTATCGGACGATGGGAGCAAGGTCTCGTTCCTCTCCTTCGCCTCGAACCTGATCCGCGCCGATGGAAACGGCCTCTTCGACGTCTACGTCCGTGACATGAACGCGGGCACCAACACGATCGTGAGCGTGAATGGGATCGGCTACCCCATGGGCGCCGAGCCCGCCTACGGCGCTCCCATCTCGGGCGACGGGAATTTCGTGGTCTACACCTCGATCGCCAACGGCATCGCCGGCAGCGATTCGAACAACAACTACGACGTGTTCCGCTACGACCTCACCTTGGGGACGATCGAGCGCGTCGCCGTTCCCTACAACTTCCCCCAGACGACCGGCCACGCCGCCGCCCCGAGCATCTCCCGCGACGGGCGCTACATCGCCTTCGAGTCCTATGCGAGCAACCTGATCTTCGGGGATACGAACGGCCAGAACGACGTGTTCGTGAAGGACATGACGGCGGGAACGATCGCGCGCGCGAGCCAGGGCCCGAACGGCGAGCAGGGCGACCGCTGGTCGATCACCCCGTCCGTCTCGGCCGACGGCCGCTTCGTGGGCTTTGCTTCCCCCTCGACCAACTTCGGCGTCGCTTCCCAGGAACGGCACGTGATCTACGCGGTTGCGAGCCCCCTTGTGAAGTAACGCGGACGCGAAGAGAGAAGGAGAGACTCCCATGAACCCCCAGACGGCGAAAACAGGAAAGCAGAAGCTCTCCTCTCTCTTCGCGGTCCTTCCCCTCGTCCTCGCCGCCGCATGTGGCCAGGCGCCGGCCCAGATCCCCGCCACGGGTGGGGAGCCGGTGAAGGCGATCGAAGTGTGCGACGCGGGCGCCGCCGGAGAGACCGGCCCCGCCACGAAGCTCGCCTTCGGAACGACGCCCCCCTCGGTGGCCGCGGATGGAGTGCCCCTCAGCTTCTTTACGGTCGAAGTGCAGGACGCCGAAGGACGCCGCATTTCGGGCGACAACACGACCGTCGTGACGATGCAGGTTGAAGGGACGGGGGCCGGATTTTCCGGAACCCTCTCCAAGAAGGTCCGGGCCGGCCGGGCGGTTTTCGACGATCTCGTTCCCGCCGGCACGGGGAGCGCGACGCTCCGGGCGTCGGCTTCCGGCCTTTCGGCTTCGGGCGCTTTTGGAGTGGAAGTGGGCGGGGCGTTCGCCCTGGATTCGGGCACCCGCTCCCTTGGCGAAGGATTCCTCCCCGCCCTTTCGCGGGACGGCCGGTACGCGGCCTTTCACACGGGCCAGATCGCCGTGGGCAAGGACGCCGCCCAGACCTGGCTCGCCGATCTCGCCTCGGAAGGATCGGCCCTGGCGAGTTCTTCGGTAAACGATTCTTTCGCGAACGGCCCGAGCTACTTCCCCTCCCTCTCGGCCGACGGCCGCTACGCGGTCTACGTCTCGGACGCCTCCGATCTCGTGGAAAACGACACGAACGGCGTCTCGGACGTTTTCCTCTACGACCGGGAGACGGGGACGGTCCTGCGGGTCGATACGGACTGCGCGGGCGATGAGACGCCCTACGGCGCCACGGCCCCGGCGATCTCGGCGAGCGGACGCTACGTGGCCTTCGCCTCGGCGGCCCTCTCCGAATTCGACGAGAACAACGTAGCGGCTTTGAGCCTCTACGTGCGCGACCTGGCGACGGGCGATGGATTCCTCGTGAGCGCCGGTCTGAACGACGAACCCGCCAACGACGTGAGCGCCGGCGCCTCGCTCTCGGACGACGGCCGCTACGTGGCCTTCCTCTCGGCCGCCTCGAACCTCGTCGAGGGCGATACGAACGGGAAGTGGGACGTCTTCGTCAGCGATTTGAAGACTCAGCAGACCGAGCGCGTGAGCCTCTCGAGCGAAGGTTCGGAGGCCGATGGCGATAACGTGTTCTTCCTGAGCCGCCCGGCGATTTCGGGCGACGGCCGCTACGTGGCCTTCGCCTCGGCGGCTTCGAACCTGGTGGAAGGCGATACGAACGGGCGCGTGGACGTGTTCGTCCGCGACCGCGAGGCCGGGACGACCGTGCGCGCAAGCGTTTCGAGCGAGGGCGCGGAGAGCACCGGCTCGAGCTGGTACCCGAGCATTTCCTCGGACGGCCGCTTCGTCGCCTTCTCATCCGACGGCACGGGCCTGGCCCCCGAGGACGCCGACAGCGGCTCGGACGTGTTCGTTCGCGACATCACCGCGGGGCGGACGCTCTTCGTCCCTTCGAACGGACGGGACGAGACGGCGGATGCGGCCCTCCCGGTCCTTTCGGGCGACGGCCGCTCCCTCGTTTTCCAACAAGTGGCTTCTTCCGTGAACTCCATCGAGGTCACGGCGATTCTGGAGAGTTTCTAAGGAGTTCCGCCGGGCGCGGAAACCGCAGGAGGTTGTGTCATGGACTTGGAGAAGATGATCCCCTCACTCACTCTCATCCAGGGCAAGGGCAAACGGCGCGAACCCAAGCCGCCCCACATTCTCGTGTGCGAGGACGACGGCGCCACCCTCCTTCAGCTCAAGGCGACCCTCCAGCACCTGGGGTGCCGGGTCACCACGGCGGCCGTGGGGAGCGCGGCGTTCCACGAGCTCCAGACCCAGACCTTCGACCTCGTGATCATGGACTACAACATGCCGCTTCGCCTCACGGGCAAGTGCATTTCGGAACTTCTCCCCTGGGAAGCGATCTCGACCCCCATGATCCTCACGAGCGCCGAAGATCACACCCGCGACGCCGGGGAGCAGGGCTTTCTCGCCTTCTATCCCAAGCCCCTTACGGTCGACGTGATGCAGGAAATTTTGAAGCGCTACGTCGTCGGCAAGCTCGCCCCCCGGGAAGCGGCTGGAAGCGAACTGGCCCTCGCGGTGGGGTACTGATTCAAGCGAAGGCATGGAAGCGGCGAACGTGAACCCGAACGTATTCGATACGGCAAGGCAGGACGCGGATTCCCTCCCGGGCAATCCGTTCGCCGCCGGCCTGACGGGGTGGGCGGGATTGGTTTCCGGCGCCTCTTTCGCCCGCTTCCTGGAGAAGCTCGTGCCGTACGGCCGCCTTCGCCGCGGCGATGCCGAGGTCGCCTCTCGCGCGCGGCTTCTCGTCATTGGCGGCACCGCCCTTGCGGCTATCGGCTACACAAACGGCCTTTACTTCCTGCGCCACAATTCCTTGCTCGCGGCGGGCGTTCTTCTCGCGGCATCCTTCTTGGCCGCCGCCGTCTTTGCGTTTTTTCGCGAGGTCCAGCGAGCCATCGACTCGGCCCTGGCCGTTAGCCGCCAGAGCGCAGCCACGACGGCCCGCTTGCGCGCCATCCTGGACAGCGCGGCGGACGCCATCCTCAGCGTCGACGAGGCGGGCATCGTCTGTTCGGCCAATCCCGCCGCTTGCCGCATGTTCGGCCTGGACGCTCCCCTCCTGATGGGGAAGGCGCTCGTGGAATTAGTTCCAGAAGTGGTTCGCGACACGGTGAAGGACCCCCTCCTGGGTTACGTGGGGTGCGAGGTCCTCTGCCAGCGCGCCGGAGGGGAGATGTTCCCCGCCGAAATGACGCTGAGCCGCGTCGAGCCGTCCCAGGGTTTTACGGCCTTCATCCGCGACATCAGCGCGCGCCGGGAGGCCGAGAAGATCAAGAGCGAATTCACCGCCACGGTGAGCCACGAGCTACGGACGCCCCTCACTTCGATCCAGGGCTCGCTCGGCCTCATCCTGGGAGGGGCCGCGGGCGAAGTTTCCGGGGACGCGCAGGAACTCCTCACGATCGCCCACAACAACTGCGAACGCCTCGTGCGCCTCATCAACGACATCCTGGACATCGAGAAGATCACCTCGGGCCGGATGAGGTTCCACCTGGAATCCTGCGACCTTCATCAGATTTCCCAGCAGGCGGCACGGGAGCTCGATTCTTTCGCCCGCCAGCACGGCGTCCAGGTCGTCTTCGAGGTGGGGACGCATCAGCCCCGGGTCGTGGCCGACCGCGACCGTCTCATGCAGGTCGCCGTCAACCTCCTCTCGAACGCCATCAAGTTCTCCCCTGCGGGCGGAAAGGTTTTCGTCGGAATGGGAGAGTCTTCCGGCAAGGCCGCCTTCCGGGTGAAGGACGAAGGCCCGGGGATTCCTGAGGAATTCCACTCCCGCGTCTTCGACAAGTTCGTCCAGGCCGATTCTTCCGACTCCCGCCAGAAGGGCGGGACGGGCCTTGGCCTTAGCATCGTGAAAGCAATCGCCGAGAACATGGGCGGCCGCGTGTGGTTCGATACGTCGGCCGGCAAGGGAACCACGTTCTACTTCGAGCTTCCCCTTTCCCCCGAAATGAGCGCCGGGGTTTCTCCCCGGCACGGCCGTACTCGGGTCCGCGAAGGCGCCCGGGAAATCGCCCTGGTCGCTTGACCGGGCGGAGTGAAGGAAAGAGATCGTGAACGCCCCCCTTCGGATTCTTTGCGTGGACGACGAGCCGGATATCCGCCGGGTTCTCTCCATGGCCCTGCGCTTCACCCTCAAGGCCGAGGTCGCAACAGCCGCTTCGGCCAAGGAGGCTTTCGCCCACTTGGCCGCCAATCCGGCCCCCGACGCCGTGCTCCTCGATTGCATGATGCCGGAGATCGACGGCTATTCGGCTTGCCAGACCCTGCGGGCTGATGCCCGGTACCGGGATCTGCCCGTCATCTTCCTCTCGGCCAAGGCGAACCGCGCGGAACAGGAGCAGGGCCTTCGCGCCGGAGCGGATGCGTGCCTGACCAAGCCCTTTGATCCCATGAAGGTGGGGCAGGAAGTCAGCGCGGTCATTCAAGAAATCAAGGCCCGGCGGAACTCTCCCGCCGGGATTTTGGAAAAGTAAAAGGAAAAGGAAGGACTCCCCCATGAATTTTCTCTACGCCATCGACGACGATCCCATGATCCTCAAGCAGATCGAGGAAGCGGCCAAGCGCCTGGGTTGCACGTTCCAGGGTTTTCGGCGCCTCAAGGACGCTGGCGAAGCCTTCGCCAAGGCTTGGCCCGACGCCATCGTGCTCGATGGCCTCCTCCCGGACGGGCAGGGGCTCGATTTCCTCCGGAAGATTCAGAAGACCCACGGGCGGGTTCCCCGCACGCTCTTTTTCTCGGCTCTCTTCAAGGACTTCCGCTCCTACAAGGACCTCAAATCGGCCGGGGTCGAGAAGATCATCCACAAACCCATCGCGCCCCAGGCGCTGCTCGTGGAACTCGCTCTTTTTCTCCAGGTGCAAGTGCCGGAGGAGAAGGCCGATCCGGCTTCTTCGCCGGCTCTCTCCGATTTCGAGGCGGAACTCGTCAAGCTCCGGCAGGAATACCGGGAAATGCTCGTGCCCCTGGCCGGGGAGATCGAAAATCTCGTCGAGGATTTCCGCCTCGGAAAAGAAGGGAGCCGCAAAGAGCTCTCTTCCCGCGCCCACCGTCTCGCCGGGAATGCTGGGACGTATGGGTTCCCCGAGATTTCCGAATCCGCCAAGAGCTTGGAAATGGCGCTCGAAGCGGGCAAGAGCCCTTACGAACTGGCCGCTCAGTGGCGGGATTTCCTGGCCCTTTTGCGCAGGACGGCCCAGATGGGCGCTCCGGAAGATTCTTCCTCCAACGCCGGTGACACCGCGCTTCTCAATCAGTCCAAGATCCGTTCGCTCCTCATTCTCGACGACGACGGCGCTTCCGTGGAGATTCTCGCCAGGGATTTCGAATCCCTGGGGATTTCGGTCACGGTCGCGGAAACCATCGAAGCGGCCCAGGAATCCATCAAGAAATCCATACCCGACGCGCTGATCATCGATTACGCCTTGGGCCACAACTTGACGGGGGTAGCCGCCCTATCGCGCCTCCGGACTCACATGGGGCCCGGTGTTCCCGTGATTTTCCTGACCGTCCGCGAGGGATTGCAGGAGCGCATCGAAGCGGCAGCCGCGGGGGCACTTCTATACGTAACCAAGCCTTCGACCGCCCGTGATATCTTGAAGTCTCTGGGCAAAGCCCTTCCGAAACACGAAACCAAGGGTTCGGTTCTCCTCGTTGACGATGATCCCGCTATTGAGTCCATCGCCCGGCGGTTACTGGAAAAAGAAGGGATCGAAGTGCGGTCGGCCAAGGACCCCCAGTCCTTCTGGAATGAGATCGATAACAATCCCCCCTCCCTGCTCATCCTGGATTGGAACCTGCCGATGTATAGCGGCCTCGAACTCTGCAAGATCGTGAAGGCAGATCCCCGCCTGCGCGAGACGCCCGTGGCTTTCCTCTCGGCACGGATGGGGATGAGCGAGCGCGTCGCGGCCTTCGACGCCGGGGCGGAGGATTACATTCCCAAGCCCATCGTTCCCGCGGAGTTCGTCGCGCGGGTCAAGTCCCGGCTCCAGGCTTCCCTCTGGTGCAAATCGATTGCGCTGCGCGATCCTCTGACGGGGCTTCTTGGCCGCGGCTCGATCGAAGATTACGGCGCCCAGCTCCTCCGCAAGCACCAGCGCAAAACCCATCCCACCGCACGGGCGGGGATCCCGCACGTTTCCACAGCCGGGGTCATGCTCTTTGACCTGGACAACTTCAAGCGTTTGAACGACCGCTTCGGTCACCTGGTGGGGGACAGGGCCCTTCAGATCGTGGCCGATGCCTTCCGTCACGCCTTGCGGGCTTCCGACCTCGTGGGCCGGTGGGGCGGCGAGGAGTTCCTCGTGCTGATGGAAGACGCCCACCCCGGCGCGTTCGCTAGCCTCTTTTCGCGCATCCAGGCGTACCTGATGGCCCATCCCGTCCGGGCAGGTACCGGCCAGGAAGAAAAGCTCACGCTGAGCGCGGGCGCGACCATGCTGGGGGTTTCCGAATCGCTGGCCGTCGTGATCCAACGTGCCGACGAGGCCCTCTACCGGGCCAAGGAAAACGGGAAAAATCGCTTGGAGACGGGGGACAATCCGTCCGCCGCCATGCCTGCCCGCAGGGGCTCTCCCCCGGTCATGACTCTGATGGCTGCATCTTAAAAAAAGCCTTTGCTCGAGAGATTCCTTCCTTTTCCAAGGGGGGTGGCTGTGGGGCCACCCCCCGTTCTCTTAAAGTGGGCTTTTTGAGAACAATCCAATAAATAGCGTCATAAATACCCCATTTATATCCAAATAACGCTCAATTTTATGGCGCCTAAATGGACCTTATTTTTTAATCATTTTTCCAGCAAATGAAATTTATCTAGTAAATTCAATAAGATACAACATATCAAATCTGTGGCACCACTATTGCTCAGTAAATTCGTGACAGTGGCGAGGATGCAGAAGCGGAAAAGGGCCACTGGAGGGTAAAACGATGATCGAAGCGACCAGTCACGAAACCGGAAAGAAACACGAGAGCACCAAAGGCTCGGACGGGCAGAAGCTCGCCTCTCCGCAGCACCGCATCCTGATTGTCGATGACGATGAGTCCGTTGCCCGTCTGATCGGGAAGGTTTTGGAGGAAGACGGCGCTTACCAGCCCGTCTACGCCGCCACTCTGGCGGCTGGCAAGTCCCAGCTCGCGGCCGCCCAATTCGACGCCATTCTCCTGGACCTCACCTTGCCCGACGGCATGGGGCTCGACCTGCTGGAGACCGCCCAGGAACTCGCGCCGGATACGAGCACGCTGGTCCTTACCGGGGATGCTTCCTTGGATACGGCGGTTACGGCCATTCGCCGGGGCGCCTTCGACTTTCTAACCAAGCCCGTCGATTTCGACCTGCTCCTGGCCCGCATCTCTCACGCCATCGAACGCAAGCAGGCGGGCGATCAGAAGGCCTTGCAAGAGTGCCAGCGGCGGCTCGATTCGGGCGGCCAGATCGTCGCCCCCCGCTCCGAAGCCATGAAGGGCGTCTACGACCGCGTCCGCCGCGTGGCCGGGCACGAGTACCTGCCGGTCCTCATCTGGGGCGAGACGGGTTCGGGCAAGGAGCACGTGGCCAAGATGATCCACGATTCCTCCCCCCGCGTGGAGGAAGCTTTCATCGCCGTCAATTGCGCAAACCTGGACAAGAACCTCCTCCAGTCCGAACTCTTCGGCCACGAGCGGGGCGCCTTCACGGGCGCCACCGAGCGGCGCAAGGGGATCTTTGAGCTGGCGAGCCGCGGGACGCTCTTCCTGGACGAAGTGGGCGAGATGCCGCTCGACGTCCAGGCCGCCTTCCTCCGGGTGCTCGAGACGCGCAAGTTCCACCGTCTTGGAGGTTCCGCCGAACTCGAGACCCACGTGCGGGTCATCGCGGCGACCAACAAGGATTTGAAGAAACTCGTCAAGGAAGGAAAATTCCGGGAAGACCTCTATTACCGGCTCAACGTGGTCGAAATCGTCGTCCCTTCGCTCCGCGAGCGGACCGAAGACATCGAGCCCCTGGCCCGGCACTTCGTCGAGATGGCCTGCCGCACGGCCGGCGTGGAAGCCCAGATCCTGCCCGACGCCATGGCGGCGCTCCGCAAGTATCCATGGCCCGGAAACGTGCGGGAACTGAGGCACGTGATCGAACGCACGATCCTGCTGCGTGGCGGCGGGGAAGTCCGCGCCGGCGACGTCCTCCTCAGTTCCGATACCACCAAGGCGCCTTCCAATGGTTCCGGCTCGGAAGCCGCTCAAGGTCCGGCCCACGGGGCGGGGGAGATGGACATCGCCGAGGGGCTTACTCTGGCCCAGGTCGAATATCTTTATGTGACCCGCACCTTGGAGCGCTGCAAGGGGAACCGCACCCACGCCGCGGCCAAACTTGGCATTTCGCGCAACACCCTTGTCCGCAAGCTCCAGGAGGGCGGTTCGGCCCCTTGCGAGCTTTCCTGATGGCGGTGTTCCCAGGCATTTCTTTGACGGCTAAGCAGCAGTGCCGGAGAGTTCAGGCCCTTCCATGAGCCCGCCGTCTAATCCCGATTTCGCACGGAAAGTGGCCATCCCCGCCCCGCAGGAAGAGATTCATGCAAGCGGGGCCGCCCTTCCGGCGATCATCTTGCGATTCGTACAGAGCCCCGATGGTTCCAGGGTTTTCCCCTATGTGAGCGAAGGGATTCGGGAGATCGTAGGGATCGAGCCGGCCGAAATGCTGGCGGACGCGGAACTCCCTTTCCGCCGCGTACTGGCCGAGGACCTTCCCGGCTTGAACGAGAGCATCCGGCGGAGCTTCGAGAGCCTGGGGCTTTGGGAACACGAATTCCGGATGAACACTCCCACGGGCCGCGTGGTCTGGCTCCGCAGCAAGGCCCGCCCTCAACGCCTCCCGGGGGGCGAAGTCCTTTGGGACGCGGTTCTTCTGGACGTGACCGAGATCAAAGCCACGGAAGAGCGCCTGCGGCTCTTCGAAGCCGCCATGCGGGACAACCACGATTCGGTCGTTATTACGGACGCCGAGCTGGATGCGCCCGGCCCCCGCATCGTCTACGTCAACGAAGCCTTTACCCGCATGACCGGCTACGCGCCGCAAGAAATTCTGGGAAAGACGCCACGCATCCTTCAGGGGCCCAAGACCGACCGGGCGATCCTTGGCAGTTTGCGGGACAGCCTCCAGGACGGAAAGTCCTTTACGGGGGAGACGGTCAACTACCGCAAAGACGGGAGCGAGTTCCTGCTTCGCTGGCGCATCTCCCCCGTGCGCGACGACCGGGGGAGGGTGACCCACTTCGTCGCCATCCAGCGGGACGTGACCGAGCGGCGGCGGATGGAGAATCAGCTTTCCCTCTTCCAGCGCCTCGAAGGGATCGCGCGGCTAGCCGGTGGGATCGCCCACGATTTCAACAACCTTCTGACCATTATCACGGGATACGCAAGGCTCTTGGGGCGTCGCGTGAGCAAGGATGAAACGACGAGCGAGTACCTCCGGGAAATCAAGCAGGCGACCGACCGCGCCCAGGATCTGACCCGCCAGCTGCTCGCTTACAGCCGCCGCCAGGTCATGAACTTCCGGGCCTTCGACCTGCGGGATGGCGTGCAAGGAATGGAAGGGATGCTCCGGCGCCTGGCGGGAGAAGGCGTGGACCTCTCGTTTTCATATGGAACGGGCCCCCTTCCCATTTACGCGGACCTGGCCCAAATCCAGCAGGTGCTAGTCAATTTGGTCTCGAACGCCTGCGATGCCGTGGCGGGTGGAGGGGGACGCGTTTCCGTCGAAGTGGGGAACGTGGATTTGGACGAGCATTACGCCGCTCACCACGTGAGCGTGAAGCCGGGGCCCTACGCCCGCCTCGCCGTGACCGACTCGGGCCACGGCATGGAGCCCGAAATCCTGAACCGCGTTTTCGAGCCTTTCTTTACGACAAAAACTTCCCAGAAAGCCGCCGGCATGGGGCTTCCCACTTCCTATGGCATCGTCAAGCAAAGCGGCGGAAACATCTGGGCCTACAGCGAGCCGGGCGTGGGATCGGCGTTCAAGGTCTATCTTCCGCTCGTTCAATCGGCCGAGCGGGCCGTAGCGCCTTCAGCGGCCGCTCCTTCGGTCCCGCCGCCGGGCCGCAAGGGGGTTCTCCTGGTCGTGGAGGACGAAGCATCGCTCAGGCGCCTTGCCTGCACGATCCTGCGGGACGCGGGCTATGAGATCCTTGAAGCCTCAAACGGGGAAGAAGCCCTTGCCGTGGCCCAGGAGTACGCGGGCACCATCGATTTGCTTTTGACCGACGTGATCATGCCGAAGATGGGCGGCGCGGAACTGGCAAAGCACATGGCGGAAATCCGCCCTGCCACGCGGGTCCTCTATATGTCGGGCTACGCCGAAGGGTCCATCGCCGAAAACGGCCGCCTTGCCGAAGGCGCCGTGCTCCTCGAAAAGCCCTTCTCTCCCGAAGCCGTCGAAGCGAAGATCCGTCAGGTGCTCTCCGGAGCGCCTTCCAGGTAAGCCCTCTTCCACGAACCGCGAGCGGGGATTTCCAAAATAATCAGTGCTATTGGCTATCCTCTGTGGCGAGACACCACTTGTCCGGAGTGCTCCCGTGATCCTTCCGTCGGACGAAGAACTTCATCCCATCGGCCCCGAAAAACACTGGCAGGAGTCCTACTACTTCAATTGGGCGGACCCGGACGGAAAAGAATTCGGGTTAACCCGCATCGGCTATCGCTTTTCGGAAAAACAGATCGACGCCCTCGTCCTCACCATGCGGGATGGCGAGCCCGAGTTCATGTATCCGGGGGTGAACCTTCCCCACAAGGGAAAATGGAATTTCAAAGCGGGGGCGGGCCTCCGCGGCGGGCGGCTTTCCTATAAAATGATCGAACCTCTCTCCAAGTGGGAACTCGTGCTTTCGGGCAAAAACGCCCTTCAACTCGAATGGACTTCCTTGAACGGCGCCTTCGATTACCGGGGGGAAGAACGGGAATTGCCCGAGAACGTGGCGGGCTACCACCTCGAACAGATGGGCCGCGTCGAAGGGTGGATTCGCGTGCGGGGCCGGGAGCGCCAGTTCCGCGGCTTTGGCGAGCGCGATAAATCCTGGGGCGTGCGCGACTGGGCGAACGTGGAAGGGTGGAACTGGGTGAGCGCGCAATTCGGCGAGGGGCTCGCCTTCAACTTGTGGGAAGGCTTTTTTTCCCGGAAGCGGTACTTGAACGGCTACGTTTTCCGGGACGGAGAAAACGCCGCGCTCGCTTCCGCCAGCGTCCGTTTCGAGTGGGCGGGAAGAAAGCATCTTATCCGGGAAGCCCTTTTCGAGATGACCGACGTTCATGGGAAGAAATTCCGCGTGCGTGCACAACCCCTGGCCCGCGTGCCGCTCGTTAAAAAGGGACTCTGGCTCGAAGAGGTCCATTGCCGTTTTCTCCTGGAAGGCGGCTCTTCCGCCACGCCCGGCATAGGCATCATCGAACATGCCTGGCACGCGGGAATGCTGGGGACCCTCCGGCAAGGGGGCGATCTCGTGCGGGCGGGGGCGAAACTGCTTCGCCCATGATCCTGCCTCTCACTTCCGAAACTCCCGCCGACGCTGCCCGCTTGGGAGGAAAGGGGGCCGGGCTCGTGCGGCTCCTCAAGGCCGGGCTTCCCATCCCGGAGGCATGGTGCCTGACGGCCGGCCATCCTTCGGGAAAAACCCTCGAAAAAGAGCTCCGTTCTTTTTGGGAAGAGTTTGAAGAAAAGCACCCGGGATCGCGCCTCGCCGTCCGGAGTTCGGCCGTGGCCGAGGACCGGGCGGATGCTTCCTTCGCGGGCGTTTACGAGACGGTGCTGGACGTCAAAGGGGAGAAAAAACTCCTCGCCGCCGTGCGCAAATGCCTGGCCGCCGCCGGGTCGGCCCGCGCCAAGGCCTACCGGGGCAAGCGGGAAGACAGGCGCATCGCTCTCGTGTTCCAGCGCATGCTCGCCCCCACCCGCGCAGGCGTGTTGCTCACCGAGAATCCCGAACGTCCCTTTGCCGGCGAAATGACCTTGGAAGCCGTGTGGGGCCAGGGGGAGGCCCTCGTTTCCGGCAAGGTTTCCCCCGACCGCTTTGTGCTGGAAAAGAAAACCGGAAGAATTCTCTCCCTCCGGATCGGGGCGAAAGAGGCCGAGAGTGTTTACGTCCCCGGCAAGGGCCACGAGTTGCGCCCCGTTCCCGCGAAGCGGCGCAAAACGCCGTGCCTTTTGGAGAAAGAGCTTCGCCTTCTTTGGGAGTTTGGGAAAAAAGCCGAAAACTTCGCGGGGCGGGGGCAGGATCTCGAATGGGCTTTCGATGGCCTAAAACTCTACGCCCTTCAGCTGCGGCCCATCGTGGGTCTTCCGCCGGAAAATCCAGAAATCATCTGGAGCCGCCGTTTCGGCGATGAATACCTGGCCGATTACACCATGCCGCTTTCGGATACGCTGCTCACCCGCTGGATCACGGAGGATTACCTGCGGGATTTCACCCGCCTCCTGGGCAACGAAGAAGCCGCCCGGACCCAGGCATTCCGGCGGTACCACGGATACATCTATATAAGTGGCGCCTACGTCTCGAAGATGCTCCGGGCCGCGCCGCCCGCTTTCCGGCGCATGGATTCGATCGATTGGTTCCCGGCGCAATGGGTCCAGAAAGCCAAGGACGAGCCCTTCGAACCCAGGCTCCTGATCGGGAGCCTTCTAGCTCCCCTTCGCGATCCGAGGGGAGCGCTCCGCGAGAACCCCAAGGTTCTGGAGCGCCATTGCCGCAATGTGGAAAGCAAAATACCGCCCCTCTTGCGGCAGGACTACCAAGCCCTTTCCCTCGAATCCTGGCGCGGGCAGTTCGATGAAGTCTACGCCTTGGGGCAGGAGCATTTCCGGATCATCCGGTGGGGGATGAGTTTTTACAATCCCATGCTCCATGCCGCCTTGCAGCGGGTTCTTCGGGAATGGGCGGGGGACGATTCGGGAGAAGCCTACCGCGCCGCGATCGGCGGCCTTTCGGGGACGAAAACAGCGGAAATCGGGCGGGACGTCTGGCGCCTTTCGCAGGCCGCGCGCCAAGAGAAAAAACTCGCTGAAAGCATTCGCAAGGGGATACCGCTCAAGGAACTCCACAAGAAATTCAAAGCTTCGGCGTTCTGGCCAGTCTTTGAAGTCTTTTTGTCCCGCCACGGCCATCGGGCTGCTTCCCGGGAAATCTCGCAGCCCCGGTGGCGCGAAATGCCGGAAGCGGTCCTCGGGTTCGTAGCCGCCCAGCTTCAGGGAGCGCCCCCCGATCCCGCGGAGGCAGAGGGGGCGGCGGCAGGGCGGGCCCGGAAGGCGAGGGAAGAGGCGCTTAGGAAAGCTGGGCGCGGCGCCGGAGGATTTTTCCGTCGGCGTTTCCTCTCGTTCCTCTTCGAGCAGACGGAGACCTACACCCGCTACCGGGAGAACCAGCGCTATTATCTTGATTACCTCCTCTTCCACGTGCGGCTTCTGGTGCTCGAACTGGGCCGCCGCCTTGTGGAGAAAGGCGTGCTTGGCACACCGGAGGAGGTCTTTTTCCTGGAATCGGAAGAGCTCTGGCCGTTGCTCGAACAGAGGGGCTCTTTCGCCCTCGTTCGCAAGAAGATCGAAGAACGGCGGCAGGACTACCTGCTTTGGAAAAACCGGCTTCCGGCGACTTATCTCTTCGACAATATAGAGGTGGAGCTGGATACGCCCTCCAACGGGGCTTCCCAGGAAGAGGCCTCCGCCGGGGGAGTCGTGCGGGGTCTTCCTTCTTCCGGCGGGCGTTCCAAAGGGGTCGCCCGGGTCGTTCTTTCTCTCTCCGCCCTTGGGACCGTCCGTCCGGGTGATATTCTGGTGACGAGCAACACGGACCCGGGCTGGACCACGGTTTTTCCCCTGTTGGCAGGCCTTGTAACCGAAACGGGTGGAACCTTGAGCCATGGGGCGCTCCTGGCCCGGGAGTACGGCATTCCCGCTGTCACCGGCGTCCGGGGGGCCACTTCCCAGTTCAAGACGGGCGACGTCGTTGAAATCGACGGCCATGCGGGGACGCTCAAGTGGGTGGAATGAAGAGGGGAGGAGTCTCTCGATTTTGAGGCACTAAATAAGCCGAAAAGCTCTTTGTTTTCAATGATTTACATTGCCCCCAAGGCCTCTAGTTAAATATAATTATGCATAATTGAGTGATAATTTTAAAAAATTGCTTGACAATTAAGTTCTCTTCGCCATAATGGCCAGCGTATCCCCACGTTAATTTCCCTACCGGTGTAGTGCCTTCTACGCGGTCCGGATAGAATTTCCGGTTACCGACGACGTTTTGGGCAGGGCTGGTATGGGAAAAGACAACGACCCGCGCGCGAACACTTCCAACAACGTGCGCAAGCTCCGGGAAGCTCAGATGCTGAGCAAAGCGGCATTGGCCCGGAAAGCTGGCGTAAGCCCCCTCACCATCGACCGGATCGAGAGCGGCATGCAGTGCCGGATCGATACCAAGCGCAAGATCGTCCTGGCCCTGGGCTTTAGGCTCAGTGACAAGGACAAGGTATTCGTGGATTAACCCCATGTTGTTCGGACGCAGCAAAAACATCATCGGCCTGGACATCGGCTCAAGCGCCGTCAAGGCGGTCGTGCTCAAGCCGACCAAGAAGGGCTACAAGCTCGTCAAGTTCGGCATGAAGCCCCTGCCGCCGGAAGCGATCGTGGACGGGGCCATCATGAACGCCTCGGTCGTTTCCGAGACGATCCAGGGCCTCGTCGCCGATTTGAAGCTCAAGGAAAAGGACACGGCGACGAGCGTCTCGGGCCACTCGGTCATCATCAAGAAGATCACCGTGCCCTTCATGGCCGCCGAGCAGCTCCAGGAATCGATCAAGTTCGAAGCCGAGCAATACGTCCCCTTCGACATCAACGACGTGAACCTGGACTTCCAGATTCTCTCGAAGGAGCCCGACGCCCAGGGGAACATGGACGTCATCCTGGTCGCGGCGAAGAAGGACCTTATCAACGATTACGTGGCGGTGGTGGCCGAGGCGGGCCTCAACTGCGCCGTGATCGACATCGACGCCTTCACGCTCGAGAACATGTACGAGGCCAATTACGAGATCAACGAGGGCGAGATCGTCGCGCTCGTGAACATCGGCGCGGCCATCACCACGATCAACGTCTGCAAGAGCGGCATCTCCGTCTTCACCCGCGACGTGGCGACGGGCGGAAACATCCTCACCGAGGAAATCCAGAAGCAGCTCAACGTTTCCTACGAGGAGGCCGAGGCCCTCAAGATCGGAAAGCGCTCCGACGAGCAGGCCGACGAGGTCATCCCCCAGGAAGTCTCCAACATCATCCAGAGCGTGGTCGACCAGATCGTGGGCGATATCCAGAAGTCGATCGACTTTTTCCTCGCCACGGCGGCCGATCAGGCCATCAGCAAGGTCTACCTCTCGGGCGGCTCCTGCCGGATTCCGGGCCTGGCCCGCGCTCTCCAGGAGCGGGTTAACATCCCGGTGGAACTCATCAACCCATTTAACTCGGTGCAGTTTTCCGCGAAGGAATTCTCGCCCGAGTACCTGGCCGAGGTGGGGCCCCAGGCGGCCGTGGCCGTGGGCCTCGCGGTGCGGAAGGTGGGTGACAAATGATTCGCATCAACCTCGTACCGGTAAAAGTCTCGAAAAAAGAAATCGAGATCCGCAAACAGGCGATCCTGGCGGGGCTCGTCGTGTTGGCGGCCCTGGGGACCGTCTACTCCCTCCACAATTCGATCACCACGAAAATCGATCAGGTCGTCAAGAACACGGCCGATACCGAGGCCAAGCTCAAGCAGCTCGATTCGACGGTCAAGAAGATCGAGGAATTCAAGAAGCAGAAAGCCGAGCTTGAGAAGAAGCTCGACGTGATCAACACGCTCATCAAGTCCCGGGCGGGTCCGGTACGGGTGATGGCCGAACTTGCCGTCTCCATGCCCGACAAGCTGTGGATCAACGATTTCAACATGAGTTCCGCGAGCCTGGAACTCAAGGGAATCGCCGACGCGGAATCGACGGTCGTGGACTTCGCGCAGAGGATCAAAGAGCAAAAACACCTGGGGGACGTGACGATCAAGGAACTCCAGGGCGGCAAGCAGAATTCCCCGCAGGGAACGCTTCGCGAGTACGTGGAATTCACGATCTCGTGCGGCGTGAAACTCTCGGGTTGATTGGGAAGGCGTAAAGAGGAACGGACGATGGCGCTCGAAGCCGATTTAAAGCAGGCGCTCGACAAGGCCCTCAAGTTGCCGGTGGCGGCGCGCGTGGGCGTCCTGGCGGCGTTCTACGTCCTCGTAGTGGTGATTTACTACGTGGCTTTCTACCTCGATCAGGTCAAGGTCCTCGAACAGCAGACCAAGGCTTTCGAGCAGATTCACGCCAAGCTCGTCCAGACCCAGAACATCGCCAGCCAGATCGACACGTTCATCGAGGAAGTCGAGCAACTCAAGGAAAAGCTCGCCCAGGCCCAGGACCAGCTCCCGCCGGACGCCCGCATGGACGTCCTCATCGAGCAAGTCACCCGGCTCGGGAAGGACAACGGCTTGCGCTTTACGAAGATCACTCCCAAGAATGAAACATCCCAGGGTTTCTATGCCCTGATCCCGATCGATTTCGAAATGGCGGGTAAATACCACGCCTTCGGGCTCTTCTTCAGCGAATTGGCGGCCCAGTCCCGCATCATGAACGTCCAGGGGCTCAAACTCGCCCGCGAGAAGAACGAGAGCAACGAACTCAAGGCTTCTTTTACAGTGAATACCTACCGGGCCATCGAGCAGGCCATCCAGAAAAGTGGCGACGGCAAACAAGGCGCCGCACCGGCCGGCAAAGGCGCCGAAGGAATGAAGAAATTGAGCGGTGGCGGCGCCGATGAGGCGAAGGCCGTTCACTAGGTTGCTGGGAAATGAACACGATGAAACGCAAATCGGCTAGGTCGTTTGAGGTTCTCGGGGCGGTCGCACTCCTGGGCGCCCTCCTCCTGGCTTGCGAGGAAGCCCCGCCCCCCGCGGCCAAGCCCGCCGCTCCGGTGGCGGCGGCGAAGCCCGCAGCCCCCGCTACTCCTGCGGCCGCTCCGGCGGCTGGGCAGCCTGTCGCGGGGCAGCCGCCAGCGGCGGCTCCGGCGGAAGGAGCGGCTGCGCCCGCCGCCACGGTGGCTGCGGCCACCCCGGAGAGCGAGGCGTTCGATTACCGCCCTCAAGTCCTGCGCGATCCCTTCGAGCCTTACGTCGAAGTGGTTGAAGAAGACAGCATCAAAGGGCCGCTCGAGTACTACGACCTGAGCGAAATCCAGGTGCTCGGGATCATCTCGGGCATCCGGGACGCTCGCGCCAAGGTCAAAGTCGGAACCGAATACTTCACGATCCAGCGCGGCACGCCGATCGGGAAGAACCATGGCCGCGTCATCGCGATCCGGGGCAACGAGATCATCATCCGCGAGCGCTTCCGCGACGAAGTGACCCGTGGATATAAGTACGCGGAGACGAGTCTCAAGATGTGATTGCGGCGCGGGGGCGGGTGGTGCTCCCGGCTGGTTGTGACAAAGGCTTGAGAGAGTTTTAGGAGCTTCGAGTTATGAGGACTACAGGGATGGGTAAGTGGCAAAACACGGTGGCGCTAGCGGCGGCTTTTCTCTTCGCCTGGGCGGTAAGCCCGGCGGCGGCGCGCAGGCCGGCACGGGCTGAGGGTTCTTCCCGGCTCGTAGCCCAAGCAGACCCTGCGGCGGCTGGCGAAGAGGAATTCGAGTTCGAAGAAG
>JBFLVN010000034.1:0-19378 GCA_040758475.1 Bdellovibrionota bacterium
TCCAGTACCTGGCGCTTCTCGGGGGCGCAAAGCACCCGGCGCTTTTCGATCCCGCGCCGGTCCACGAACTTCTTTCGCGCCTTCGCGGCGCGGGCCTTCTTTCCAGTCCCGATTACGAAACTCTCTTTTCGGGCTGGGAATTTTTAAGGAAACTCTCTTCGCGCCTGCGGATCGTGGAGGGACGCTCCATCTCGGACCTGGACGAGGAACACCCGGACCTGGAAGCCCTCGCCAAACGCTTGGGATACCAATCTGGCGAGCGGGAAGGAGCCGCCCGCCGCGCGCTCTTGGAAGATTACCGGAGACACACGGAAGCGATCCGGCACGTCTACGAGAAAGTGCTGGGGTAGGTTTTTACGCCAGCCCCGACCGCACGAGCAGCGCTTCCGGATCGGGTTCGCGGCCCCGGAAATCCTTGAAGAGTTCGAGGGGGTCCGTCCCGTTCCCCCGTTCTAGAATCTTCTTCCGGAACGCGAGGCCCGTGCCACGGCCCAGGACGCCCCGCTCCTTGAATAATCCAAAAGCGTCGGCGTCGAGCACCTCGGCCCACTTGTATGAGTAGTACCCGGCGGCATAGCCCAGGGACCCCGAGAAGAGGTGGTGGAACGAGCAGACCATGGCGTAGTCCTCGGGCAGGGGCGTGGCGGCGAAGGGCTGCATGACCTTCCGGCAATAGGGGATCACGTCCCCGTCCTTTTCCGGGCCGTAATCGCGGTGAAGCGAGAGATCGAGCGTCGCGAACCCGAGCTGCCGCATCATGGCGTTGGCGCTCCGGAAGTTCCGTGCCCGCTTCATGGCGGCGAAAAGATTGTCCGGCACGGGGGCGCCCGTCTCGAAATGGCCGGCGAAGAGGTCGAGCGCTTCCCGTTCCCAGGTCCAGTTCTCCATGATCTGGGAGGGAAGCTCCACGAAATCGAGGGGAACGCTCGTGCCCGAAAGGCTGCGGGTGCGTACCTGGCTGAAGAGGTGATGGAGCAAGTGGCCGAACTCGTGGAAAAGGGTTTCCACGTCCCGGTGGGTGAGGAGCGCCGGGCGGCCGTTGACGGGAGGATTCAGGTTTCCGCAGATGAGGCCCAGGTGCGGTTCCCGTCCTCTTCCGGGGAGCCAGCGGCCCGTTAGGATGCCGTTCATCCACGCGCCGTCGCGCTTCGACTCGCGGGGGAACATGTCCGAGTAGAACGACCCCAGGTGCTTTCCGTCCTCGTCGCGGACCTCGTACGTCTGGACGCTCTCGTGCCACGTGGGAAGGTCAGCGGGAAGAATCCGGATGCCGTAGAGTTTCTGGGCGATCGTAAAGAGCCCCTGGATGACGCGGTCGAGGGGGAAGTAGGGACGGAGTTGCTCCTCGTCGAATCCGTAGAGGGCAGCGCGCTGTTTTTCCGCCCAGTAGGCCACGTCCCAGGGCTTCATCTCGCCCGCGCCGCCGTTCGATTTGCGGAAATCGGCGAGTTCCTCGTTCTCCTTTTGAAAAGCCCTTTCCGATCGTTTCCGGAGACTTTCGACGAAAGCGGCCGCCCGTTCGCCCGACTTGACCATCCGGTCGCTCGTGGCGAATTCGGCAAAATCCTTGAAGCCCAGGAGCTTCGCTTTCTCTTTGCGGAGGGAAAGGATTTTCAAAATGACTTCCCGGTTGTCGCGGGAATCCCCCGCCGCGCGGGTGTTGTAGGTGCGGTAGAGTTTTTCCCGAATCCCGGCGTCGTCGAGGTAGGTCATGGCGGCCAGGAAGCTTGGAGCCTGGAGCGTAAAGCGCCAGCCTTCTTTTCCCTTGCTCTTGGCGCTTTCCTTCGCCGCCGCGCGGGCGCTTTCGGGAAGGCCCGCGAGTTTGGAATCACTATCCACCAGGAGTTCGAAGGCGTTCGTCGAATCGAGGACGTTCTGGGAGAATTTGGTGGCCAGTTCGGCCATTTCGGATTCGAGGGCCTGGAGGCGCGCCTTCCCTTCGGGGGGGAGGTCCGCCCCTTCGCGGCGGAAGTCGAGCAGGGTCTTTTCGAGGAACCGGTGGCGCTCGCCCGAAAGGCGCGCGGCGTCCCACGAACCGGCGTAGGCGCGGATGGCTTTCCAGAGCCCTTCCGAAAGGAGGATGCCGGCATAGAACTGGCTGGCCGGCGCCTGCACGGCGTTCCACGCGGCGCGAAGTTCGGGCGTCGTGGCCACCGATTCGAGATGCCCCGCCACCGTCAGCGCGAAATCGAGGGGGCGCGTGAGTTCGTCCAAGGCCCCCAGGGTGTTCTCGAAGGTTCGGGGGGCGGTCCCTCCACCGATTTTTTCCATTTCCCGCCGGGCTCGGGCGATGAGTTCGTGGACGGCGGGTTCCACGTGCTCCGGGCGGATGCGGCCAAAGGGGATTCGGAAAGCCGGTTCGAGGAGGGGGTTGTGCTCGGTCACGGGATGCCATACCTCGGGCGGATTCATCCCCGGACTCATCCCATAGCACATGGATAGGCTTTCGCCGCCCCGTTCGTTGCAATCAAAGGATCAGCCAACTAGCGTTTGCCCGCCTCCGGGCCCCCCCTCCCGCCAGGCACTACCTACAGGAACGCAAAGCGATGCTCAAAGATTTCATCTTTACGTCCGAATCCGTTACCGAAGGCCATCCCGACAAGATGGCCGACCAGATCAGCGATGCCGTGCTGGACGCCATCCTCCGGGAAGACCCCCGGGGGCGCGTCGCCTGCGAGACGCTCGTCAAGACGGGCTTCATCGTGCTGGCCGGCGAGATCACGACGAACGCGCGCCTCGATTACTCCGAGATCGCCCGGAAGACCGTCCAGGAGATCGGCTTTACGAGTTCCGATATGGGGTTCGACGGGGCGAGCTGCGGCGTTCTCGTCGCCGTCGACCGGCAATCGCCCGACATCGCCATGGGCGTGGACGCGGCGACGAGCCAGAGCAAGGACCAGGGGGCGGGCGACCAGGGACTCATGTTCGGCTACGCCTGCAACGAGAACGACGTCCTGATGCCCACGCCCATCCAGCTCGCCCACGCACTGACGCGCCGCCTCGCCGAGCGCCGCAAGGACGGCACTCTTCCCTGGGCCCGGCCCGACGGGAAGAGCCAGGTCTCGGTCGAATACAAGGACGGCGTTCCGTACCGGATTTCGGCCGTCGTCCTCTCGACCCAGCACGCCCCGGATATTTCCCAGGAAGAAATCCGCAAGCAGATTCTCGAGCACGTCATCCGTCCCGTCCTTCCCTCCAAGATGTTCGACGGCAACACGGCGGTTCACGTGAATCCCACGGGCCGGTTCGTCGTGGGCGGTCCCATGGGGGACTGCGGCCTCACCGGCCGCAAGATCATCGTCGATACCTACGGCGGTTGGGGCCGCCACGGGGGCGGCGCGTTTTCGGGCAAAGACCCTTCCAAGGTGGACCGCTCGGCCTGTTACATGGGCCGGTACGTCGCCAAGAACATCGTAGCGGCGGGGCTCGCGAGCAAGTGTGAAGTCCAGGTGGCCTACGCCATCGGCGTCGCCCAGCCGGTTTCGGTGCTGGTCGATACCTTCGGGACCGGAAAAGTCCCGGAAGAAAAGCTCTCCAAGCTCGTCCGGGACAATTTCGACCTGCGGCCCCGGGGGATCATCGAGGAACTCGATCTTTTGAAGCCCATCTACAAGAAGACGGCCGCCTACGGCCACTTCGGCCGTAGCGAAGCTGAATTCCGGTGGGAGAAGACCGACAAGGCCGACCGCCTCCGCAAGGCCGCGGGCCTCTAAAATTTTTCCGTTTCCAAACCAGATCACCGAGGGAACAAATGGTTGACCACGACGTGAAAGACCTCTCGCTTGCCGACCGGGGACAAAAGCGCATGGAGTGGGCCGAGCAGAGCATGCCGGTCCTCCGGCTCATCGCCGAGCGCTTCGCCAAGGAAAAGCCCCTCAAGGGGCGGCGCCTCTCGGCGTGCCTCCACGTGACGACGGAGACGGCCATCCTGGCCACGACGCTCCAGGCGGGCGGCGCCAAAGTGACCCTCTGCGCGTCCAACCCCCTCTCGACCCAGGACGACGTGGCCGCCGCCCTCGTAAAACACCACGGAATCCCGGTTTACGCCATCAAGGGGGAATCGACGGATACCTACTACGACCACATTCTTTCGGCCTTGAAAGCTTCCCCCGAAATCACGATGGACGACGGGGCGGACCTCGTCAGTTCGCTCCTCTTTATCTCGATGGGCAAGACCCAGGAGATGCACCACGTGGTCCGCTCCTGGGCCGAGAAATTAAAGCCCGCCCAGAAGAAGAAACTGCTGGACGATATCCTGGCCGGCACGGAAGAGACGACGACGGGCGTCATTCGTTTGAAGGCCATGGAGCGGGACGGCGTTCTCGCCTTCCCGGTCATCGCCGTGAACGACGCCGATACGAAGCACTTCTTCGACAACCGCTACGGCACGGGCCAGAGCACCATCGACGGCATCATCCGCGCCACGAACCGCCTTCTGGCGGGAAGCGCTTTCGTCGTGGCGGGCTACGGCTGGTGTGGGAAGGGCCTTGCGCTCCGGGCCCGCGGCATGGGGGCGAGCGTGATCGTGACCGAGATCGACCCGCTCCGGGCCCTCGAAGCCGTGATGGACGGTTTCCGCGTCATGCCCATGAAGGAAGCGGTGAAGGAAGGGGATATTTTCTGCACCGTCACGGGCGACATCGACGTGATCCGTTTGGAGCACTTCGAGAAGATGAAAGACGGCGCCATCGTCGCCAACTCGGGCCACTTCAACGTGGAACTCGACATCGCCGCCCTGGACGAAGCCGCCAAGGGGAAGCGCGAGGTGAGGGATTACGTCACCGAGTACACGCTCAAGAGCGGGAAAAAGATCAACGTCCTTGGTGAAGGGCGGCTCATCAACCTCGCCTCCGCCGAAGGGCATCCTTCCGCCGTCATGGACATGAGCTTTGCCAACCAGGCGCTCGCGGCCGAGTTCGTCGCCAAGAACCACGCCAAGCTCGAAAAGAAGGTCTACCGGATGCCCAAGGAACTCGACGAGCAGGTGGCCGCGACCAAACTCAAGAGCATGGGGGTCGAACTCGACAAGCTCACGGCCGAGCAGAAAAAGTACCTCTCCAGTTGGGAGATGGGGACGTAAGAATCTTCTAGAGCGCGTTTACTGCCCGACGACCCCACCCCCCGTCCCCTCCCCGCTAGCGGGGAGAGATGGCCGAAGGCCAGGGAGGGGTTGGCTTTTTCTTAAGCAACTTCCGCTACTTCGATTCAGTGCTTTTCGCTGACGGTGGCTGCGCCGGTTCGGGCGGGATTTCAATTTTCCCATCCGTGAGTTTTTCGCGGCCGTAGTAACGGTTTCCCACCTCTTCGAGCAAAGCCCGGTAGGCTTCCGGTCCCAGTTCTTTTTCCTCGAAATAGAGCGTCTGGTTCTTGATGTCCACGATCTCCAGCCTCGGATCGGGCTTTAACCCTTCGTAGGTGTTCCTCTCGCGCTGGAGGTTGTTGCGGACCTTGACGGTCTCGTTCCAGGAGATGGCCACCGTCTTTTCCCACGTCGTGTGGATGATACCCGTATCGTCCACGCGGATTTCCCAGGCGGTGTGGGGGTAGAACCGCAGCACGGCGAGCAGGAAGGCGAGCGTGAACAGGAAGATGCGCGGGAGGCTGAAGGCATCGGGTTCCTCATCGCCCAGGAGGCGTTGGACCGCTTGCCGGAAAAAGACCGCTGGCAGGAGGGGGAAGAGGATCAGGACGAGGTCGGCGGCGATGGTCCCCCAGGAAGAGCGGAGTTCGAAGGCGCCGCCGGGACCGGCCAGAGAACGGAAACCCTGGGAACAGGCCGAGAGGGCGGGGAGGGCTAGCAAAACGAGCACCCACCGGAATTTGTCTTTGAAAGAGGACGGGGCCGTATTCATGGGCGCGACCTGTAGCCCACCTCCGCTTTTTTGCAATGGAGGGGGCGCTGTGATACGGTCTTAAATAGCGGAATTTCGCGAATACCTGAGTTATTCTAAGTAGTTATCCCTCTTCGTGAGGGGTTCTACGGGTCGAGGCCAGCCCCCCGCGCCCGTACGGTGTATTAGGGAAGACGGCCGCATGGCCGGCTGCAAAGGGGGCGGGCCCGGGGCGTCCATGAGTCTTGTCGGCAACCTTGAAGACCTGGGGCTTGGCGACATCCTCCAGATCGTGAGCCTGAGCCGCAAGAGCGGCGTCTTGCGCCTCACCCGCGAGGGGCAGCAGGGGGCCGTCCTTTTCCGAAACGGCCTCGTCGTCTCGGCCCTGACCGACACCGCCCATCCGCGCCTTGCCGATGCCCTCGTCCAGCAGGGGGCCCTCACGGACGAGCAGCGGGAAGAGGCCCTCCAGGTCTGGAACGACACGGGCCGCAACGATTCCCTCCAGGAAATCCTCCACGGCCAATTGAGCGTCTCCCGCGAGAAAATCCAGCAGGCCGTACGCGGCGTGGTCGAGCAGACGGTCTTCGGCTTCTTCAACTGGAGCGAGGGGAGTTTTAGCTTCGAGCTCTTCGAGCGGGGGGACGAACTGGCGGGGCTCGACCCCGAACAACGCCAATTCCTCCTGGAGCCGGGACTAAACGCCCAGTTTCTGGCCATGGAAGGGACGCGCCTCTTCGACGAATCCAAGGCCCTGGGCGAGAGCACGGCCCGGGCCGAGCCGGCGGCTTTCATCCCTCCACCCCCTCCGCCAGAGCCCGAACCACCCAAAGCGGCTCCTCTCGCACCCGAAAAACCCAAGGCGCCCTCCCGGAAAGAAAAAGCCGCGCCCGCTCCCGCGGAAAAAAAGTCTGCGGCGGCGGCGCTCTCTTCCGGCAAGGGCGTAGTCCTCGTGGTGGACGACGATTCCCTTACGCTCGGCGTACTCGAAGCGAAACTCGCCGAAAAGGGATTTTCCATCGCCGTGGCCCAAGGGACGCGCCAGGGCCTCGCCAAGATCGCCGAGCTCCGGGAGCAGGGGGCGCCGTTTTTCTTGCTGGCGGACCTCCTCATGCCCCGTTCCGACGAGGGAGGAATCCTGGGAGGGATCGAACTCCTCGACCACGTAAAGAAGAACGGCGGCCCCCTGCGCACCGCCTTGATGACGGATTACGACAACGAAGAGGCCAAGAAGAAGGCCGAGGCCATGGGGGTGGACGCCTTTCTCAAGAAGCCCCGCAAGTCCCAGCTTTCAAGCGAACAAGAGACCTCCGATCAGGCCGCGTTTTTGAACGAAGTGGGCCCGCTGCTGGCGACGTGGCAGGCCAAGGACATTCCTCCCGCGGAAGCCCCTGCCGAAGTCCCTGCGCCGGGGCCACCGCTTGTGGCGCAGGTATCGGAGAAGGAGAGCGCCGAAGAGAAGCCTTCTTCGCCCGCAGTGGAAGCGCCGCCTCCGGAACCCGCTCCGCCCCCGGCCCCCAAGGCGCCGCCCCCTCCCGTTCTCGCGGATGCGGACGATTTTTCGGCCTTGCCCATGTCCGAGGGGCCTCCGCCCCCGCCGTCGCCCAAAGCCACTTCCCGCGCCCCTCTTAACGGCGGGCGCGCTTCGCCGCTCGTGGATTTTCGGGGTGAACTCGCCCGGGAGTTCGAGGAAGGGTTCTTTTCCGACCGCCGGGAAGCCCAGGCCGTGCCGCCCAGCCCCGGCCTCTCCATCCTGAAAACGATGACGAACGAGCTCAACAACCCGAACTCGAACGTCGAGATCACTCTCCTCATCCTCCGCTTCGCGGCGGAACTCATGAACCGGGCCGTCGTCTTCGTGATCGCGCCCGACGGCATCCGGGGCCTGGGGGAATTCGGCGTCGAACTGGCGGAGGGGAACGCCCTAAAGCGCGTCCGGCGGATGCGCATTCCCCTGGACGAGCCTTCCCTCCTGCGGGAAACCTACGAGCGCCAGGCGATCCTCAAGGGGGCGCTCCCGGCGGGAAAATGGAACGACTACCTGGTCGAGCAATTGGGGGGAGTAAGACCCCACGAAGTATTTCTCGCGCCCATCGTCTCGTCGGGGAAGGTCGTGGCCCTTCTCTACGGCGACAACGTTCCCGAACAGCGGGAGATCGGCGATACGGAGAGCCTCGAGATATTCCTCGTCCAGGCCGGCATCGCGATGGACCGGGCCTATTTGACCCGGCAGCTTCGCAACCTGCCGCGCGGGGCGGAGTAGGGGGAGCAGAGCGGTGGCGCACAAAATCCTGCTCGCGGAAGATTCGGCTTCGACGCGCTCCCTCGTCGTCTCGGCCCTGGAGATGCTGGGCGACGTGGAAGTGGTCGAGGCGGCAAGCGGATTTGAGGCGCTAAAGAGCCTGCCGCGGGAGAAATTCGACGTCATCATCACCGACATCAACATGCCCGATATTAACGGCCTGGAACTCCTCTCCTTCGTAAAGCAGAACCGCCTCTACCAGCACATCCCGCTCATCATCATCACCTCCGAAGTAAGCGCCCGGGACGAGGAAAAAGGCCGGGCCCTGGGGGCCGACGAATACCTCGTCAAGCCCGTCGACCCCGACCGCCTCCAACAAGTGGTACGGCGGTACCTGGGGAAGCCGTAGGACGCGCGCATGGCAGCCGACGAAGGAAGGCAGATCGCCGAGTTCGTCTCCGAGGCGGAGGAGCTGATCGACTCCCTCCACCGCGATCTCTTTTCCCTCGAAGAGATGGCCGAAGGAAAGCCCTTCAACCCGGACCTGGTGAACGCGATTTTCCGGGGCGCCCACTCCCTCAAGGGCCTCGCCGGCATGTTCGGTTTCTCCGAACTCCAGGGGCTTGCCCACGACCTTGAAAACCTGCTCGATGCGCTCCGCCTGGGGAAAGTGACGCTCGCCCGGGACCTTGTGGACCTCCTCTTCCGCGGCGTCGAAGCGCTTGGGCGCCTCGTGGCCGCGCGGGGCAAGGGCGAGGGTCTGCCCGGCGTTGAGAGCCTGCGGCAGGAAATCCTCGCCGCCGCTCAGGCCAAGCCCGAGAGCAGCGCGAAGGCGTTCGTCGCCAAGAGCGGGATCGACCCCAAGATCCTCGAAGTCCTGACCGAATACGAAGAGCATCGCCTGAGCGAGAATTTGAAGCTCGGCCGCTGGATTCACAAGGTGACGGGCCGTTTCCTGCTCGACACGTTCGACACGGACCTGGCGGCCGTCTCCGACAAGCTCAAGCAGAAGGGCGAAGTCTTATCGACGCTTCCCTCCGGCGAGGCGAGCGGCGAGAACCAGATCGTTTTCGATTTGATCGTCGCGAGCGATGAACCCGCCGCGCCGCTTGAAGCCCATTTGCAGGGCTCGCCGGTCACTCTGGCAACCCTTGTCGCTGCCCGGGCGGGCGGTGCGCCCCCTCCGGCATCCGGCCCCGTTGCCGCCCCCTCCGCGGAAGCCGCGCCGCCGGCCGCCGAAGGCGTGGAAGAGGGGCTCGGAAGCGTGCGGAGCGTCTCCCAGACGGTGCGCGTCGACATCCGGCGTCTCGACGTGCTCATGAACGTGGTGGGCGAACTCGTCGCCCAGCGGAATACTTTCTCACGGCTCGCCGATCACCTGCGCGACATCGGCCAGGCCAAGCTCGCCCAGCAGCTCGGGCGCGAAGTGCGCACGTTCGAGCGCAAGATCGCGGAGCTCCAATCCGGCGTCATGGCGACCCGGATGGTCCCCGTCAGCCAGGTCTTCGACCGTCTGGCGCGGGTCGTCCGCAAGTCGGCCAAGTCGCTCGGCAAGGAAGTGGACCTCCAGATGTTCGGCGGCGAAACGGAACTCGACAAGCTTCTCGTCGAGGAACTGGCCGATCCGCTCATGCACATCATCCGCAATTCCCTCGACCACGGCCTCGAACCGCCGGCCGAGCGTCTTCTCGTGGGAAAGCCCGGCACGGGGAAAGTCACCCTGCGGGCTTATCCTCAAGGCAACCACGTCGTCATCGAGGTGACGGACGACGGCAAAGGGATCGACCTCGCCAAGGTCCGAAAGCGCGCCGTCGAGCGGGGGCTCCTTGCCGCCGACGCGGAGCCCACGGAAGCCGAGCTCCTTGAATTCATTTACCTCCCCGGCTTTTCGACCAAGGACGGCGCGAGCGAGCTTTCGGGCCGCGGCGTGGGGATGGACGTCGTGAAGAACAACATCGCGGCGTTGAGCGGCGTCCTCGAAACCCGGACGGAAGCCGGGAAGGGGACCACCATCCGGATCACCCTTCCCATTACGCTCGCCATCATCGGCGCCTTGGTGATCGAGTGCCGGGGGCGGACGTACGCCGTCCCGGTCAATTCGGTCCTCCAATGCCTGCGCGTGACGGAAACCGAGCTCTCCAGCATCGAGGGGCGGCACGTCCTCCAGGTGGAGGGGCGCACGGTGCCGGTCGTGGCGCTCGCGGATTTTTTCCGCCTGGGCGGCGAGGCGCCAGGAAATCTTCCCTACCGCTATGTCATCGTTGTGGGCCTTGCCGAAAAGCGCCTGGGGCTCCTTGTGGACCGGCTCGTGGGCCAGCAGGACATCGTGATCAAGCCCGTGGGGGACCTCCTCTCCGAGACGCCGGGCGTCGCGGGAGCGACGGATTTGGGGGGGCAGCACACGGTGCTGGTGCTCGACGTGGGCGGGGTGATCCGGGAGAGTTTTTCGGGCGGTGCCGCTGGGCGCCGCACGGCGGTAAAGAGCGCGTAAGAGAGAGGGCTGGTTCGTGTACGAGGAATTCTACGGCCTGTCGATGCGCCCCTTCGGAAAGACGCCCGATCCGGCGTTCCTTTTCGAGAGCCGCCAGCACGCCGAAGCCATGGCGCGCCTCGAACTAGCCGTCGAGGAACGGGAGCTCGCGCTCCTGACGGGCGAGATCGGGTGCGGCAAGACCCTTCTTTCGCGCACGCTCGTCGATCGCTTGGGGGAGGAATACGTCCCCATCCTGCTTGTAAATCCCCGGCTCGCCCCCGGCCAGCTCCTCCGGCAGGTGGCCTCGCGCCTCGGAGTTGAAGACGTCCCCCGCGACAAGAGCGAGCTTTACGAGAAGATTTCCGACCGGCTCTACGCGCTCGACGAAGAAGACAAGTGCGCCGTCCTCCTGATCGACGAGGCCCAACTCGTCCCTTCCAAGCAGACGTTCGACGAGCTGCGGCTCCTGACGAATTTCCAGCTGGACGACCGGAACCTCCTCGCCGTTGTCCTTCTCGCCCAGCCCGAGATCGAACGGCGGATCGACCGCCACCCGGCATATGAACCCCTGCGGCAGCGGATCGGCGTCCGGTTCCACCTGGGCCCCCTTTCGGAAGAAGAGGCGAAAAAGTACATCGAGCACCGCCTCGAAGTGGCCGGTGCCAAGGGGTCCGTGCTCAGCGCCGAGGCCATCGCCGCCATCGGCCGCCTCTCGGGCGGGATTCCGCGAAAGATCAACAACCTGGCCGCCAACACCCTGCTCGAAGGTTTCGGCCGCGAGGAGCGGCCCATCGGCGCCGCCGTTGTAGAAGACGTGGCCCGGGAACTGCGCATGAAACCCAAGGATGGCGAGGACTGACGTGGACATCCTTCGCGCGCGCAAGAAAGCGAAGAAGAAATCCCCGCCACCACGCAAGGGGAAGGACGCCGCTACGCCCGAAGTGAGGGACCCTGCGGCGGCCAAGGCCGCGCCGCCGAAAGCGCCCACGGTTCCGCCTCCCGTCCATCACGCCAAAGAGATCGATGAAGTGATCGCGGAGATGGACGAGGAAAAGCAGGCCCGCCTCAAGTCGCGCCGGGCCAAGGGGCAGGCCCCCAAGGAAATTGACGAAGCAATCGCGGAGATTGAAAAGGAGCAGAAGGCACTTCAGCCTTCCGCCAAGGCCGCGCCGGCCGCTTCGCCGTCTCCCGATTCGCCCAAGGAGAGCGTGCTTCCTCCAGCGCCCGTGGATTTGGCTCCTCCCGCTCCAAGCCCGGATTCCTCCGTGGCGGAATTTCTCGAAACCTTCCCCGCGGCGGAGGGGGACGAAGAGGCGACCTATCGCCACGGCTTCGCCCGGAAGGAAGACCATCTGGCCGCGGGAGCGCGGCACCTGAGTTTCCGGCTTGGCAAGGAGGAATATGCCCTCGAACTGGCAAGCGTGCGGGAGACCATCAAGGTGCCCCAGGTTACGGAAGTCCCCTTGAACCCTCCGTACGTGGCCGGCGTCGTCTCCATCCGGGGCGCCATCGTGCCGGTGATCGATTTGCGCCGCCGCTTGGGAATTCCCGCTGAGCCCTTGAGCCGCAAGAGCCGGATCGTCGTAGCGGGGACGGAGCAGTCCCCCGTGGGACTCCTCGTCGACGAAGTCCGGCAGGTGATCACGATCCGGACGGACGCCATCGAGCCGCCGCCGGCCGTCCTTCCGCCGGAGGAGGCCCGTTTCCTCCTCGGCGTCGGGCGGACTCCCGCGCGGGAAGGGGAAACCCCCAAAGTTTTCGTTCTTCTCAACTTTGAGTCAGTCGCCCGCATCGAGCGGGAGGAGGAAGCCGCGTGAGCGCGCCCGCCAGTCAAGCCGCCCCGGCCGAGAGCCAGCTGGCCTGCTTCCTCCTGGGAGGCGATTCCTACGCCATCGACATCATGCGCATCAAGGAAATCGTCCCGTTCCAGAAGGTCCGTCCCGTCCCTCGGTCGCCCAAGTTCGTCCGGGGGGTCGTCAATCTGCGGGGATCGGTCCTCCCCATCGTGGACCTCCGGGACCGCTTCGGCCTTCCGCCCTGGTCCGACGCCGAATCGATGCGGCGGATCGTGATTACGAGCGTGGGAGGGCGGATCGTGGGCCTGGCCGTGGACGCCGTGAGCGAAATCCTCAAAGCTTCCGGCGGCGAGATCGTCCGCGTCCCCGCGCTTCTCTCCAGCCGGGAAACGGCCTATGTCTATGGGCTCGCCCTTTCGGGAGAGAAGATCGTCCTGATCTTGAATATCGACCGCCTTCTGTCGAGTTCCGAGGCGATTGACCTGGAGAAGATGAGAAAGGCGGCGTTCGAGAGCGCGGGAGTGAAGCCGCCGTCCGTTCCGGCGGAGGCCCCCAAAGACTCCAGCCAAGGGGCGGATAGCAAAAACCCAGAGGAGGCGCCGGCAAAGTGAATTTCGAAACGATCCGCGGACGGACCATCCTCTTCGTGCTGGGACAGGCGCTCCTGTTCGCCATCGCCATCGTCTTTACGACACTCAACGTCTCGAGCGATCTGGGCGAGATCCGCAAGAACTTCCGGGAGGTCTCCATCAGCAAGGCCCTCGTCGTGGGAGAATCCCAGGGTGAACTCATCGTAACGGCGCTCTCGCTCAGCCAGCCCGGCAATGAAATCCTCTCCAAGATGGTGAAAGACCCCCAGGCCGGCCTGGCTTGGGCGCTCGTGATCGGCCTGGACGGGAGCGTCATTTACACGGACGACCCGCTTCGCTCGGCCGTGCAGACCGGAAAACCACTCTCCGAGATCGCTCTCCTGGAAGAGGAGAAGACCCTTCTCCAGCAGAAGGGGGTCCATTACATCCGTTCGGGGGAAGGCGCCGACCCCTTCACGGAAACTCCCAGCATCCGCGTGACCATGCCCCTTACCGAACCGGGGTTCGACGAGCGCGGGGAGATCGTGGACCGGGTGAAGGGATATCTCCTCCTGGGCATTTCCCAGGAAGCCCTGGATGAGAAACTGGCGGCCGCCGACCGCGTGACGGAGCAGGTCGTCGGCTGGCTCGTCGGTCTGCTTGCCGTGATCGTGGTTCTCAATCTGGCTGGTTATTTCACGATCAACCGCCTCTTCGTCCAGCCCGTGGGGACGCTCCAGCAGGCGGCTGAGGAAATCGCCTCCGGCAACCTCGCGGCGGACGTGGCTCCGCTTCTCCGGGAGCGGAAAGACGAGGTAGGCAGCCTTGGAAAATCCTTTTACCAGATGGGCCGTTCGATCCGCCGCGTGGTCGAATCGATTCGCGGCAGCGTCGGCATGGTCCAGGGAACGAGCGGCGATATTTCCAAGAGCGCGCGCGGCGTGGCTCAGGGGTCCCAGTCCCAGAACGACGCCGTTCAGCGGACGTTCCGGTCCATGGAAGAGATCGGTGCCGCCATCGGCCGCATCGCCGAGAACATCGACGTCCTGGCGGCTTCCAGCGACGAATCCTCTTCCTCGATTCTCGAACTCAACGCGATCATCGACGAAATTTCGGAGAACGTGGAGCAGCTCTCCGCCGCGGTGGAAGACACGACTTCCAGCATCTCCCAGATGACGAGCTCGATCCATCAGGTGAAGGAGAATGTGGAGCAGCTCTCCGTCGCCGCCGACCAGACGGCTTCGAGCATCTCGGAGATGGACGCCTCCATCAAGCAGGTCGAAGCCAACGCCGAGCAGACGGTGGCCTTGGCGGGCACTTTCTCCCAGGAAGCCCAGGTGGGGCTCGAAGCCGTCACCCAGACGGCTGAGAGCATCCAGAAGGTCCACGCCTCTTCCCGCGAAGCGGCGGACGTGATGCAGAGCCTGGGCGAGCGGATCGAGGAAATCGGAAAAATCCTCAACGTGATCGACGACGTGGCCGAGCAGACGAACCTTCTCGCCCTGAACGCCGCCATCATCGCCGCCCAGGCGGGGGAGCACGGAAAGAGCTTCGCCGTGGTGGCCGATGAGATCAAGGATCTGGCCGAACGGACGGCCGCCTCGACCGCCGAGATCGCCGCCATCATCCGTTCCCTCCAGACTGAATCCGAGCGCGCGATCTCCTCCGTTTCCGCGGGGGCGCGCCTCGTGGACGAAGGGGTTAGCCGTTCCCAGCAGGCGGGCGACGCGCTCCGGCGGATCGCCGAGTCGAGCCGCAAGGCGACGGAGATGGTCCGCGAGATCGCCCGGGCCACCGTCGAGCAGGCCAAGGGTTCGGCCCAGATCACGGCGGCCATCGACAAGATCGTTTCGATGGTCCTGCAGATCAACGTGGCAACGACCGAGCAGGCCAAGGGTTCGACCCAGATCATGGGCGCCGCCCAGAAGATGAAAGAGATCACGATTCTCGTCCGGGGGGCCACGCGCGAGCAGAGCAAGGGGGCCCGCCAGATCAACGAGGCCATGGGCCGCGTCATCCAGATGGTCGATTACATCAACGGCGCCATCAAGGAGCAGCGCGGCGGAAGCTCCCAGGTGGTTTCCGAAATGGAAACAATCCGCAAGATCATGGAGGAAAACGCCCTGGCCGCCACCGCCATGGACGAGGCCGCGGCGAACCTGGAGCGCCAGGCCGAGGCGCTTGGCGCCGAAGTCCGGCGGTTTAACTTCTAACGATTTTTATGACGACGTCCGCCCTTTCCATCACTTGCCCCGCCTGCGGAATGCGCCACCGCCTGGAACCGCGCGGAGAAATGCCCGAGCGCGTGCGGCTCCGTTGCTCCTCCTGCAAGGCGATTTTCGTTTTGAAGCTCAAGCGCAAGGAAGCTTCGCCTGCTTCGGCGGCCCCGGCTTCCCGCCCGCCGCTTGGAAACGTTCTTGTCCTCGTCGCCAACGAAAGCGCCGAATTCTGCCAGCTCTTGCGGAACGTGATCGAATCCCAGACGGATTACCGGGTCGAGGAAGCCTACGACGGCGAGACCGCTTGGAAGCGCATCGTCGAACTTACTCCCAAGGTGATCGTCTCCGACGTCGCCCTGCCGGGGCTCTACGGCTACGAGATCGCCTCCCGCGTGCGCGGGGAAGAGAGAGTGAAAGAATCCAAAATCGTCCTGGTGGCCTCGATCTACGACAAGACCCGCTACAAGCGCTCGCCGAGCCAGCTTTACGGCGCCGACGATTACGTGGAAAAGCACCACATCCCCGACGAACTCGTGCCGAAGATCAACCGCCTCCTCTGGGGGATGGAAAACGAGCGGCGGAGCGACCCGGCGCGCCTCCCGCCCCCGGTGGCCGTCGAGTCCGTGCCCAAACCCGAGGTGAACGCGGCGCAGGAACAAATTCTCCGGAGCACGGAAGTGCCCGTGCCAGAAGTTCCTCCAAGCGACGGGGAAGCTCACGACCGGGCGAGGCGTCTCGCCCGGATCATCGTCGCCGACATCGCTTTGTATAACCAGGAAGCGCTCGAAGAAGGGGCCAGGGGAGGGGACCTGGAAGCCCTTCTCGAACGGGAGATATCCGAGGCGCGGGACCTCTACGCCCAGCGCGTGCCGGCGAGTATCCGGGAGGGGAGCCGTTATTTGGAGGAAGAGCTCTTCCGGCTCTTTAACGCCGCCACCCAGCGCGTGGGTGGAGGGAGCACGTGAATTCCAAAGTCCTCCAATCCTTCGCGGCCCAGGACGTGGAAGGCCGCATCGCCCTCGTCGAAGGGCTCCAGGGTCTTGCTTCCTCAAAAGCCGCGGACGTGTTGTTTACGGCCCTGGGGGACCCCCACTGGCGGGTCCGCAAGGCGGCCGTCGAAATTCTCATCCAGAGCGGAGCGGCCGCCGAGCTTCTTCCGGGCCTCGTCGAGCGCCTTTCGGACCCGGAGAATGCGGGTCTTCGCAACGCCGTCCTCGAAGTCCTCGTGGCGCTTGGGGACCGGGCCCTCCCCTCCGTCCGCGAGGCGCTTGCGTCTCCCGATCCAGACGTCCGCCTGTTCGCCTGCAATATCCTGGGGCAGATCCGCCATCCTTCGTCCGTCCAGGACTTGCTCAAGGTGGTTTCCGATCCCGACGAGAACGTCCGGACGGTGGCCGTCGAGAATTTGGGGCGTTTTTCCACCCTCGAAGCCCAGCATGCGCTCGAAGGGCTCCTGGACTCGCCGGATGTCTCCCTCAAATTTCTCGCCCTCGAAGCGCTCGCACTCCAGGGAGGGCATGTCCCTTTCGCGAGTCTGGAACGGCTCGCGGCCCACCCCATTCTCCGCAAACCCGTATTTGAGGTGATGGCTTCGGGGCGTTATCCCGAGGGATTAAGCCTTCTGGCACAAGGGATTTCAGACCAGGGGAAAAGCTCCCGCGAGGCGGCGCTCAAGGCGTTTTGCGCGACGGTGCTTGCGCACCGCGAGCAGCTCTACGAACGGGCATGCGCTCTCGTCCGCGAAGGCATGGCGGAGAGCGCCCTTGCCCGGATTCAGGGGGCGCTTTCTTCTTCCGACCAATCAGTGCGGGGGGCGGCCGTCCGGATTCTAGCGTGCAGCGGGAAGCCCCAAGCACTCGACGCGATTTTGGCGCTTGGAAACGACGAAGGGGTTTTTTCCGCTCTTCGGGAATCGCTCGAAATGCTTCCGCCGGAAGCCGTTTCAATCCTGCTCGACCGCTTTGACGGCCTTTCCCCTGTGGCCCAGGTGGTGGCGGCGCTCGCCTTCGGAAAAACCCGGTGCGTGGCCGCGCTACCGGTCCTCCACCGGTGCCTGCGGTCGGATTTCGGCCATCTCCTTCGGGCGGCGGCGGAGGCGGTCGGGGAACTCTCCGACGAGCGGAGCACCGAGGACCTCGTAAGCCTTCTCGAACACCCCTATCCGGACGTCCGGGAGGCGGCGGTGGGGGCCCTGACCCGGATCGCTAAATCGTCGGTCTCCGCCGTCCTCTCGCGGATCGGCCCCGTGCTCGATTCCCCCCTGGCGGCCGCCCGGGCGGCGGCGGTTTCGGTGGCGGGCCGGGTCGGCACGGAATCGGGGGCCGTCTCCCGTGCCATCCTGGCCCTCGGCGATCCGGAAACGGAAGTGCGCCTCGCCGCGGCCCAGGCGCTTGCCGATTCAAAAGTCCCTTCCGCCGCCACGCCTCTTTGCCGGGCCATTGCCGATGAAGACCCCGCCGTCCGCCGGGCCGTGGCCCGAGGGCTCGGGGCGTTTTCGGGGCCGGAAGCGGTCGAGGCGCTCGCCATTGCCCTCAAGGACCCAGACCTCTGGGTCCGCTGCGAAGCGGCGGCGAGCCTGGGGGACATCGGCGGCGAACGGGCCCTTTCCCTGCTGGAAGGGGTGCTTTCGGACAAGCAGGCCCATCCCGCCCTCCTGACCCGCATCCTCGAAGTTCTGGGGCAAGTGGCCCTCGAAAAGGCGCGGCAGGAATCCCTAGGGCTTCTCTCTCATCCGGAACCGGACGTGGTTCTCGCGGCCCTGACCGTTCTGGGAAAAGAGGGGAAACCGGACGCCCAGTCGGCCCGCCGGATCGGCGCCCTTCTTTCCCACGAGCATTGGAACGTCCGGGCTCACGCGGCCGCGCTCCTGGGGCGTGTGGGGACTTCCGAAGCCCGGGGTCTCATCGAGGCCCGGCTTTCGGACGAGCGCGATCCCCTGGTGGCCCGCTCTCTAGCGGAGGCCCTCGCTCAAGCGGGCGGCGAATAAATGGCTCTCGACCTTACGCCGGTGCTCCGGATGAGCGACGAGGAATTCCGGCTGATCCGGGATTCGATCAACCGCCACTGCGGCCTGTACTTCGAGGACAACCTCAAATACCTCCTGGAACGGCGCCTCGCCCGCCGGGTGGAGCAACGCCTCTTCAAATCCTTCCGCGAATACGAGCGCTTTCTCCGGTACGATCCTTCCCGGCGGGACGAGCTCGATGAGATCGTGGAGCTCCTCACGACCCAGGAGACCTATTTTTTCCGCGAGAGCTATCAGTTCGACGCCCTCGTGGAAGAAGTGCTGCCGGAACTCGTCGCCCGCAAGCGGGCGAAGCGGGAGAGCCACATCCGTTTCTGGAGCGCGGGCTGTTCATCGGGAGAGGAGCCCTACAGCCTCGCCATGATTCTCGCCTGCCAGCCCCAGCTCGCGGGCTTCGAGTGGGAAGTCTTCGCCTCCGATATTTCCCGGAGCGCCCTCCAGCGGGCCCGGCAGGCGGTCTACCGTTCCCACTCCTTCCGCAACGGCGTGCCAAGCGAGTGCAACCGCTTTTTCGAGGAAGAAACGGGCGGGAACCGCCGGGTCCGGGAGGAAATCCGCCGCCGAGTGACTTTTTCCGCTCTCAACCTCCTGGACCGGGACCGCCTGAGCCTCGTGCGGCGGCTCGACGTGGTTTTTTGCAGGAACGTGATCATCTATTTCGACACCGCGACGAAGCGGCAGGTGATCGATCTTTTCCACGAGAAGATCGAACCGGGGGGATTCCTCTTCCTCGGCCATTCGGAATCGCTTATCAATCTTTCGACCAAGTTCGACCTGCGGCATTTCCGTTCGGACCTTGTGTACCAGAAGGCTGCCAAGGAGGGCGCCGCGCCGTGACGCCCTCCCGCGCCATCCGTGTCCTGGTGGTCGACGATTCGGCCTACAACCGCCGCATGCTCTCCGGCATGCTGGAGAAGAGTTCCCGCGTCCGCGTGGTGGCGACGGCGGGAAGCGGGGAAGAAGCGCTCAAGAAGCTTTTCCAGGAAAACCCCGACGTCATTACCTTGGACCTCGAAATGCCGGGCATGGACGGCTTTACGTTCCTGCGCCTCGTCATGCAGTCCCGGCCGCTTCCGGTGATCGTGGTAAGTTCCCGCACGGAGGACCGGGCCATCTTCCGGGCCCTCGAACTTGGCGCCGCCGACTTCATCGCGAAGCCCAGCCCCCGCATCACCTCCGAGATCGCCAAGATCCAGGCCGAACTCCTCTACAAGGTCGAGCAC